>DASTJB010000127.1:0-9380 GCA_035717005.1 Candidatus Angelobacter sp.
CTGTGCACCTTCCTGATTGCGCGGCACAAGAAGCCCGGTTTCGGCTTGTTGAGGTGTCCCCGGCTGTGCGAGAGATTTTCTAAAATTGTGGACCGCAGGCGCCCTCGCCTGCGCACGATCCTGCACGACTCCGGATGAAAGCCGCTCTTCGAGCTTTCTCAGATAACTCTGCATCACCGGCTGAAGATAGGCGTTCACCAGCACCGTGCTCGCCCGTTCGTACTCGCGAAATTCAGGCAGTATCTGGTGCGACACCGAGAGCGGCAGTCCGAGCCCAGCCAGCGCTTCCGTAACGGCCCGTTCATTCGCCGGATTGGCAAATGAGAATAGCAATGACAGTGCAATCGCCTGCGCGCTCTGCGCGCCGACCAGCTTGACCAGCTCCCTGAGCTGCTCCGGGTCAGGCGCCCGCAGCACTTCGCCTTCCGCTGAAGTACGCTCATCTACTCCGAAGCGCAGCTCCGCCGCAGCCAGCGCGGGCTCGCGCTCGAAGAAAAAATCGTAGAGCTTCGGACGCTGCTGCCGGCCGATCTCGATGGAATCCTCAAAGCCCCTCGTGGTAACAAAAGCCACGCGAGCACCCTTGCGCTGCAGCAGCGTGTTGGTGCCCACCGTTGTCCCATGCAGCACGATGATTTCTCTTCTGCCGGCGGCAATTCTCTCCACGGCGTCGGCAATCGCCTGCGCCGGATCGGCGGGCGTGGAGAATACTTTCAGGATCTGAAGCCGGGAATCTTCCAACCAGATGCAATCGGTGAAGGTTCCACCGCTGTCGATGGCGATCCGGAGAGGAGTGCGCGTGGGCATGAAAACGGCGATTCTAAATTAAATCGCATCATCGGGTCATCGGGCCGTCGGAAAAACTCACCACGGATGAACACAGATTGAACGGATTCTAAATCAGAGAATCATCAAAACTAGATTCTTCAGATCTGTGAAAATCGGTGTTATCCGTGTGATCAGTGGTAATTGCTATTTCCGGTGACCCGATGTCCCGATGACCTGATGTCCGGACTTCCTAAAGTTTCTTCCCCATCAGCAGCCCGTCGATGGAGTCCAGGTAGTACCGCGGCAGCACCTTCAACACTGAATAGCCGTGCTTCTTGTAGAACCTGAGCGCCGGCGCGTTGTCCACCGCGACCTCCAGGGACACATAGTCGCAGCCGGCCTGCTTGAGCTCCGCCTCAGCCGCGGTCATCAGCAGCGTGCCCGCGCCCCCGTGCTGCGCCTCCGGCGCCACGTCGATGGTGATGATCTTTCCCACAGAGCGCGATGCCCGCCGCGGCCGGAAGCGATCGGCAATAATGAAGCCGAGAACCTTCTCGCCCTCCACGCCGACCAGCGAGATCGCCGTCGGCACCGACAGGAAATACCGCATCTCCTCTTCCGTGTAGGCGATGCCCTCGACAAAACACGAATGATCGATCTCCATCAGTCGACTGAAATCTCCCGCCTGGTATCTGCGCACACTGAGCACGGAAAACATTGTAGCCGCATGAGCTCGTACGGCTCACCGCGGAAAAAGCACTCAATGCTCAGCTTTGGCCACGCCGTCAAGCACCGCCCGCACCTGTCTGGCGAGTGTAGCCATGCTGAAGGGCTTTTGCAGAAAGGACTGACGCTCCGCCAGGCTTCCCGGGGACATGGCCCGCCCGCTGTAACCGGAAACGAAAATGATTGGGAGCTCCGGTTTGTAAGCCGCCGCCCGCCGTGCCAGCTCCATTCCACCCATGTGAGGCATGATCAAGTCAGTGACCAGCAACTGAATCGGCCGATTGCCGCCGAGAAAGATCTCAAGCGCCTCAACCCCGTTTTCCGCCACCAGAACTTCGTAGCCTTTCGACCGCAAGAATTCCTCGCCCACGTGGCGGAGGGCTTGCTCGTCTTCCACCAGCAGGATGGTTTCACTTCCTCCGGGAATGGGCAGCATTTCTTCATCGTCGTCCTTTACCTCTCTCAGAGCTGCTTCCGGCAGATATATTTTGAAGCTCGTCCCCGTACCCAGTTCGCTGTATACAGATATGTGGCCCCCGCTCTGCTCCACAATCCCGTATACCATTGCTAACCCCAGCCCAGTCCCCTTGCCCCTCTCCTTGGTAGTAAAAAACGGTTCAAAAATCCGGGCCTGCGTCTCCGCATCCATCCCTGTTCCGGTATCGGTGACTGACAGGAGGACGTAGCGGCCGGGCTTCACCTGCGGATAGCGGGCCGAATAATAGCTGTCGATCTCGATATTGCTGGTTTCGATCACCAGGCGGCCCCCATCGGGCATGGAATCTCGCGCGTTAATGGCCAGGTTCATGATTACCTGCTCAAACTGTCCGCGGTCCACCTTTACATAGCCGGCGTTCGGCGCCGTGATGACCTTGGTTGTAATGTTTTCGCCGATCAACCGCGGGATCATTTTGCCCAGCTCCGCCAGTAGAACGTTGAGGTTCAACACCACGGGTTGCAGAACCTGTTTGCGGCTGAAGGCCAGCAGTTGGCGAGTGAGGGTGGCTCCGCGGCGAGTGGCGCTACGAATCTCTTCGGCCTGTTTCACCAGACGCTCGTTCTCAGAGCCGCGCTCGATGATTAATTCAGCACGGCTTCCCATGATCATCAGCAGATTGTTGAAATCGTGGGCCACTCCGCCGGCCAGTTCTCCGATGGCCTCCATTTTTTGTGCCGTCTGCAGTTGTTTTTCCAGGGCCCTCTGCTGGGTCACGTCTGCTATGAAACCTTCTATCTTGACCAGTCCGCCTCGCTCGTCATAGATCCCGCGTACCGCCTCCCGCACGGAAATCAACTTCCCGTCCTTTCTTTTCCACGTGGTTTCAAGAGGTCCAATCCCTGGATCGCCTTCTCCTCCGCCATCCAGTCCGGTGACGCGCAACAATCGCGCGCGCTCCAGAGGATCGGCATAAAGTTGAGTGTTCAAGTCCAATTTCAGCAATTCCTCCGCGCTGTCATATCCCAGCATGCGCACCAGGGCAGGGTTCACCATCAGGAAACGCCCCTCCCGCGTGGTCTGGCAAATCCCGTAAGGTGAGTTTTCAATGATGGACCGGTAGCGCTCTTCGGAGGCGCGAAGTTTCTCTTCCGCCCGCACCTTTTCTGTGACATCCCGCGAGATGACCAACAGGCATTCCTGGCCTTCAACAGGGATGATTTCCGCGGAGAGCTGGGTCAGTAGTTCGTCCTTCGTCTTGGTATAAAAGCGCGTATCGAGAGAAACCACCCTGCCCGACATGTGCAACATCTGCAACATTCGTTCCCGGTCCCGGGCATCGGCCCAGATTCCCAGATCGAATGCCGTGTGGCCGATGACCTCGGCGGGCTCCCACCCGGTCAAGCGAAAAAAAGCATCGTTCGCATCGATATAGCGCCCCTCTTTCAGCGTGGTGAGCGTTACTGCGTCCGGACTGGACCGGAACGCGCGTTTGAACTTTTCTTCGGAAGCGCGCAAGGCGTTTTCCGCCTGAAGTTTTTCCGTTATGTCGCGGTAATTGTTAACCACCGCGCGCACGTGAGGGTCGTGCAGCAGATTCGTAAACACGCCTTCCAGCAGCCGCCATGAACCATCCTTGTGCCGCAACCGTCCACACAAGTTGACTGCCTTTCCGGGACTCGCCAGGCACTCTGCCATCTGCACTCCAACCATCGGAATATCGTCCGGGTGCAGGAATTCCAAAGCATTCCTGTTCAGCACCTCCTGCGGGCGATAACCTACAATCCGCTCGGTTGCGGCGCTGGCGTACACAATGTTCCAGTCGCCGTCGAAGAGCGCAATGGCGTCGCTGCTGTTTTCGATGAGGGCGCGAAACCTTGCCTCGCTGGCGCGCAACGCCGATTCCGCCGTTTTCTGCTCGGTGATGTCGCGCGTAATCCCCAGCATGGCCTCCACCCGGCCGGCTTGGCCGAAGAGCGGCGTGGCATGCGTCTGGAGCCAGCGCCGGGCGCCTTTCAGCCCGGTGATTTCAAATTCAAACTTGCCCGACTTGCCTTCAAACGCCTGTTGTGTGACCTTTCTAAAACCTTCGCGATACGGCTCGTCCACCAGCGGCAGCACCGACCGGCTCAACACCTGCTCCGGAAGGTCTGCCTCAATCATTTTCAGTCCGGCCGCATTCATTTGTTGAAGCGTGCAGTCGCGGCCGAGCAGTTTGACGCATTCCGGTTCGGCGTCCAGAATGGCCCTGAGCCGCTCTTCGCTGGTCCTGTGGGCCTCATCTGCCAGCTTTCGCCCCGTGATGTCTTGTACCGTGCCAATCGAGCCGATCAATTGATGCCGCATTGCCGGATCGGTAAAGCGGAAGCGGCCGTTCGCCGCAACCCAGCGCACCTCGCCGTCGGGCAGGATCGTTCTAAACTCAACCTCGAAAAGCGAGGACGCTTCACGCCCGAAAGCCTCTCTCGAGATCGCCCGAACGCGCTCCTGGTCTTCCGGATGCACCAGTTCAAAAAACGCCTCGCGGGGGAGGACGGCGTCGGGCGCAAGACCGAAAATTTCTTTGAAGCGCGGCGAAACCGTGAGCGCCTCCTTGTCGTAGTCAGACTGCCAGGTTCCCAGTCGCGCCGCCTCAACCGCCAGGAGCAACTGCTCATCTTTTTTCGCCAGTTCAGCGTCGGTGAGCTTGTGCTCGTGAATATCAAAAGCGACCCCGATCCACTTGAGTACATTTCCCGAGTCGTCCTTGATGGTGGTTCCCTTCGTCAAATGCCAGCGATATTCTCCGTCTCGCGCGCGGCGGAAGCGATATTCGCCCTGGTTTGGCGTCCGGGTAGCGACCGCATTTTGCCAGTTGGCCAGGGCGCGCGGCCGGTCCTCGGGATGAAGGATGGTCGCCCAGCCGTTGCCGGCGGTCTGCTCTGGCGTCAAGCCCGAGTAGCTATACCAATACTGATTGCAATAGATTACGTTGCCGTCCGCGTCGGTCATCCAGATGATCTGCGGCAACAGTTCAATCAAAGCTCGATCGTGGGCTGCGCCAGGGTTGTACAACTCTCCATCCGCCAGCGCGCCTGCAGATGGCTTCTTAGGCAGCGACTTGAAAATACTTAACCGCACAAATGAATTTCTATCCGAGCAAAAACACCCACATCATATGGCCAGAGTGAACCTGCTTCTTGTGACATAAGTCACTAAGGAGAATGAACAACCCGAAAGCCCACGAAGTATAAGAGAGTTTTAAGCAAGTGTTGGAGGCTCGACGCGGTCACAACCTGCACCGATGGAGGGCTTGGGGCCCCTGCAACGCTAACCGATGCGGTGCTCCCGCTTGCGGCAGTCCTCGCACACGCCGTAGATCTGGAAGTTGTGGCGGGTGGCGTCAAAGCGATACTTGCGCCCGATCTCTTCCTCTATCTTCGTCACCTCAGGCGAGAAGAACTCGACTGACGCGCCGCAGTCGGTGCAGACCATGTGATGGTGGCTGCGCCGGTTGAACTGGTGCTCGTAGCGTGCCATACCGTCGGGAAAAGGAACGGCGCTGGCCAGCCCGCATTCTGCCAGCAGCTTCAGCGTGCGATAGACCGTGGTAAAGCCGATCTTCGCGTCTTTTTTCCGAACCAGCCGGAACAGTTCGTCGGTCGAGAGATGATCGCGGGTCTCAAGGAAGGTACGCAGGATGGCGTCGCGCTGGTCGGTGTGCTTCAGCCCCACGCGCTTCAGATGACGGTAAAAAATCTCCTGCGCCTCGCGCATGGATTCACGCGAGGGCGGCGCATGGTCGTCAATCCGTCGTTGCAGCATGAGAGAAGCCCTGCCGGCCAGCAAAACCGGCAAATGAAAATGAATTTCATTTTCATTATAAGGGACAAGAGAATTGCCAGAAATCCAAAATTGCCAAAAAATCCAAATTGGAGAACCCCCATTCCGGCGGTTCATCGCGAGCGTGCTCACTTTCAATTTGGATTCTTTTGCAGTCCTGGTAATTTGGCAACCGGGGCCACGGCAAGCCGGGTTTTCGCTCGCTGGGGTGGAATTCCCGCGATTTTGGCAATAGCTCGAATCTAGCCTAATCGCATCCCATCCCGTAGAATTCCATTCGCATGTCCACCACCACTGTCGCTGCTCCGCGCTCCCGCCGCACCTTCTTTGGCACGGTTCTCCGGATCATCTTCGCTCTCGTGCTGCTGATCCTGCTGGCCGGCACTCTGGCTTTCTTCTGGTTCTACCACGCGGCGCGCTCGTCGCTGGCGCAGATGGACGGCACGGTTTCGCTTTCCGGCCTTCAGTCGCCGGTCTCCGTCATTCGCGACGAGCATGGCGTTCCTCATCTCACCGCGGCCAATCTGCAAGATCTGTTCTTCGCCCAGGGATACGTCACCGCGCAGGACCGCCTCTGGCAGATGGACCTGACCCGGCGCGCCGTGGCCGGTGAAATGGCCGAAATCTTCCCTGCCAGCAGCAGCCCGGCGCCGCCGGTTGGGCGCGTTACCGGCAAGCCCCGCCCCCGCCAGACCTGGGTTGATTACGACAAGCAACAGCGCATCATGCGCCTTCGCTTCGTCTCAGAACGCGTCGTCGCGCAGCTTCCGCCGCGCGATCGCGCATTTTTCGAGGCTTACGCCAAAGGCGTGAACGCCTACATCGACGAGCACCGTGACAACCTGCCCATCGAATTCCGGGTCCTCAGCTACATGCCCCGCCCCTGGACCGCCACCGATTCACTGCTGATCGGCATCGGCATGAGCCAACTGCTCAATCCGCAGTTTGAGACCGAGTACTGGCGCGAAAAGCTCGCCGCCAGGCTCTCGCCCGAGCTGATGGCGGATCTTTACCCCGCGGATTCGTGGCGCGACCACCCGCCGGCACGCGAAGAAGGTTCTTCTCAGAATTTCCCAGCCAGGGTGTCGCAGGTAAGAGAGCAGCTCCTGGTGGAAGACCGGCCCCAGCCCCCAGCTTTAGCTGGGGGTGAGCGAAGCAAATGGGCCGCGAAAGGGCCCTCTTCAGGCCAGGGCTTTAGCCCTGGCGAACACGACGCCTGCGAAGCCTGCCTTCCCGGCTCGAACAACTGGGTGGTCTCCGGCCAGCACACCGTCTCCGGCAAGCCGCTGCTTTCGAACGACATGCATCTGCCGCACCGCGTCCCCGGCGTCTGGTATGAAGTTCAACTCCACTCCGGCGACTTCAACGCAGAAGGCTTTTCTCTCCCCGGCATGCCGTTCTTGAGCGTCGGACACAACCAGCGCATCGCCTGGGGCTTCACCAATCTCAATCCTGACGTGCAGGACCTCTTCGTCGAAACTTTCAACGCCGCGGGCGAGTACCAGACTCCCACCGGCTGGCAAAAACCGGAGATCGATCACCAGATCATCCACGTAAAGGGCAAGCCGGACGTCACGCTGGACGTCGAGATCACGCGTCATGGCCCAATCGTCAGCAGCCTCTTCCCCGGCGAGACCCGCAAGATCGCCCTGCAATGGATGATCTACGATGCACGCAACGTCACCGTGCCGCTCTTTGATCTGAACGCGGCGCAGAACTGGGAACAATTCCGCAAAGCGCTTTCGCAGTTCGCTACGCCCTCGCAAAATGTCGTTTATGCCGACGTGGACGGCAACATCGGCTATCAGGCGATGGGTTTCGCGCCGATTCGCGCCGCGGGAGACGGGACTCTGCCCGTCTCCGGCGCCGACGGCAAACACGATTGGACCGGCTACATTCCCTTCGACAAGATGCCCAGCGTCTACAATCCGCCTTCCGGCATCATCGCCACCGCCAACGCGAAGATCACGCCCGATGGCTACCCTTACGTTCTCGCCACGCAGTGGTTCCCGCCCTATCGCACTGAGCGCATTTACAAGCTGCTGAAGTCGGGCAGGAAATTTTCTCCGGCAGACATGCTGGCGATCCAGACTGACATCACTTCCGAGTACGACCGCTTTTTTGCCGGCAAATTCGTTTACGCCATCGACCACAGCTCCAAAGCCACCAGCCGCACGCGCCAGGCCGCTGACGTGATGCGCGGCTGGGATGGCCGCATGCTCGCCGATTCCGCGGCGCCCACCATCGAAGTGCGCACGCGCCGTTATTTGTGGGAGATGCTGCTTGAACCCAGGCTGGGCAACGATGCTGACAACTACGAGTGGTCGGAGACGGCCGTTGCACTGGAGAACATCATCGATAAGCAGCCTGACCGCTGGCTGCCGCCCGGCTACGCCAACTTCAACGATCTGCTCAACGCCGCCGTCGAAAAAGCCATTAAGGATGGACCCGCCAACTTGCAATCGTGGCGCTATGGCGACGTCTATCCGGTGGTCATCACGCATCCGATCTTCGGTGGGTTCCCCATTCTGCATGGCCACATGAGCATCGCCGGCCCCGGCACCAAGCCACAGTCCGGTGGAGGCTACACGGTCAAACAGGTCGGACGCGGATTTGGACCGTCAGAACGCATGACGGTAGACTTCTCCAACCTCGACGGCTCAACTTTCAATATCGTGCTCGGTGAATCCGGACAGCCCTTCAGCCCGCATTACATGGACCAATGGGAGGCCTGGTACAACGACAAGACTTTTCCGCTGGCGTACTCTGATCCGGCAGTGCAGCAGGCCAGGCGGCACGAACTGAAATTAGAGCCGGCAAATAAATGACGCAGAAACCGTCCTTTTGCTAAGCGAAACCAGCGAACTTGGGACTTAAGTATTCACTGGATTCCCCGCGGTTCGATGGTATAGTGCTGCGCAGTTAAAAACCCACAATTCGGGTCCAATCAGGTTCTCAAGAAACCACTTCAGGGAGTGAACCCATGAAAACCAAGGTTTCCCCGGTTCTGTTCGTCGTGACCGTGCTCTGTTTCTTTTTGCCCTTTGTTACTGTTTCGTGTGGTGGCATAAAGATCAGCGTTTCCGGCATGAAACTTGCGTTTGGGGGTAAAGTTTCCATGCCGTTTGAGGATTCGCAACCGTTCGGCTTCCCCCAGCAACCGCCGCAGCGCAGTTCAAATTCTGAAAAAGGTGTGGACGCGCATCCTGTGGCCATCATCGCGCTGATTTGCGCTTTGGCCGGGATTGGTTTGAGCTTCACGCCAGTGCGTTCCGCTATTGCCCCGGCGATTGCCGGCGTTCTGGGCGCCGTGTTTTTGATCGTTCTGCAAAGCCAAACCGGGGGCGAGCTTAAAGCCCAGGGCCCGATATCAGTGGACATGGACATCGGCTATATCCTGGCCCTGCTCTTGTTTATAGGCGCGGCGGGCTGGAACGGCTGGCTCTTCTATTCCAGCCGGGCGCCGGCCGCGGCTGCCGGAGTTCCCAGAACCAACGCCGCTGCGGTTGGCGGAGGCCCTCCCGCCGCCGCGAAAGGCGCTTTCTGTCCACATTGTGGAAGCGCGGTCGCTGCAGGAGCAAAGTTCTGCGGTGTCTGCGGCAAAGGCATTTAACAACTGTCGAGCACC
>DASTJB010000128.1:0-12990 GCA_035717005.1 Candidatus Angelobacter sp.
CTGCGCGGCGTCCGCGGTGTCCTGCAAGGGCCGCCATGAACGGCCCGGCGTGTGATCAAGGGCCGCGGCAAGCTCGGCGGTTTCATCCAGGAACTGCTGCTTGTTCCACAACCCGGTACGCGCCGCCAGAATGTTTCCCCAGTAGTCGGTCATGCCTTCGTAAACCCAGAGCAGATCGCCTTCCATGGGCTTCTGGTAATCGGGCGTGGCCAGACCCGCAGGACGGCGATACTTTCCGTTCCAGGAGTGCGTCATCTCGTGGGGCAGGAGCGAGCCGGAGAGCCACCGCGCGTCGTCATCGACCATGGCGCGCTCGGGAATGCGGTCGTCACTGGATTCGTGATGTTCCAGCCCGAAGTGCGCGGTATGGTCGCTGAGCGTGAGCAGGAAATGGTATTCGCGATAATGGCGTGCCTGAAAAAGCGCGCCGGTTTCCGCGATGAGCCGCTTGTAGGCATCGATGGTCGCCTGCGGCATCTGCAACGCCGCATCGCCGTCAGAGACTTCGTCAATGTAGTGCTGGATCGGGCCTTCTGGCGTGAGGGCTATGCGGCGGAAATGCGCGCCCGCGAGCACCGGCGAATCGATCAGCGTGGTAAGCGATACCTGCTGGAAGTTGATTTGTCCACCCGCTTCGCCCGTCACCGGCAGCGGCGTGCCGTATTTCCATCCCGCCGGCAGTTTCAGCGAAGCAACGACTGGAATCTCGTCACTCTTTTTGCCCAGGGGATAAAGCAGGACCTGGTTCCAGCTCACCATGACGAGTTGCGTGGTTGCGGAAGCTCCGGAGGAGAACCCTTCCGGCGGCGCCGGCATTACCAGATCCAGCGTGGCTTCCAGAGTGCTTACTCCCGGGGGCACGGTGACGTGGAATTCGTACATCTCATCGAGATTCCGCCGCCACGCCAATCTTTGGCCGTTGGCAAAGAACTTGAGGCCGGTCAGATCGGTGATGGGACCGGTGGGGCCGTGCTCGCCGGGGATCCACTTGGGAAACACCAGCTTCATCTCGCCCGCGGTCACAGGAATCTGAAGCTGCGCACGGAGGATCTTCTCCGCCGCATGAGTGGCATCGACTGTTAGCTTGATCGGCTCTGCGGGAGCGGCGTTCGCGGCCGGCTGGGGCTGGCGTTTCTGAGCGAAGACTAAAAGGGTGCTTAAAAATAGAACAGGAAGAATCATTCGTTGGAAAAAGATCATGAAGTGCTCTCCGGATTGGGCGCACCAAGATTAAAGGCGACAGCGGAGAGAACGCAAGCTCATCGGGGCTTTAAGGATGAACGGCCGCAAAAACAATTGCCATCGAGTGCGGAATAGAATCAGTCAAGAAGAGACTTCAAGAGGCGGTTGATCCTGGAGGCAGCCTGTTTGATCTCAAGGCAGCGAGAGAGGTCCTCCTCAGAGCGGTCTTTGAGAGCCAGCATCTCGGCGTGCGCCATTACGATCGCGAGCTGATTGTTGACGGAGTGGATGAGATCTTTGGCTGACATGTTAGTGGCGTTCACCAATCATTATGTGCGAAAACGGGCCATTAGCCGCCAAACTCACAGGTTTTTTCTGGAAATGAAAATTGTCGAGACACTTGAGTCAGGGTGGTAACGTCACCAAGAAATTCCGTTTTCAATTTTGCAAATTAGAGGATTCTATTTTTTTCTCCGCCGGATCGGTTCCTGTGACGGCATGGCGCCGGTCACGCTGGCCAGGACCTTGTCAAAAGCTTCCTTGGCCGTCATTTCCTTGCTGCGGCTCTTGTTCTGGCGGTACTTGTGTTCGCTATTGCAGGTGCGGCAGCGGGTCATCAGCACCTCATCGCCCATCATGGAGACAACGGAGTGATCGGTGCTGCGCTTGCACCGCGAACAGTGATCGTCAATATAGTCGCCCAATCGCATAGAAGGCCTCCCCGGAAGTAATCTGCCTATTTTGCCTGAAAGCACCGCGCGCTGTCTTGCGTTGTGATTAAATCTTTATCGTGGCTCTCCCACATCGCGGAAAATTCATTACTTTTGAGGGACTTGACGGCGTCGGCAAGTCCACGCAGCTGGAGAACCTTGCTGCCGGCCTGAGACGGCGTGGAATTGAGGTGATCGTCACGCGCGAACCGGGGGGCACCGCCGTGGGAGAAAAGCTGCGCGCGGTGCTGCTCAGCTCCAGAACATCAGGCCTGACGCCGGCGGCGGAACTTGCGTTGATGTTTGCCGACCGCGCCCAGCACGTGGATGAGCAGATCCTGCCGGCGCTCGACCGTGGACAGTGGGTCCTGTGCGACCGCTTCACCGACTCAAGCGAAGCTTATCAGGGCAACGGCCGCGAGCTCGGCAGCGCGCTCGTGCTCCAGCTTCACAAGTCGCTGTGTCATGATCTGCAACCCGACTTGACCATCCTTATGCTTTCCGACGTCGCGGGCACCGTGGCCCGGGCCCGCCGGCGCAATGTTGAGCAGTCGAAGCAAATGAAGCACGACGAAAACCGTTTTGAAAAAGAAGATCGCGCTTTCTACGAGCGCGTCCTGGCCGGATACCTGGCGATCACAAAACGCGCGCCTCACCGCGTGGTGCAGGTGGATGCGAAAGATACAGTCGAGAAGGTCCGCAGGAAGATCTTGCGCATCGTAGAAGAGCGGTTCGGTTTAGCGACAGCCAGGACAAAATGATTTCATGGCACACGAACGTTGACGCGGCAACGAACATAGGCCCGGCCGCTTTCACTGACTGCCAGTAAGTACATGCCTAAAAACAGAGAGGCCCGGCGCAAACCGGGCCTCTGTCTGGCTTGAAAGGATGGATTACCTGGTCACGACGAACAGGAACCCATCGTTCTGGGAATAGATTCTTCCTTTGTTGTCCATGGAGGCAGGCGTATACGCCGCGCCGATGGCCAGGTTCTGGAAGATGTTCTGGATCAGCACACCTCCCTGCCCGATCGCATAGAGGTTTCCATCTTCGCTATTGGCATAGACCACGCCGTTGGCGTCCACCACGGCGGCGTTCACGCACCACTCAAAGCCGTTCGGGTGGTCAGAAACGCAGCTGATGGTCCCATCGGGATTCCG
Source organism: Candidatus Angelobacter sp. (assembly GCA_035717005.1). GTDB lineage: Bacteria > Acidobacteriota > Terriglobia > Terriglobales > Acidobacteriaceae > Angelobacter. The sequence goes on from DASTJB010000128.1 coordinate 3,053, forward strand.
CGTGCAGCTGTTGGTGTTGGTATTGCGGAAGCTCCATTGGAGGTTCAGGTTGGGATCGAACTGGGAAACGAAGTACTGCTCGGGCCCCAGGAGCGAAGCGTTCGGGTTGGAACGGTCCGGGCACCAGTTGGGATCGTCGCAATAGTCGCCGAAGCCCGCCCCGCCGTAGTGGTTGTTCTTGAACACCACGGAGAAGGTGCCGTTATGGGGATAGATGGCGGGCGTGTTGTCCCAGCCGAAGTTGAACGCGTTAAGGAAATTGCCGTTGGAATCGAAGTGCATCATGTGGCCCTGCGCCCAGTTGTACCGGGAGTAAGCGCCGTAGTAGATGCTGCCATCGGAAGCCACCGTCGGGGTGGACGAGGAATCATCCAGTACGCGGGCCGGCGGCGGTTCGTTGGTGCCGGGATCGACGCCAAAAGTGGCTCCTGCGGTGCATCCGCCGTTGGCGCCAGCGCCTCCCGGGTTGCCGATGGGGAAGCTGACGCCGCAGCCATCGTTCAAACGGTTGCGGAATGAAGCTGCCCACTTGCCCGTCAGGTTGGCATTGACCGCGACCAGATAGTTATACCGGGTGACCAGGTGCGCCTTGCTGACGGTATAGATCGTGCCGTCGGGAGCGATCGCCGGTGCTATGTTCCAGGCTGCGCGCTGGCTGCCGCACGGCGTGGTTGGCGGATTGGAATTCGGCTGTGGAGGCCAGGGCAGCTGGGTAGAATTAAACGAAACGTTGCAGCGGCCATTCGCCGGCAGCGGCGCTTCGCCTTTGATGACCGCCTGCGAGAACAGCGTGCTGTAGCTCACCATGCTCACGGTGTCGTTGGGCGAAACCTTCACCAGCCACGAACCCACCACGTCATCACTCAGGAAACCGGTCGGGTTGTTCTGCGTGACCTGGACAACGTTGTAGTAAATGTTGCCGGCTGAATCAGCGCTCAGCGGCGACGCCGTGAACGTGTTGGGATTGATGGTGGTTCCGAACGGGTTGATGCGCTTGATCACCGCTCCGGTCGATTTATTGATCTTGAAGATCGTGCCGCCCGCGCCGGGATCGTACAGGACACCGTTGGCCAGTACGGCGTGATAGACAGGCTCCCAGAACAGACTGGAAGAGCCGGCAGCGAACCAGTCCGTGTTGAAAGTCCAGACCTTTACCAGCGTTCCGCCTTGCCAGGTGTACTTATTCTGGTGCCATTTTTGCGTGCTGTAGGTGCTGTTCGAGTAAGTTCCGTCCTTGGACTCAATGAAGACGTCATTGCCATCGACGAGGGGGACCTGATAGTGGACCAGCAGCGTGCCCTGGGCGTTAGGATCGGCCTTTTCGGCGGCGATGTTGAAGTCATACTGAAGCATCACGGCATTCTGGTTGAGCGGCTGGCCAGCTACGCCTCCGTCAAACAACGTGTGCTGGGGATTGAGGCTCCACTGCGGCCAATCCGGGCCGGCGGCGCTGGGCGGCAGCGTTTGTGCGCCGGCACTGAGAGATGCCAGAGCGAGAAGTCCCGCAAGGATACACAGACTGAGAGTCTTGCTCGAACAGTAAAATTTCTCCATTTCGTTACCACCTCGTAATTGAATTGTTGGAACTTTGAACAGGCAACAGTGAAGGTTTCAGCAGGCCAAGGGGCCACCTGCTGCGGGCAGAGAGTAACGACTTGAATGGCGCAGATTGTTTTGGGCTTCCGCGACCCTCTTGCTGCGACCGAAGTTTTGGGCGCAAACAGGGACGAAAGGCTACCGGCTTCCGCAGCTCTGCTGATTAATAAATGCAAATTGTTCCGAATTCAGAAATTCGGCGCGGTGATTGGTCCTATGCTCCACGGTCGGCGCAAGAAATGGGTTTCAGAATGGGAATTGGTGCTGGTTTTTTGGTCCGAGGGCACGGCGGCAGTTACCGAATCTGCCAAACGAGTGTCCGGCTTCTGATGCGCGGAGAACCAGGCCAGCACTCGATCTTCAAATTCCTGGTGCGCGGCCGACCAGGCCATGGTGTGCCCGGCGTGAGGAACAAGCCAGAGTTGCACGTGGTCCGGCGCCGCCCGCGCGATCTGTTGCGAATGGTAAGGCAGGATGGTAGCGTCCTCCGCTCCATGAATGAGCAGCACCGGTGTGGTTGAGTGCCGGACCGCCGCCAGCGGGTTAGGCTGGAGAAGATCGATCCCGTAGCGCAGACGCGCATAGAGCCGGGCCGCCCAGATCACCGGACGTGACACCGTCTTACCGAACCATGGCTTCAAGTGCAGCGGCCCGGAAATGCGCTCATAACTCATCTCACGCGCCGTCGAGAATGAGCTTTCGACAGCAACGGCGCAATACCGGGTTTCCACCACGAGCGATTCGAGCGTGAGCGCCGCGCCATAGGATTCGCCGAAGCCGAAAACACAGCGCGGAGGATCGTGTTCATACAGCCAGGAGACCCAGCGGTGAAGATCGCCGGTTTCCTGGACGCCGTAGGTCGCCAATTCTCCACCGCTCTCGCCATGGCCACGAGCGTCCGGCAGGAGTACGGCATATCCATGCTTTAGGAACAGCTCGGCGTATCCGGAAACGCCTTCACGGTTATCGGTGATCCCGTGCTGCAGCACGACAGCGTTACCGTTAGAACCGCGCGGATGAACGTACCACGCTTTGAGCACGGCCCCGTCATCCGCCACAATGCTTACATCCTGTAATGCGGCGTGAAATCGATTGTGGACTGTGGCTGCGATCTCCTGCTCATGACCAAGCGGCCGACGGCGCAGTTTGAGACTGGCTTCCGCGATGATCACGCCGGCAACGGCTGCCAGCGCAAGATATGGAACACCTGCAGCTACCATCAACCAGCGCAAAATGCGCATGGTTCTTTGGCGCAGGCCAGGTTTGGCAAGCAATCGCATTCGCCTCACCAGGATGACGTTCTGGAACCGCCAGGATTAACGGTAGTGAACGTCTTTCTCTACTGAAGCGTGAGGTTCAGCGTGGTGGTTAATCCGGTATTAACGGTAGTGGTAGTGCTGGCCGTGGTGAAGCCCGACGCTGAAACCGTTACGGCATAGGTGCCGATGGCGATCCACCCGGAATTGTAAGCGCCCGTGCTGTCCGTGGTGACGGTCTTGCTCAGGCGCAGCTTGCCGCCGGTGATGGTCACAGTAGCGCCGATGACGGGTACACCGCTGCTGGAAAGCACCTGGCCGCTGATGCGGCCGGCAGTCGAGACGAAGATCTTGGTTGGGCTGGGCTCGGCTGTGGCGTTCAAGGTGGAAGTGCCGGTGCGGGCGTCACTGAGCCACCCGGTCTTCCCTGCCGTGATGGCCAGCGGATTGCGCGCGTTCGCCGGGATGAAAAAATTGCCGTTGGCATCGGTCACCGCGGAGCCGCCGCTGTAAGCGACGGTGACGCCCGCTGAGGGTGAGCAATCAAGCGCGCTCTTCACCTTGCCGGAGAGCGTGCCCGGCGCCGTGGAGATGCCGGGATTGTGATACGGCACGATGAACTGGTTGTGATCGTCGCTGAGAGACGCGTCGAGATAAGGCGAGTACGTGGTGACGCTCACGCGATTCAGCGAAGGCGAGATCCGCACAAGGCGAAGATAGCCGCTGCCGCCCAGAGCATAGGACTGATAGTCCGACAAGATTTGATTTACAAGGTTGCCGTTTACTCCCAGGTCCATGCGCCGGCCGGTGCCGTCACCCTGGACGACGTGCCCGCTCAGGACCAGATGAATGTTGGGATACTTGCGCACCAGCTTCCACCACATGTCTTCACCGTTATTGTCCTGGCCGACGCCGAAGCTGGCCGCGCTGTTAAGGTCACACTGCGAGATGCGCGTATTGTCAGCGTAGGTGAACATGTGCGTAGCGATGATCACGTCCTTGTCCGGATTGGCCTTGATGATGGCGTCAGCCCAGGCCAGAGACGTGTCGCGGGGCGCGAATTCAAGCACCAGAATGAGGTAGCTCTTGCTGTTGACGGTAATGACGCCGTAGAAATTCTCATTGCTGCCGGAGGGAAAACTGCCGCGATACCAGCTTGCGCCCGCGTAATAGGCCGGGCCGAAGAAGGCATTGAAGTTCGTGGTTGAACCGGTGCGGCCGGCAGGATTGTTGGCGTCGTAGTCGTGATTGCCGATCGCGATCATGTAGGGCACCTTGCCGGCAAGGAGACGATACGCCGCGTCCGCATTCTGCCATTGCGAGACCAGGCCGCCGCTGTCGACGATGTCACCCAGGCCGATGACTAGCTTGATGTTCTGGTCCTGGACGTGATTGGCAATCCATTGCGTCTGCGCGGCAAAGATCTGCGGATACGTCGACGAATAAAACTGCGTGTCCGGCAGCGCCACAATGGTGAATTCATCCGCGGGCGTGGGCGAAGGAATTGGCGTTTGCGACAGGGCAACGCAGGACAACAGGCAGAGCAGAACGGCGACTTCAAGGCAGGTATTTCTTTTAAACATCAGGGGGGAAGTTAGCTGGCAGGCAGAACTGCTTCAATCAGGCGTTTCGCCGTGGCCGGCGCTAAGGCTGCGCGCATTTCAGAGGGAAGCGGGCCTTAGAAGCGAGATTAAATTTCGGCGAACGACCAAACAGTCTACTGTAAAGACGCCTTCTGCAGGACGGCCTTGAACCGGCTCGGTTCCGGATCGATGACACGCATGTTTTCCCAGTCGTAGGCAAATTCCTTGCAGCAGTCCAGGCAGACGAAGTAGGTTCCGGTCATTGCGGCGACTTTGGAGCGGGGCTGGCCGGGCCGGCAGGTGATGAGCGACGTACATCTTTTGTGGCGGCAGCGGAAGACGCGGCCCCACACCAGCGAAAACAATTCGATGACCACAGAACACCTCACCAGGATGGAGAAACCCTCTCTGCCCATTCACGCGCAAAAAGCGCCCGCGAATGGGGTCCCGAGGAGGTTGAATGATCAATCCTCAAAAGCAAACAATCTGGGACGGGGGAACTCCCTTGCGTCGATCATCGGCTCAAACGGTTAGGCGGCGATTAAAGCGCTATTAAAAATGCTTATTGATGGTTGGTGAAATTGGAATGGAACGCTTGCTGAATTGGAGTTTTGTGGTGCAGAAAAGTTTAAGAGGAACACGGCTTCCGGGTCCATGTCCCTCTTTTAGCAGTCGACGGATGAGCCTGCTTCTGTAGTAGTAGAGTCGGAAGGGTCCCCGGAAATATAGGGAAGATAAAAAAAATCTAAACCTGAAGGTCTATTTCTCGTAAGTTGATGAATATAAATTGGATAGATTGTTCTTCGGACCGCTTATCCACAGCTGGAATGGGCTGACCGCATAGAATGGGCTATGCCCTTTGCGGACTTTTACGGCAATTCTGAGCTGGTTCGCCGGTTGCGTGAGATGCTGGCCCGTGATCGCTTCCCCCATGGCGTGATCCTGGCCGGCCCGCAGGGCGCGGGGAAGTACACCCTGGCGCTGATGCTGGCGCGGACGATGAACTGCCTTAACCCGCGCCAGACGGACGGTCTGCCGGAATTTTGCGGCGAATGCAGCAACTGCCGGCGCATCGGCGAGGCGGAAGAACTGGAAGCGCGCTTTGCCGAGGCGGTAGAGGCGCGCGAAGGGCTGCGCGAGACCGACAAGCGCGAGACGCGAATCCTGGTGCAGACGCATCCGGACGTTCTGGTGGTCCCGCCGGACCCGCCGCAGATGATGATCAAGGTCGACCAGGTGCGGCAGGTGATCCAGAACGCGCGCTATAAACCGCAGGAGGCGCGGCGGCGGGTGTTCATATTTTCCGACGCGGCCTTCATGAAAGAGGCCGCGAACGCGCTGTTGAAAGTCCTGGAAGAGCCGCCGGATTTTGCCACCATTTTCCTTCTGGCGCGGAACCCCGGAGAGCTGCTGCCGACCATCCGGTCGCGTTCGGTCACGTTCACGCTGAGCGCCCTGCCGGCGCCGGAGATCGAGCAGTACCTGGCCAAAGCACGGCCGGAGTGGAACGCCCGCCAGCGCCAGCTGGTGGCGCGGCTGAGCGATGGCGCGGTGGGCCGCGCACGGTCGCTCGATCTGGAAGAGTACGTCGCGGCGCGGAAAGATGCGCTGGCCCTGCTGGGAACGGCGGCGCGTTCGGGCGAGCACTCCGATCTTTTTCGCACCACGGAGACGTATCGCGCCGGCGGTGAAGGCAAGGAAAAGACGGACCAGCTGCTTCGCGCCGTTTATGGGCTGCTGAAGGACTTAATGTCGCTGATCTCAGGCGCGCCGGAGCTGGTGCGCAACACCGATATTCTCGGAGAGCTGAAGTCGCTTGCCGGCGCGGTGGACTTCAAGTGGATCGCCCTGGCTACGCAGCAGCTGGGGCAGGTGCAGAGCGGCATGCGGCGCAACGTGCTGCGGCCGTTGTCGCTCGATGCGTTCGCGATCGCGCTGGAAAAATAAAACCTCACACGGATGAACACGGATTTAACGGATTTATCCGTGGTGAGATTTTGAATCCCAGCTGACCCGATGTCCCGATGATCCGATGACCCGATTTCCCTGACGCAAGTTGGCGCACAGTGAAGAATTGTTTCCATATGGCCCCTGGCCTTTCAGACGATTGAAAGCGTGACGACGCTGTGATACGGTTAAGGCACTAATCCGCACTGAACTTTCTCGGCACCACATTTCGGGTTCAGCTCGGCTAGCCGAGTCGGCGATGGTACGCCGATAAAACCTTGTTAAAGCGGGACGGAGTATATGAAGGAAGGCATGGAATCGACCGCAGCGCGGCAGGCGCCGGAGCGCGGCCAGGAAGAAGAGTTCGTCAGCCGCAAATTGATCCGCCCATCATTGAGCAATCCCACGCCCCGTACCGAGCCGGTTTCAGAACGCCGTGAACGCCTGGAGCGCACCGATCGCCTGCCTTCCAATGGCCCTCGCCGCAGCAATGGCGCCCCGGAGCAGACGCACGCCGAAAATTACTACTATCAGAAGCAGATCCAGAGCAAGACGCCGGTGGTGGTGGTGATGAAAGACGGCGAAGAGGTGCAGGGATTCATCGAATGGTACGACCGCAGCTGCATCAAGCTGAACCGCGGCACGTCGGCGCACCTGCTCATCTATAAGCCCGCGATCCGCTACATCTACAAGGCGGGCGAAGTCACCTCCAAGCCGTAGCGAATGCATTCGCCCGCGGCCGGGACCGCTCTCTTTCTTGCGCAGCACCCGCATTCCATTGCAAACTTTTTAATCGGAAACTGGCAGGAGCTGGCCGGGTTTGTGACCGGCGCACTCTGCGTCTGGCTGCTGATCAGGCAGAACATATGGAACTGGCCGGTCGGGATCGCCAATAACATCTTCTATATCGTCATCTTCTATAAGTCAGGCTTGTACGCCGACATGGGCGTGCAGTTCGTCTATATCTCGGTGGCGATTTACGGCTGGTGGAACTGGCTGCACGGCGGGGTGGACCATTCCGAATTGAAGGTCGCGCGCGCTTCAGCGGCTGGACTGGCCGGCTACATGGCCCTGGCTGCTGGCGGAACGGGCGTGTTGTATTGGATTCTGCGACGGTTTACCAACAGCACGGTCCCTCTGGCTGACGGCCTGACCAGCGCGCTGTTTCTTACGGCGCAGTACATGATGTCGCGCAAGTTGATTGAGAATTGGTGGTTCTGGATTGTGGGCGACGCACTGGTGATCGGACTGTATATCTATAAGCACTTATATCTCACGTCTGTGCTCTACCTGATTTTCCTGGCGATGAGCGCGGCGGCGCTGTTGGAGTGGCAGCGGGCGGCGCGGCGCGGCGCGGTGGAAGCAGTGGCGTAGCTTTATTGCGCGGCCTGACGCGTTGGCGGAACAGGCATTGCAATAAATGTATAGCTCCTCGACGGGCATTCGGGTGCCCTTCAGGACGGGCCTTCCGCTGACACGTAAAGGAAAACCCCGCCTCCCGGGCTGGACATCTCACTAATAGGTGATACTCTCTGCCGTGATGGCCGAATCAATCGATGAACTGCTCAACAAAGCCACATGCGCGCGGCTGGAGTCGCGGTTCGGTGATGCCCGGCGCGATCTGCAAGAAGCGGTGAAAATGAGCAGCCGCGGCAAAGACCCTCCCCGCCTGGCCCGGGCACTCGGCGCTCTGGGGCAGATTCAGCGCGATCTCCACAATAACGAGGACGCGCTTCGCCTCTATGAAGAAGCCGGCGAGATCTACCGCGCGCTGAACAAACCGCTCAAAATCGCGCACACCGTCCGGCACGTCGCGGACATTCTCCGGCACCTGGGAAGGTTCGCGGCAGCCGCAACTTCCTATGCCGAAGCGCTCAACATTTATCGCGCTCACCAGGAAACTCGGCCGCTTGATCTGGCGAACGCGCTGCGCGGATTTGCGCTGGTGAAGGAAGCTCTCGGCGAAAAAGCGGAGGCCAAAGCGCTATGGGAAGAAGCCGGCAACCTGTACGCCGAGGTTAATGTGGAAGCGGGAGTAGCGGAGAGCGCGAGGCGAATGGCGTTGTTGGGGCCTAAGACCTGAACCACAGCTTCGGCAGCACGATCACTGCGTTCTTCGTAAGCGTATGCCCGAGGCTGCGCGTAAGCGTCCGCAACAGTCCTAACAAGGGCGCGGCCTGAAATATCCGAACCAGATCCATGCCGCCACAATCCAAAAGATTGCGAACTCTGCCACTGGCCCGCCGACGGAGACAGAGTGCACGACGAAGGGGATGGGGATCAGCGTAAAAAAGGTCGCACACACCAATGAAGCCGTGCGCAAGGGCAAGCGCGCGAAATAGAGGAACCAGAGCACTGCCGCCAGGCTCCAGTCAAACGCCGCGTGCCAGAGAGCCTGAGGAAGCATGAGAGAGACGATATGGCCATGGGCGAAATCAAAGGAGAGCGGGCTGAGCGTCAGGAACAGGCTCACGCCGAACAACCACTTGCGCCGCCGCAGTCCCAAAAAGACGCTCTCCAGGTCGCGTTTCTTCCTTTCCGGGCTGGCCGCGATGGGCGCGGCGGCCCGCAACGTTTCCAGCGGCGTGGCCGCGTTGCGCGCAATGCGCTCGAAGTCGGGATCCTGACGAAAATAATCCTCGACCAGGGCCTTCGTATCCCCGCTGGCCTCGCCGGAGAGATAAATCGGCAATAAATCCGTGACCACTTGCCGTGTGACATTCATGGTTTTGCTCCTGCCGCGGGAACGACCTCCCGCCATGCCTTTCTGGTTTCGATCAGCTTCAATCTTGCGCGATGAACCTTCACTTTTGCGGTGACTACCGGGATTCCCAGCGTCTCCGCGATTTCCTCGTATGGCATTTCGTCGAGCGTGCGCATCAGCAGCACCGTACGGTCCATCTCCGGCAGTTGCTGCAAAGCCGCGAGCACCGCGCGCACTTCCTCGCTCTGCTCCATTTGCGTCTGCGCGCTGATCCGGCTATCAGGCATATTCTGGTCAAGCTGTGTGTGGCGCGAGGCCCGTCGCAACAAATCGATATATGCGTTTCGTGCAATGGTGAAAAGATAACTTTTCACCGTTGGCTGGCGAATGCGGTCAGCCGCCATCCACACGCGCATAAACGTGTCCGAAGTGATCTCATCCGCCATCGCCACATCGCCGCACAAATACAGCGCAAATCGGCGGACATCGCCGGAATAGCATTCGTAGAGGTTCTCGATGTCCGTCATCATGATGGCTACACACTTACGGGGGATCAGTCGAAAGGTTACATCAGAGGAATCGCCTGCAGTTCATCCCGCAGCGGGACGCCTGGGGCGAAACGCTTGCCTCGACAGAATCCAGCTGGTTCGTGCCGCTGCCTTCCGTTTCAGAAGATGATGGAGGGCATTTGCTCCGATCGGCTGAAACCAGCCACTTTTTGTGGCGACGACAGCCTGCAAAACTTCTAAAGGCGGCCATGGCCTATTTCGTAATTGATTCGCTTACAGAAATGCGCTATTCTTGGGTTGCCCACACGGGTGAAGGATGAGGATCTTTGAAAACTTAGCGATC
>DASTJB010000129.1:0-13497 GCA_035717005.1 Candidatus Angelobacter sp.
TGGAGCAGGACAAATTCGTATTTATCATCAACCAGATCACGCTCAATGGCTCGGAAGGCGGAAATCTGGTGTCATTGCAGATCAAATTTGAAACCTTTCTCAAACAAACCTAGCATGGAGCGCGGCCAGGCTCGTTCATGAAGAAGAGGGTAAAGGGACTTCGGTGAAGATAGGCTCGGAAAACAAAAAGGCAGTCCGCTGGATGATCGCGCTCGTGGCCGTGGCGCTGCTGGTGGGCATTTACGATCTGGTGAACCTGGGCACCAGCTCGGCTGCGCCTCCGCCTGCGGCGACCAATGCCGCGCAGAAGAGCGGACCGCAAGTCGCGGTGGACCCGAACCTCGATCCGCGCTTTCGCGGCGATCTGCTGGCCGCCAGCCAGCAGATCAAGTATCAGGCGGGACGAAATATCTTCCATATGGAAGCGCTGCCAATCGAAAAGCCCATGGATGTTCGAACTCGGCAGCCAATCGACGTCCCAATGCCGCCTACGCCTACTCCCACTCCGCCACCGCCACCCATTACGGTGAAATTCTATGGCTTCGCCAGCAAGCCGGGCGAGCCCAAGAGGATCTTCCTGGCCGATGAAGGCGAGGTCTTTGTGGCCAAGCAGGGTGATATCGTCGAGCGAAAATACAAAGTGATTCAGATCAACAACACCAACGTCATCATTGAAGACGTGCTCAACAATAATCGTCAACAGATTGCTCTGACGGCGAGGTAGCAGGAAAAGCGTGACGCGGACCAAGAATGGAAAATCGAAGCAACAAGGCTACGTGCTTCTGGCCCTGTTGTTCGCCATGACGCTGATGCTGATCGCCATGGGCGCGGCAGCTCCGCGGATCGCGCAGCAGATCAGGCGCCAGCGCGAAGAGGACCTGGTCCACATCGGCAAAGATTACGCCACGGCCGTCAAGCGCTTTGTGCACAAGAACGGCGGGCGCTATCCGAACTCAATCGAGCAACTGGAGAACACCAATCGGATCCGCTTTTTGCGCAAGCAATACAAAGATCCCACCACGGGCGAAAACATCTGGCGGCTGGTGCGCGCCGGCGAAGCGGAGATCAAGATTCCCACGCCGAATCCAGGACTGAATCCCAGCACCAATAATCCGGGCCTGGGCGGCTCAAGTACAACTCCGCCGCCGAACAACCAGGCTGGTTTGATCTCAGGCGGCAACACCAACCAGACTCAACAGGCAGGAAACTCCGGCGGCACGGCTGGGTCATTGAAGTTGTCCGGCATTGGCAACAACAGCGGACAGCAACTGGGCGGCGGGCAGATCATGGGCATCGCCAGCGTGAACAAGGCGCAATCCATCAAGGAATTCAATGACAAGGACCACTACAACGAATGGTTCTTCGTCTACGATCTGCGGCTGGAGCAGGCCGGCGGAACGGGAATAACGATAGCAGCGCCGCGCGCCGGCGTATCCACTGATTCGGGATCATCCGCACAGTCGAACACGCCGCAGCCGGCGCCAATTGGAACACCGCCGCCAACCGCGCAGCCGCCGCAGCAGAATCCCTGAGTAGCAGCAAAAAGCCCCGCCATCAGCGGGGCCTCTCACTTAAAACTGAATTTTTCGTTACACGTTGAAGGACGAGCCGCATCCGCAGGTGCTTTTCACGTTGGGATTCTCGAACTTGAATCCCGAAGCTTCGAGGGTCTCGACAAAATCGACGGTGCAGCCGTTGAGATACATGGCGGAAGTGGCGTCGACGTAAACTTTGAGGCCGTCAAAGTTATAGACTTTGTCCATCACGCCGGGCGCGTTTTCAAACGACATGGAGTAAGAGAAGCCCGAGCAGCCTCCGCCCACCACTCCGATGCGCAGGCCCGCGGGCACCGGGTTCTGCTGCGTCATGATCTCCTTCACCTTGGAAACGGCGGTCGGCGTCAGGTTGACCGGCAATTTCGGGGTGGTTTCGACGTTGGGGGTTGTAGTGGAAGCCATTTCTTCGTCTCCTGAAACTGGTGTACTGAACTGGTTATTATACATGCGTCCAGCACTGATTCTATTGGTATTTACATTCGTTAGATGCGCTACAGGACCCGAGGTCGCACAGTTTTCTGACGCCCAGGAAGGACTACGCGAATTACGCCCCGAAACTCACGAAAATGCTGGATTTTGCAGGCTGTTGGGGAGCTATAATTCGGGTAAGGTTCCACCTACCCCCTCGCCGCGACGGGGTCGCGGCCTCTGAGTAGCGGAACCGGTTCCAAAATTCAAGGTGGTGTTCCATGTTGACGCCTCTGCTAATTGTTTGGGCCGGTTTGACTATAGTCCTGATCATTCTCCTGATCTACCGCAGCACCCTCTCAATGCACGAAGATGACCAGCTGTTCCTGGACAGCGCGGAAGCGCATATGGCCAAGGAACAGGAAGAGCTGATCGGGAGAATGAACCGGATCACGCCCTGGTTGCGCGTCTGCGGAGCAGGATCGGCGGCATTGCTCGCGATCATCGCAGGAATGATGCTCTACGCTCGCTTCCAGAACATGCCGTAGCGCCACGCATACGGACGACCGGGTTTCTCGCCTCTTGCGAGCGGTGCGCAATACGCGAGGGTTTTGCTTCGCCTGACAAACTTTCGTAGGCCGAGCGGAGCGAATTGAAGGATCTCTGGCTCTTGATTGCCTGGAGCGATTCCCGAGATTATAGGGCTCCCTCGCTTCGCTCGGGATGTAAACAACCATGGTGCGAAAGGGGGGACTCGAACCCCCACGGGTTTCCCCGCCAGATCCTAAGTCTGGTGCGTCTGCCAATTCCGCCACTTTCGCACGGCCGTCAACGCTGCTGGTTTCAGTTTAGCCAATTCTCACTGCTTTCGGCCAATCTCACCCGCCGGCGGGCCCAAGGTGCTAATACCTTTATCCACCAACTCTGGATTGTAATAACCCCAAAAATGTGTTGAAATCTGATACACCCACTACGTCGTTTTGATACAGATAGACACTTCCGGGATTCGACGTAAATAGCCCTAACTTGTTGAAACGCAAGCGTGGCGGATCCACTTGCGCTCCTGAAGGGATGATTCGTGCAAATGCGCGCGCCTATGAAAAAAATTGCCACTTTGCTTGCCATGACGCTGGCTTTGCTGCCCGCGGGGTTATCTGCGCAGGAGCCGGCGCCGCCGTCTCAGGAAGTGGCGCAGATCGTGGCCCAGAGTCAGGAAATGCTGAACGAAAACAACGAGCAGAAAGCCTTGACGCTGATCAAAGACGGGCTGGTGCGCTTCCCGGACAACGAGGACCTGAAGATCCAGCTGGCGCGCGTGTATGTCGAACAGAAGCACGATCGTCAGGCGATGGGATTGCTGAATTCGATCCTGCTGGCCAATCCCTCAAGCCGCAATGCCAAGCTGGCGTTGGCCCAGCTGTTTGGATATCGCGAGAACTACCCCGAATCTGACCGCCTCTACCGGCAGCTGCTGGCCGCGAATCCTGATGACGAAGCGGCGACGCTCGGCCTGGTGCACAATCTGATTCTGGAAGGAAGAAGGACCGAGGCGCGGCAGCAGGTTCAGCTGGCAATCACGCAACATCCGACCAGCCTTGAGCTCCAGGAATACAGCGATTATCTGGCGGAGCATCCCGGCAGTGAGGCCCCGCCCTTGCGCACTGTGCATCGCGTGCAGAACACCGAGTCATTCTTCTCCGACACTTCGGGGAACAGGTCACTCTATTCCAGCCAGGGAGTCACGTATCAATTCAACCAAAAGCTGACCACCCGGGTGCGGGTGGAAGAGACGTCTTTGTGGAAGACCGGAACGATCACGGAGACTGTGCTCTCCGGCGCCGCGGAAGGCCGGTTCCGGCTCAACAAATACGTGGCCGTCCGCAGCAGCGCCGGCGCGGTGCGATTTGTGGACGACAGCAGCCGCGTGCTCTACGCGGGAGACCTGGAGTTGTTTCCCATCAAAGGCCTGCTACTCTCGGGTGGCTTTTCGCGTTATCCGATTGCGCCGACCTTCGATTCGACCGCGTTTGATCTGCTGGCCGAAGGCTGGCACAGCCGCGTCGACTATCGCATGCGAAACCTCTCCCTGACAGGAACGTTCTCGCTGGCGCACTACAATGACGGTAATCGCGGTGAGCGCGAGTGGGCTGAAGCGCTGCGCTGGTTCCCGTGGGACGACAACAAGTTCGCCATCGGCGGCGGCTACGCCTTCCGCCATATTCATTTCACGAAAAATCTCAACCACGGATACTTCAACCCCAACCAGTACCGCAGCCACCTGGCCGCGGCGGGTTTTCGGATGAAGCTGGGCAAGCATTATCGCGGCGAGTATCTCGGTTATGGCGGCGGAGAACTGTTGGAAGATTTTGCCGGCTACTCACCCGCGGGCGAGGTCCTGCTGAAAAACGATTTCATCTTCTCCCACTGGGACCTGGCCGCAGATTATTCCTACTTCCACTTGATCCAGACTACCGGCGCGTTCCGTGCCAACGCCGTCACGGTGACGCTGGGATACAAGTTTTAACAGCTTGAGGCTGTAGAAAGGCCCCTGGATGTCAGGCAACGAAAAAAACCGCAACTTCAGGATCCTGATCGTAGACGACGACGACTCTACCCGCAGCCTGCTCAGCTCGATTCTGTCCGCCGAAGGCTACGAGTGCCTGATGGCCAACAGCGTGCCGGCCGCGGAGAAACTCCTGCGCCAGGAGCCGGTGCAGATGGCGTTGATCGATCTCTACCTGGGCACTGCCAATGGGTTGAACGTTCTGGACCTGATCAAGGTGCTCCAGCCGCAGTGCGCGTGCGCGATCATGACGGCGCACACCAGCGTGGAGACAGTCACCAAATCAATTGGTTCGGGAGCGATTGAGTATCTGGGCAAGCCGTTGCTGATTGACGATCTGCTGGCTTTGGTGCGCCGCGTTCAAACCAGCCACAAGGGCGCAAAAGAAACCACGGCCAGCGTGGACGAAGGGCCGGAGACCTCGATCATCGGACGGACGCCCAAGATGCTGGAGGTTTACCGCGCCGTGGCTCGCGTGGCTCCGACCGAGGCCAGCGTGCTGATCGTAGGAGCGAGCGGAACGGGAAAAGAGCTGGTGGCGCGCGCTCTGCATGACCACAGCGCGCGGGCGCACATGCCGTTCGTTCCCGTAAACTGCGGCGCGCTGCCGGAAAACATTCTGGAAAGCGAGCTGTTCGGCCACGAGAAAGGCGCGTATACCGGAGCGGACAGCAGCCGTCCCGGGCTGTTTGAGGCGGCGCACGGAGGCACTCTCTTTCTGGATGAAATCTCTGAAACCAAGCCCGGCTTCCAGGTAAACCTGCTGCGCGCGGTGCAGGAGCAGCAGATCCGGCGCGTCGGCTCGCACAAGTACACGCCGATCAACGTGCGCATTCTTGCGGCCAGCAATCGCGACTTGACCAAACTGATGAGCGAGGGGAAATTCCGCGAGGATCTCTACTACCGGCTGAGCGTGGTCGTCATCAATTTGCCCACGCTGGAAGAGCGGCGCGAGGACATTCCGCTGCTGGTGCAGCACTTCCTGAAACGCTCCAATAAAAAGAGCAAGCGCAATATCAAAATCACCGAGGCCGCGGTGAAGGTCCTGACCAGCTATTCCTGGCCCGGGAACGTGCGTGAACTGGAAAACCTGGTGGAGCGTCTGGCGATCTTCTGCACCTCGGGCGAGATCGGCGTGGCCGATGTGGAGCGCGAGCGCCAGATCGTCCGCACAAACGGCGTACCGGAAAAAACTCCGCCGACCACGCTCGAGGACATGGAGCGCCAGCATATTTTGCGCGTATTGCAGGAGCATGCAGGCAATAAATCCAAGGCGGCGCGGGCGCTGGGAATTGAAAGAAAGACCCTGTACCAGAAAGCCCGGAGGCTGGGAATCGATTTGATGGTGGGGTAGTTCGGAGACGCAGCAGGCTGCGTCTCTACACTGACAGTTCTGCCGATGAAGCTGTTCTCCAATTCGAAGAACACGCTCCCGATCACGTGGGGCCGCTGGACCAGGCTCACGCTAGTGCTGGTGGGACTGGTGTTTCTGGCGAGCTGGAGCTTTCCTGTTTCCACGCTCAGCCAGAAGCTGAACGACTTTTTCTTTCGCGTGCGCCGTCCGCTGCCCACGTCGGACAGGGTTGCGTTAGTACTGATCGATGACGCGACTCTCGAACAATATGGCCGCTGGCCGTGGCAGCGCGCGCAACTGGCCCAACTGATCGATCGAGTCAGCCGGCAAAAGCCGAGTGCGATTGGTGTGGACGTTCTGCTATCGGAAGCCGAGGATGAGAAGAACGACGCTCAATTGAGTCAGGCGATTCAAGCCGCGCCGAACCTGGTGTTAGCGGCAAAGATTTCAACTTCGCCGACCGGCAACATGTGGATCGATCCGTTGGACCGCTTTGCCGACGCAGCCAGGGGCGGCGTGGGGCATGTGCAGGCCGTGATCGATTTCGACGGCGTTTGCCGCAGCGTGCCTCTCGATGAACCAAGCCTTGATGGCCTGCGTCCTGCGTTTGGCCTGAAACTGGCTTCGCTGGCGCAGCCCGCGCTGGCCGCGCAGAATAACCTGCCCGGCGGCGGCAGTCCCGGCGTGGAGCGCATGGTCGCACGGCCTCCCGTGCTGATCGATTACCGCCGGCAGTACGAGCCCGGCGCTCCCAATCCGCCCTTTGAAGTTGTCTCCGCCGGCGAGCTCCTGGGCGGAAAGAGCGCGCCGCAGCTGGCGGGCAAGGCGGTTCTGATTGGCTTTGGCGGCATCGATGTGAGCGACCGCCTGATTACCCCCGTGAGCAACCAGCTCCCCATGCCCGGCGTTGAGATCAACGCCAACGTGACAGACATGCTATTGAGCGGGCGATCGCTGGCGCAAATCGGCAATGCGGGGCAATTCATCCTGGTACTGCTTATGAGCATGGCCGCTCTGTGGGTAGTTGTTCGTTATCCCGGGCTGCGCGGGCTTCTGTTGCTTGCGGGCATGTTGGCCATGGCGTATCTTGCGGCATTTTTTATTTTTCAGGACCTGCACCGGCTGATCGCGTTTGGGCCGGTGCTGGTGGCAGGCGTGCTCGCGGCGCCGATTGCGCAACTTGAAAATCTGCTTTTCGTGGACCGGGAAGTAACATCGCGGCTGCAGCATCTCCGCGAGGCGATCCTGCCGAACTACGGACACCTGAAACCGGCTTTATCCGCGCAGACAGCCAACGGGAGCCGCGACGGTCTGCACTGGAAGCTGGCTGCTCTCAAGCAGCTTCAGGCAGAGCTTTCATCGCTATACAGTTTCAACCAGACGCTGCTCGAGACCATGCGCGAAGGAATAGCCGTCTTCGGCGCAGACGGGGCGTTGAAGTTCAGCAACGCGACCTGGAAGAAATTCTGTGCTGATCAGCATGCGGAGCTTGAGCAGGTCACTGACGTGACGCAGCTCACCGGCGGATGGCGCGAACTGGCAGAACTGCCTGCCGATGCGGCGGCCTGGGCCGAGCATCAGGTGCTGCTGGGCGAAGGACTTTGGCGTTTCCGTGCCGTACGCCTGCCCTGGACCTCATTCGCGGAAGAAGGAGCGGTCTTGCTGATCGCCGAAGACATCACAGCGGAACGGCAGAGAGACCAGGCGCGATCGGAGGCATTGAGCTTCGTGACCCACGAACTGCGCACGCCGTTGATTTCGATCCAGGGCTTTTCGGAGCTGCTGATGCGCTACCCGAACTCCCCCGCGACAAGCGAGGCCCCGGCCACCATTTTCCGCGAGAGCAACCGCCTGGTAGCAATGATCAATACCTATCTGGAAGTCTTGCGCCTGGACGCGGGCGCGCGGCCGCTGCGCCTGGCGCGTACCAATGTGAGGAAGATGGTCGAGCACGTGGAAAAGGTCGTGAAACCGCTGGCTGCATCTGCCAAAGTCCCGGTCACGGTTGAACTGGACGGTGAGGACGAATATGTCCTGTGCGATGAAACGCTGATCTCCGGGGCGCTGCTCAACCTGGTCAGTAACGCAATCAAGTATGGTACCAGTGGTTCAGGCGTACGGGTAAGAATCAGCAGTTTGGAACAAGAATTGCAGTTTGAAGTCCAGAACTCCGGTCCAGTGATCCCGCAAGACGATCTGGAGCAGCTTTTTGAGCGTTTTTATCGACCGGCGCGGAGTGAATCGATTCCCGGCTGGGGGCTGGGTTTGAGTTTTGTCCGCCGCATTGCGCAGCAGCACGGCGGACGGGTCCAGGTAAGCAGCAATGAAACCACAGGCACGACGTTTGCTTTTACGTTGCCGCGCGGCGCCTGTGCTGTAAGTGAGGTGGCACCATGAAACACAGAATATCAACAATAATCGCGGGCCTGGCGCTGTTCTGCGCCTGCGCTGCAGCGCAGGAAAAAGCGGTCAATGCGCCCTATGCCGGCGCGACCGTTTCCGATTTTAAAGGTAAAGTCAGCGTTCAACTTCCCGCCCAGGCGTTCAGCGCGCCGGTGCGCGGCGAACTCCTGCCGCCTGACACCACGGTCAGCACCGATGAAGGGCGGCTGTTGCTGAAGCTTGCCGATGGCAGCGACGTCCTGGTTCGCCCGCATACCAAACTGGTCCTGAAGCAGCCGGAAACCAGCGGCTGGAAGTACATCCAGATGACGGTCGGGCGGATACGCACCAACATCCAGAAGCGCATGGGCGGCAAGCCCGGATTCCAGATCGGTACGCCGAGCGCGGTGATTTCCGTGCGGGGAACCAAGTTTGATGTGGAAGTCGACCGCCGCGGATTCACGGAGGTGGATGTCGACGAAGGCGTAGTCGAGTTGGAGTCGCTGAATGGGCTGGGCGAATCGGTGATGATTACCGCCGGCTTCTCCAGCCGCGCGGGCATGGAGACCGGCCCGGAGACGCCGCGTCCGACGCGCGATCTGCGTCCCCTGCTCGACCGCCCAGGACGCCATGACCTGAAGAACTCCAATGACGACGATGATCCGGTGAAGCACCTGCTCGCATCAGACCACGATCGCCACGACGATGGTGGCGATCACCACGGTGGCGGAGACTCTTCCGGTGGCTCGGGCGGTAGTGGCGATCATTCCGGGAGCGGATCCGATAGCGGAGATCACTCGGGCTCTGGCTCGTCCGATGGTGGGAGTTCGGGATCGTCCGGATCGGATGATCGTTCGGGAAGCGGCGATCACCACGGGGGCAGCAAGCCGCCGGAGTTTTAAAGGCCGGGCGCCACAGCCAATCTGGAAATGGGCGGTGTTCAGGATCGTCTGACCACCGCCTGTTGTTTCTTGCGCAATCTGTATCCAGACGACACACCCTAGGGGCACAATCCACCCAGATGCAAAAGGCAGCATCCTGTATATCATTCAAATCCAAAGATTTATTTTCAACAGACGGATGGCACCTGAGCTGCTTTTAGGATGTTCGGTCAGCATAGTTCCCCTGTGCTCACCCGCCCTCTGGTGGAAAAATGTACAGTCCTACAACGCAGTTTGCCGATCGCGGCGCCAGCGCTCTGCTGGCTTTGAGCCATTGGAGCGCCGGAAGGCCGTCATCCGCAAACTTCGCCGGGCATGTACGAGGGAGCGATACAAAGACGGATTCGCCCCACTATCAGCGCGCGGTAAGTAGTACTCTAGTTCTACAACGCCACTCGATCGAATTCCACAGAAAGCTAAATCTTGGAGGCCCAATGAAACGGGTTTTTTTATTCACACTTCTGAGTGTGGTGTTTGCTTTGTTGCTGACAGGTTGCGGCGGAGGAGGCAGTAACCCTGTAACAACCGCCGGCGCGGGAAATGCCACCATCCAGACAGGCGACGCGGTCAATGACCAGATTGCGAAATTTGAACTGACCATCAGTTCCATTACACTGACGGGCGTTAGTCCCACAGCTACCACGGGAAATCTTCTTTCCAAGTCGGCCGAGGTTGAATTCACGCACCAGGCCGGCACTTTCGAGCCCCTAACGCTGGCGAATGTCCCGCAGGGAACGTACAACGGCGCGACGCTGACCGTAGGGAACCCCGAAATCGTCGTCATCAACGGCACCACGCCAACCAAGGTCCCAGCCACGCTTGGCAGCACGACGGTTACGGTCAGTTTCAGCAACATCGTGGTCGGCTCGTCGCCGATTTTCATCAACTTCGATCTTGACCTGGCGAACTCAGTTACCCTGAATGGCAGCCCGACTATTACCTCTGCCACGGTCAATCCGAAATTCAACGTGACGTCAACGACTACCCCGCCCGCTGGTGGCGAAGCCGGCGAAGACAACGATAACGGCGAACTGGAAGTTCACGGCACCGTGAAATCCATCAGCGCGCCCAACTTCACCGTGACCACCAACAGCACCGACATCACCTTCGCGACTGATTCCAACACGCAGTTCAAAGACGGCATTACGCAGCTCTCTGACCTGAAGGTCGGTGACATCGTAGAAGTTGAGGGCATCACCAAGAGCGAAGGCACCAAGCTGGCGACCAAGGTCGAAAGAGAAGGCGACCATAACGGCGAAGAGATCGAAGGTCTGATCTCCGCGCTCGACAATCCGCTGACCAAGATCACGATCATCCACCAGGAAGACTCTAGCGGCACTTCCCAGTCGCCAGTCACGGTGGATGTCTCCGTCAACGCCAGCACTCAGTACCGTGTCCGCGCTGACAAACTGAACCTGGGCGGCTCCGTCCCGGCATTTGATGCCACCCACATCGGCAAGGGACAGCGCATCGAGGGCGACGCCAGCAACAATAGCGCTCCATTGCTTGCTTCGAAGATTCAACTGCGTGAGCAGGCGCTGCTTGGCACCGTTGCTTCCACTCCGGCGCCGACCGCCAGCACCTTTACCCTGACGCTCAGCCCAACCTCGGCGTTTGCCACTTTGAGTGGTGCAACGTCTGTGGTGGTCACCGTTCCCAGTGGCGCAAACCTGAAGGTCCAGCCAACCGCCGGCGCAACTGTGCGCGTACGCGGCCTGGTCTTCGTCAACGCCGGAACGTATTCGGAAATTGCGGTCCGTGTAGACAACAACCAGTAGCTTCGTCCCCCTAACCCTGAAGGCCTGCTTCGGCAGGCCTTCGTTTTTTTCTGTCGCTTGCTCCAAACCGCTGACGGTTCTCGAACGTGGCTGCCATCTCCTGCTCCCGTAACAGCGGGCTCGCCACGCAAGCCGGGCTCGCCCTTTTCTTTGTCGCTTCGCTTCCAAATTCATCGCAGAGGACGCAGAGAACGCTGAGAATTAAAGAATCAATTGCGATTCGTTCCTCTGCGATCCCTGCGCGCTCTGCGGTGAGTGCAGGCTTTTACGGCTTCGCGTACGCCAGGGCACTGAGCTCGTCCTCTGGCAGCAGCTGAAGTTCAATGGCGCCATCCTGTGGCAGCGCGTCCAAAGGCAGACGATCGCGCCAAAGGGAAAAGCGGACACGCAACGCGGCGCCTGGTTCCGCCTGTATCAACGACCGCGGGATCCGGCATTCAAACAACGATTCCAGGCTCACAAGAATTCCTTCCGGCTGCTCTTGCAGATTTCCATTCTGACCGAACCGGGAGGCGCGCGCCCGGCCGCCGGAAATGTCGACCTCCAGGCGTTGGATTACTGGCGCGACGGCCGAGAGATTTTCAATCGCGACAACCAGCCGCGTCTCCCCTGCGGCCCACTCTGCCGGGTCGTCAATGAAATCGAGACGGAAATACAGATTCTGCTCGTCCATGCCGGCGTAGCCGGTGTCCAGAAGCAGGAGCTTGCCATGCATCGCGGAGGACTGCCGGTCAGCCACGTGGACCGCCGCGCCCAGCCACTCAAAGTAACCTATATTTCTGCCGTCGATTTTTGGATGGATATACGCCGACTGCGGCGTGAACTGCGGCTCCTTGAAGCTGCCGGCGATGGGCTGTGCCAGCACATCAGGCGGCGCGCTTCCCAGCGTCAGGTAAACATTCGAGAGATGCTTGCGGTACAGCTCGTCAAATTCCCGGTCATTGTCCGAGTGGTGCTCAGGCCCGTACCACCAATTCCAATCACTGCCTTCCGCGATGAGCAGCTCTTCAAAAGCCAGACGCTTCTGCTCGGCCGGGGCCTGGTCCGCATTTTCCGCGAAGAAGTCACGGGCCGCGGAGAGGTGGTCCCAGGCAACGTTGTCCTCGGGCGCGCCAATCCATACATCGAAGTTGGTGTTGATCCAGGAACCGGGGAAGATGGTTTTGAGGCGCTGCGGCGCACTCTCCCGCTCAATGGCCTCCGAAATGGTCAAGGCCTCAATCGCGGGATCGCGCTGAATAGCGCCATAGAGCCGGCGCAGAAACTCGCGCCCGGACTGCGGGTAATACTCCCACGCATTCTCACCATCGAGAATGACCGGGACCACGGCGTTGATTCCCTTTGCCAGCACCGGCGCGGCCGATTCTTTCACGCGGCGAAGAAAATCTTCCGCCGCTTCTTTCGCTGGAACACCGGAGTAAACGAAGCCGATCAGGTCAGAAAGCGAGTGATCGCGGAAGACCAGGTCCATCATCGCCGCGCCCTGCTCCCAGTGATACACGCGATAAAGCTGATTGGCTGCCGCGGCATCGAGCGCGCCGTTGCCATCGCGGCAGAAGCCGCTTCCGATCGAGCGGCAGAGCACGCCTTCATCCGTGGCCATCCACTTGAGGCCCACCTCATGGGCGATGGCCAGCACCTCATCGGAAACGCTGCCCTCTGACGGCCACATCCCCCGCGGACGCATGCCAAAGACCTGCTCATGCAGCTTCAGCCCGCGCTCGATTTGCGCGCGCGCATCCTCAGGGTGCACAAAGCGGCGCGCCGGCAGCGGCAGGCCCGTGTGCGAGACCGCACCCATATTGCTGTCGCAGATCAGCGGCAGGATGGGATGGTAAAACGGCGAAGTCGAGATTTCGATTGCGCCGCGCTGGGCTGCTCTGGCGTACTCCGGCAGCACCTGGGCCAGGAAATCACGCTCTTTGGCGATGATCAGGTCCTGATCGGCCAGGGAAAAATTGCGCTCCTTGTGGACCAGGGCAGCAATCTCGCGGTCCTCGAGGAAGAATTCATCCATCCAGGCAATCTGCGAAAGCACCTGGAGGTCCGTGATGTCCGCATTGGTCAGCCGCTCCGCGGCTGCGGGAAGCTTTTCCGGAGTGGTATGGAACTCCTGCCATAATTCACGATAGCGCGGATAGCGCGAAATCATGTTGTCGGCATTCGCCTGAAACAGATACCGCAGCAGGAAAACTTTTTCCGCCAGGTTCATCTCGGACGCGCGCGCGGAGGCCGCTTCCAGAAACGGATCGCGCGCCGTGCCGGCGACATACTCCTGCAGCTGGACGATCAGCGAGGGCACCAGGTTGAACGTCTGATGTACCTGGGGAAACTCCTCCAGCAGCCTAACCATGCCGTAATAATCTTTGAGCGCATGCAGGCGCACCCAGGGCAGGCGGTACTCGCCGCTGACCAGGTCCTTGTAGTAAGGCTGGTGCATGTGCCAGAGAAACAGGAGCCGGATGGCTGGGGTATCCATTATTGCTGTCGCTCCGCTCCAAACCGCCGGCGATTT
>DASTJB010000130.1:0-13180 GCA_035717005.1 Candidatus Angelobacter sp.
GAGAGTACGCGACTGAGGACGAGCGGAGGAATCCCGAGAATGTCTCCTCCACCATGCCGCGTCAGGGAGTTCTCACCTCGCCCGCCGATCTACTCACAATCAGCTCCGTATCAGGGCCCGGGCTTCAGCCGGGCCGTCAAGCGGCTCCTAACCTCCGGCTTTAGCCGCTGCATTCCCGCCTGTGTCGCACATCGAGAACCGCTGCTTCCACCCCTCGGGCGCCCACTCATGTAATCTTTCTGTTCGATGGAATACCACCAACCGCGTCGAGTCCTTCCGTTTCGTTGGATATTTCCCGTTGGCCAGCTGCTGCTGTGCTTTCTACTTGTTTCAATCACCATGTTGCCGTTCGGCGTTGTTTCCTGGAGCTTGAGAGCGCGCGTATTTGAGTTCATAAGAAGCCTCAACCTTCCCGGGGGACTGGTACAGCTGCCCATAATGATTTTTCGCGCCGACAAAATGGAGTGGAGTCCGCCCAACGTGGATTCCCAATTATGGCGCGCCATGACATGGCCTGTGCTCGGTATGTTGTTCTGGTGGATTGCCGGCCGCGCCGCAGAAGCTCTCACCGCCATCAAATACCGGCAAGTCACGCCGAAGATCGGCTGGACTGAAACTGTAGTGGGCTTCCTCCTAACAGTCGTCGGCGCAACTTTCTTTGTTGGCTTCTTGGTGTTCTCGTTCTATGAATCTGATCGGGCGGGCATGATCCGTCTGGCGGCTGCCGGTGGACTCTGGGCCCTGCTCGGAAGTCTTTCTGTCGTCGCTCGCTTCCGACAATGGCGCTTGCGCAAAATCCAGTCCCGCGCCAGCGGGTAATAGCCCGCCGTCTTAACGGCGGGAAAATGTAAACAAAAAATGGAAGAGTCCCCTTGGAGGACGGCTGACAGCTCCGACCCTTTCGCTTTTTCCTTGACAGGCGAAACTATCTTCGCCTATACTCAAAATTGAGTCTCCTGGCGGGAGCGGCGCCGGGCAGGAGCGGCTGACCGGGGCGCACAATGCCCTGGCGGCTTGAAAAAGCTGCGGGCCCCCGGACTTGCAGTCTGGTTTTAGGGCTTAGCGGCGAAAAGGCCTGCACCCGAATAGGATGAGTGTCCACAGTTGTGATACTCGGCCTAAGTAAGATCGACCAGCCCAGACCGCGCGAGCAAGAGGCACCGGAAACGTAGCAAGAAAGACGCGCGGATTGGAGATTTGGCGATTGGCCGGGATCGGACCGACCTTCCGATGCGCACTTGAAGTGTATCCAAATTCTCCCCAGGCACCTGTAAGTCTCTGCTTTTCAACTATTTAAAAATATGAGATCGAAGTCCAGCCGCTGAGCCACCCGCCAGCGGAAAATTTTTTCTCCACCTCAACCCTGCCACCGAAAGGTGGCTTTTTTATTTCAAGGAAAAACCAATGTCCAAACAGAAAATCCTCCGCTCCATCCGCCTCTGTGCCCGCAAACTCCAACGCAACCCCGGCCTGCGCGACCTCCGCCTCCTGGCCGGCATCTCCGAGCAGGTCCTTTATAAGCGCTTCGGCTCGCTGCGCCGTGCGCTGGAAGCCGCCGGCCTCCAGCCTTCCGGCCCCGGCATCGGCCAGCAGGAATCCACGCTCCTTCTCGACTGGGCGTCGGTCGCCCGCAAACTCGGCAAACTTCCCAGCGTGCATGAATATGAAAACGCCGGCCGCTTCAGCAACATGCCTTTTCACTCCCGCTACACCCCTTGGACGCGCATCCCGGACGCCTTCCTCCGCTTCGCCTCCGAGCACAACTTGCAAGCCAGATGGAAAGACGTGCTCATCATGATCGCCGCCCGCAACTCCGCGCCGCGCGCTGCGGCCAAGCCGCGCTCGCTCGTCCGCGTGCGCAAGGGCCCAATCCACCAGGACCGCCCCGTCTACGGCGCTCCCCTGATGAATGTCCCCGAGCTCGCCTATGAGCCGCTCACCGAATCCGGCGTGATCTTCGCCTTCGCGCTCGTCGCCCGCAAAATGGGCTTTGTCGCCCTGCGTTTCCAGACTGCCTTCCCCGACTGCGAGGCCATGCGCGAGGTCGCTCGCGGCGTGTGGCAGCGCGTCCGCATCGAAGTCGAAGTCGATAGCCGGGGCTTCCTGAGGCACCGGCACAAGAAAAATGGTTGCGACATCATCGTCTGCTGGCGCCACAACTGGTTGGAGTGCCCGAAGAATATTGAGGTAATCGAACTCAGTAAGGTCTTAAGACAAATTTGATCCGGGGTCCCCGGACCGCGCCGCTCTTGCGCGGGCTGGGGTGGACAATTGGTTGGAATGCCCAAAAAACATTGAGGTCATCGAACTGAGCAAGATCCTGCGGCAGTCTAAGACGCTTCAATTCAGCCACTGGTTTTGCTGACTGCTGAGTGCTGAATGCTGAGCGCTCGCTCCCGCACCCATCGTGTAACCCCTAACTTTCTTGCCTCAAACCCCTCTGGAAAGAGGTAAACTGGATTCAAGCTTAGCGCCATCACTACTGCGTTACCTGGCCCACCTTCCGGGTGCAGTTTAAAGCCCAGGCGAGAAAAGGAACGGTACCAGCCAATCGAGCCCGTCATTGCAACATACTGACGGGGCTGGTAAGGTGAGCAGGACGGGAAACCAGAGCGTAAGGGCGAACACGAGTGTTTTCAGCGGGAAGACAGTTGCGCGAACTGCGCGAGCAGATGGGTCTCACGTTGCGGGACGTGGAGCTCTCCAGCACCTCTTTGGCGGAAACACGCGGCGTTGAAGAATTCATCATCAACCCCAGCCGCCTCTCCGATATCGAGACCAAAGGCGTCATTCCCAGCATCTATCGCCTGTACGTCCTTTCCGTGATCTATCGCGCGGATTTCACCGAACTGCTGAAGCTCTACGGCGTCGACCTCAGCTCCACCGCCGCCGACTTTGCCATCTGCCGGCCCAGCAAAACGCACCGCGTCGAGGTGGCCGAAGGCCGCGGCAACGTCAACATCCCGGTCAAGCTCGATCCCGGTTTTGACCTCCGCCAGACCGCCGACATGGGACGCATGATTGAAAAATGGGGCACCGTCCCCATGCAGTACCTCCAGGAACTCGCCAAGAACAAGTACACCTACGCTTATATCGGCATGGAAGACCTGACCATGTACCCGCTGCTGCTGCCCGGGTCCTTTGTCCAGATTGACGAGAACCGCTGCAAGGTGGAAGAAAAGAAATGGCGCTCTGAGCTGGAGCGGCCGGTTTATTTCGTTGAAACCCGCGAAGGCCACGTCTGCTGCTGGTGCTCCGTGCGCCGCGGAGAAATCGTCTTGCAGTCGCATCCGCTCTCGCCGGTGGCGCCGCGGATCCTCAAGCATCCCCAGGAAGCTGAAGTGATTGGCCAGGTCGTGGGCCTGGCTATGCGACTTGGTGACTGGTACGCTCCTGCTGCGCCAGAGCAACAACAGATTCCTGAACTAGATGAAGGTGAGCCGAAAGAAGTCCGTCGCCGTTGACCGGCGCCTTGAGCACGAACGAGTTCGGGTCCAGAAACTCCGTCTTCCCCGCCCGCGCCACCGCTTCCTGGTATTCCCTGTAAATCTCCTGCACCGGCACCTGCACCAGCTCCACCGCGGTCTCCAGGTGGGCCGCGTAGATCGCCTCTTGCGTGGGCCGGTTGCCGAAGGCGCGCGTGAATCCCCAATGCACGTATCCGCCGCTCCCGGTCTGCAGTGAGCAAATATATGCCACCTTCTCCACCAGCGTGGGTAGGGCAGCCAGGGTGCGTTTTTTGAAGTCTTCAGCAGCTTTCAGGATCATGGGCGCGTCTTTGCTCTTGCGGAACGCCGGTTTTGACCGGAAGTTCCTGCTTAAGCCGAAGCGAAGATTCAGCCGGAATGTGAAATCCGGGTGACTTTTCTATGAAAAACATAGCACAAAGCCGCCCGCGCCAACGCAATTTTGCGCCGCGTTCTGAAATCAGGAAACCGCGGTACAGAAGTAACGAATCTGCTACATTCAGCAGATACATATGCGCGTTCTCATAGCCGGTGGCGGCACCGGCGGACACGTCATTCCTGCCCTGGCCATTGCCCGCGAGCTAAAGGCCCGCTATCAGGCCGAAGTCCTCTTTGTCGGCACGGCGCGCGGCCTGGAAAACCGCCTGGTGCCGCAAGCCGGCTTTGGCCTGATGCGGGTCAGGGTCGGCGCGCTCAAGAACGTCAGCCTGATGACCCGCATGCGTACTCTGTTCGATCTCCCGCGGGCCGTGGTGGAATCCCGCAAGATCATCCGCGTCTTCCATCCCGACGTTGTGGTCGGCGTCGGCGGATATGCCTCCGGCCCGGCCATGGCCGCAGCTATTCTCATGCACCTTCCTACGCTGGCTTTCGAACCGAACTATGTTCCCGGCTTTGCCAACAAAATCGTCGGCCATCGGGTCTCTGCCGCTGCCGTGCACTTTGAGCAGACACAGAAATACTTCCATAATGCCCAGGTCGTTGGCGTGCCGGTGCGCGCCGGCTTTTTCAACTCCGCGCCGCGCGACGTCAACGCTCCGCCCACCTTGCTCGTCTTCGGCGGCAGCCAGGGCGCGCAGGCCATCAACCGCGCCATGACGGCGGCTGCGCCGGAAGTGTTACGGCAAATTCCCGCGCTGCGCATCATCCATCAGACCGGCGAGCGGGAATATAATGACGTGCAAGCTGCGTACGCGCAGGCAGGGATCACAGCGGAAGTTTCACCCTTTATCGACGATATGCCCTCGGCTTTTGCCCGGGCTGATCTTTTACTGTGCCGCTCCGGCGCCAGCACCGTAGCTGAGATCAGTGCGGCGGGCAAGCCGGCGATCTTTGTTCCCTTCCCGCTCGCGGCTGACGATCACCAGCGCCGCAACGCTGAAGCCATTGCCGAACGTGGAGCGGCGGTGCTGATTTCGCAGTCGGAACTTACGCCGGAGCGCCTGGCGCAGGAATTAACCGGCCTGTTGCGCGATCCCGCGCGGCTGAAAACGATGTCAGAGCGGGCGCGAGCGCTCTCGCACCACGATGCCGCCGGCCGCGTGGCGCGCATGGTGGCGGAATTGGCGGAGAAGAAGCAGTCAACGGCTGGCTAGCGGTGTGGAGCACAGCAATAAGAAATTGAGGGCGAGTCCAGACATGCGGCGAGCCCGCTGCAACAGGAGCAGCAAAATCTGCACGATGAAAGTATTCACTAGCGGTTTGTCGCGAAGCGACACAGAAAAATGTTTGCGAAAATCCAAAGAATACATTTCGTAGGCGTCGGCGGCATCGGCATGAGCGGCATTGCCGAAGTCCTGCTTACGCTCGGCTACAAAGTCTCCGGCTCCGACCTGAAGAGCTCCCCGGTCACCGAGCGCCTGGCGGAAAAAGGCGCCATCATCTTTGAAGGCCATCGCGCTGAAAACATCACTGGCGCTGAAGTAGTCGTGGCCAGCTCAGCCATCCGCCGCGACAATCCTGAGATCGTCGCCGCGCACGCGCAGCTTGTGCCGGTCATTCAGCGCGCGGAGATGCTGGCCGAACTGATGCGCCTGAAATACGGCATCGCCATTGCCGGCATGCATGGCAAGACCACCACCACCAGCATGGTAGCGGCAGTACTCGCTGCCGGCGGGCTCGATCCCACGGTCGTGGTCGGCGGCCGCGTGGACGCCATGGGCTCCAACGCGCGGCTGGGCAAATCGCAATATCTGGTGGCCGAAGCCGACGAGAGCGACCGCTCATTCCTCAAGCTCTCGCCCATTCTTGCCGTAGTCACTAACATCGACCGCGAGCACATGGATTGCTACCGCGACATGGTTGACGTGGAGCAGGCGTTCCTGGACTTCATTGACCGCGTTCCCTTTTACGGCATGGCCGTGCTCTGCCATGACGATGACCGGCTCCGTAACATGCTTCCCCGCCTGGCGCGCCGCGCCATCACCTATGGGCTGCATGAAGATGCGGATTTTCGCGTCGCCGCGGTGAAGACCACCTGCTCCACCAGCGGGCATTTCGCTCACTTCTCCGTCGACTACCGGAGCAAATCGCTCGGCGATTTCCATCTCCGCGTTCCCGGCGCACACAACGTCCTGAATGCGACTGCGGCCGTGGCCGTCGGCGTAGGGCTGGATATCCCGCCGCAAAGCATTCGCGAAGCCCTGGAGAACTTCCGCGGTGTCGATCGGCGCTTCCAGCTGCGCGGCCGCGCCGCCGAGGTCAGCGTAATTGACGACTACGGTCATCATCCTACGGAAATCCGCGCCACGCTCGCAGCGGCACGCCAGTGCGGATTCAAGCGCGTTCACGTCATCTTCCAGCCGCACCGCTTTACCCGCACCCGCGACCTCCTGGACCAGTTTGGCTCTGCGTTCTCCGATGCCGACACTGTCCTGGTGCTCGATATCTACGCTGCCAGCGAGCCGCCCATTCCCGGAATTACCGGTGAGAGCGTGTCTCACGCCATTCAAACGCTCGGCGGAAAACGCGATTCAGTGCACTACGTCCGCTCCTTTGACGAAGCCGCGCGCCGCGTCGCCCAACTGGCCGCGCCCGGCGATATGGTTCTTACCCTCGGAGCGGGCAGCGTCTCGCAACTTGGCCCGCTGGTTCTGCAGCAGCTCGAGAAGAAACGCGCCACCGTCAGCACGCAGCAATCGGCTTGATTGGGACCAGACGAGAGCCTCTTTTTACATCGCGATTACAAACCGGCTCGCCTGCAAAAACCAGCCCTGCTATATAATTTCGCCCTATGAACACACCTCTCAGTCAACGCCTACGCCGGGTACTCGCTCTTTTGATGATCTACGTTTTGCTTGCGCCGCAGGTCTGGGCCACATGCGGAGGCGGCGGGGGCGGGGGCATGGGCGGCATGGGTGGAGGCGCCGGCTCCAGCTCGCAGACCTACCAGGTGCCATGGCGGCTGATCAAGCCGGAAGAGCCGGTCAAAGAAGGTCTGGCCGTCTACTGGTTCCCCACGGGCGCGGACGAGGTACAGCGCTCCAGCCTGCGTGAATCGCGGACTCTCCAGCTCTACTCCCAGCAGTGCGTCACCATGGGCATCGTGGACGTGCGCACCTCGATTGGCCAGAAATATGTTCCTGACGGCAAGCTGCCCATCGCGGTGGTGGTGCAGGTCTCCGATGGTTCCGTCGTAAGCAAGCTTGAGAACAAGAATGGCAAGCTCGCTGTGGGCGACCTGGAAAAACTGGTCGAGAGCGAGATGAAGAAGCGCGAATCGGCAATCAAAGAAAAAATGGAAGATGCCAAAGCCAAAGCCAGGGGCGGTGACAGCAAAACAGCCATTGCCGAGCTGCGCCAGGTAGTCGATCAGAAATGCATGTTCCCCGGCAAGGCCAAAGACGCAGTCAAGGAGCTCAAGAAGCTGGGCGTGACAGACATGAATGCTGAAGCCATGCCCGACCCGCCGAGCTTCGACCCCGCCTTGAGCGCCCGAATCCAGAAAGTGATGGCGGCCGGCCTGAAAGCGGAAAATGCCGCGAAATACACTGAAGCGCAGAAGTTCTACACCGCGGCGCACAACCTGGATCTCAATGATCCCACCCCGCTGCGCTACCTCGGCGAGCTCTATCGCCACCACACGGGCGAGTGGGACAAGGCGCGCGAGACCTTCAACCAGATTCTGGCTATGCCGGCTGACCCGCTTTCCCGCGCCGTCGCGCTGCACGGGCTGGGGAAGATGACCATTCATGAAGGCGACTTCAAGAAGGGGCTGGGCCTGATGGAAGCCTCGGTCAAGGAGTTCCCGCTGGCGCTCGCCTACAGGAACCTCGCTGTCTACTGGAATTCCGAAGGCGACAAGGCCAGGGCCGACGAGTACACGCGGCTGGCGTTGGCGCTCGATCCGCATGATCCTTTCAACCTGATTTTTGCCGCGGCCTTCATGGCCGGCAATGGCCACGGCGACGAAGCGCTGAAGATCGCCAAAGACAATGAGTCGCTGCTCTGCGCCTCGTATAACCTGGCGGCCATCTATGCCCAGATCGGGGACAAGCAGAAAGCATTATCGCTGCTGAAACGCCACTTCTTCGAGTATGAGCGCTACCAGTCCGTGCGCAGCAAGGAGATGATGGAAGCTCGGGTCGATGCCGTGTTCGCCTCCTTGTATCAGGACGCGGCTTTTGTCGCCCTGACCGCGGGCGCCGATGGCAGACTGCCGCTTCCAACCATGGGCAACAGACCAGCCGGCAACTAAACTTCTTCAGATCGGGGGCGCGATTCAATCGTGCCCCCTTCTTATCTTTGAAAAGCACCAGGCCCGCATCCGCTCTTCTTGCTTGTTAGAAATCCTTAAGTTTTATGCGGGCTTCAGTTCCATTTTGGAACTAGCGAAAAACCTAAGTAATATCGCGCACCTGATCTCTCTTTGCTACAGTTGAGTTGTTTCCAGCCAAGTACAACTGAACGCCTATGAAACCCTTCACGGTCCTCGTCGCCGAAGATGATCTCCTCCCTCGCATGGTGTTGGAACGCTCCGTAGTGCAGTGGGGCTACCAGCTGGTCTCCGCCGCTGATGGAGAATCCGCGCAAAACCTGCTAAAAACGCGCACGGTTGATCTCTGCTTGATGGACTGGGACATGCCCAAAATGACCGGACTGGACATCTGCAAATGGCTGCGCAACAGCGGAGTCAGCGCTCCTTACGTGATTCTGATCACCAGTAGGGACCAGCCGGAGGACATTCAGGCGGGATACGAGGCCGGCGCCGATGACTACATCACCAAGCCCTGCGACCTGAAATACCTGCGGCGCCGGATTGCCACCGTCGCCGAGAAGTTACAGCGCCAGGAAGCCTGGATGGAACAAGCCAGGAACCAGGAGCGTCGCGAGGACAGCATTGCCGGATTGAGCCCGCTCGACGTTTATCTCTCTGATCTGCGCCTGATGCGGCGCAAGAGCTAGCTTCGGCCCTCAAAAGAGGGAACTTCGTCCCTGACCATGAGTTGAACGCGCATGCTGCGCGCCGCCTGCGTGCATAAGGCCACGGTTTCGTCGCTCGTTCTTCTTCCGCGAACCATCTCCAGCAACTCCGAGCCTTCGGCGGATGTCCAGAAACGCATTCCCAGTACCTTGTCGGCGCGGTAAGTCACTCCGCCAAGATCCGTCGGGCTGAAGCCGCTGGAACTGCACGCCAGGATGGTGGCTGGGCGTGCGACTTTGTCGAGCAGCGTGAATATCTCGATCTTCGATTCCAGCTCATCCGGAACAGCTTCAATCACCAGATCGGCCGCGCGTGCTGCCTGCTCGACGGATGAGGCATATTCGATCCGCGCCAGCGCCTCTTCAGCCTGGGAGCGGGTGACCTCGCCAACACCGATCGCTAGTTCGAACGCCTTGCGGATCTCGCCTTCGGCCCGGCGCAGGCTGGCAGGCAGAATGTCTTCGAGAATGGTGCGAAAGCCGCCCGACGCGCAGATCTGCGCAATGTCGCGGCCGCGGGTTCCGGCGCCAATGATGGCGATGGACCCGATTTCAGCCCGGTTTGCGGCCATCGCTCAGGCCTTTTCCAGGTTCTCCAGCGTCTTGAGGTAACTCGGGTCGGCGTTGCGCATGTAGTCGGCCAGGCGCTTACGCTCTTCTGGGGTCATGCCGGTAATACCTGCCTGGATGCGGCGCAAAGTGGCGGCAATATCGTCAACGTAGTTCATCATGCGAATCAGTTCACCAGTGGCTGGCATGCTTGAAAGTGGCTCCTTGTCCAAACAGATTATTGTCAACCGTTCATGGCAATTTAGTAAAGCGGCCCGTCGTCTCATTGGCCGTCTGCGGGGATCAACCGCCCCCCGCCGTTCTCCCTTTGTGCATCTAAGTACGCGGGAGCCCAAGTCCTCGAGCCCCCTTCGTCACGTCAACGCTCATGCGAGCCAATCCGGCAATACTGACTACAGAATCGAGTGGCATTTCTGAGTGTCTGGATCGCCTGGCCTCAGAGAAGCGCAGTGCGCGCCCGCTCTCCACCTATCGCCTGCAATTCAATGCCGGCTTCAGGTTTGAGCACGCGCGCCGGCTCATCGGCTACCTGCACGCGCTGGGCGTCTCGCACATCTATTCTTCCCCGATCCTCAAGGCCCGCGCCGGCAGCATGCATGGCTATGACATCACGGACCACAATCAGGTGAACCCGGAGATCGGCAGCTATGAAGAGCTCCAGGACATGGTGCGCGAGCTCAAAAATTACGGCATGGGACAGGTGCTCGACTTTGTGCCCAACCACATGGGCATCGGTCCGGGAACCAATCCCTGGTGGCGCGACGTGCTGGCCAATGGCCGCGCCTCGGATTTTGCCGATTTCTTTGACCTGGACTGGGACCCGCTCAAGCCTGAGCTGCACAACAAACTGCTGCTGCCCATTCTGGGCGATCAATACGGCGCCGAACTGGAAACCGGGCACATCCGCGTGGTCGCCGATGAAGAAGGCTTTCACCTGGAGTATTACGACAAGCAGTTGCCGCTCGATCCGCAGACCATTCCGATGATCTTCGACCCGGCCAGCCAGGAGCTGCCGCAGGAGCTCCGCAACCTGCTCTCCGGCCTGCGCAACCTGCCTTCCCACAGCGCAACCGATGGCGATGCCGTGCGCCAGCGCCGCCGCAGCGTGCCTTCACTGCTGCAGGCCTTGAAAGAGCTACTGGCCAAGTCAGCCGAGGTGCGGCAGGCCGCCAGCAAAGCTGCCGCAGAGATGAATGGCCGTCCTGGTGATCCACACAGCTTTGATCCGTTGCACCGGCTCCTGGAAGCGCAGGTATACCGGCTGGCGCACTGGCGCGTCTCCGGCGAAGAGATCAACTATCGCCGCTTCTTTGACGTGAATGACCTCATCGGCCTGTGCATGGAGAACCCGCGCGTCTTCGCGGCGACGCACCAGCTCCTGCGCCATCTTCTCGCCGATGACATGGTCCAGGGGATCCGTCTGGATCACTGCGACGGCCTGCTCAATCCCCGGCAGTATATGGTCCGCCTGCAAATGCTTTACGCAGCCAGCCAGTGCGCCGGCCCGGCGCCGCGGCCGCCGCTGGCGGAAAACGGCATCGAGATCGGGATCCAGCAGGTTTTCGGCCAGCACGATTGGATGAACCGCCGCGCGCCGCTCTACACCGTGGTGGAAAAGATCCTGGAACCGGGTGAAGACCTGCCGGTGGAGTGGCCCGTCGACGGCACCTCGGGTTACGACTTCACAGTTCTGGTGAATGGCGTCTTCATCGATCGCCGCAATGAGCGCGCCTTCACCAACCTCTATCATCGTTTCACCGGCGGTTCGTACGATGTCGACGCGCTCATCTACAACAGCAAGAAGCTGATCATGCACGCCTCACTCGCCAGTGAGGTGAACGTCCTGGCCCACCTGCTGGACACCATCTCTCTCAGTGACCGTTTCGCCCGCGATTACACGCGCAAGGCGCTGCGCGACGTGATCCGCGAGACCATAGCCTGCTTCCCCGTCTACCGCACCTATATCGACGAGCGCGGGCAGATGACCGAGCGGGACCGCGTCTACATCAACGAAGCCATTACCCGCGCCAAGCGCCGTAATCCTGACAAGGCGCCGGCCAGTTTCGACTTTCTGCGTGACATCCTGCTGCTCAAGCACCAGGATGCCGAAGACCAATCCGATCTCTATCGCAGGAAACTGCATTTCACCCTCAAGTTTCAGCAGCTCACCGGCCCGGTCATGGCCAAGGGCCTGGAAGATACCGCCTGCTATGTCTATAACCGATTTGTGGCGGTCAACGAAGTGGGCGGCTCGCCCCGGCAGTTCGGCGCCAGCGTAGACGAGTTTCACGCAGGCAACATCAAGCGCGCCGCGCACTGGCCCTATTCCATGCTGGCCACCTCGACCCATGACACTAAGCGCAGTGAAGACATGCGTGCCCGCCTTGACGTGCTTTCAGAAATGTCCAGGATATGGGGAGCGCAAGTGTTCAAGTGGCGCAAAACCAACCGCTCACGCAAGCGCCTGCTGGCTGACGGCCGTCACGTTCCCGATCTGAACGAAGAATATCTGCTCTACCAGACTCTGATCGGCTCCTGGCCCTTCAACTTCGAATGCGAAGGAGCGCGTGAGCGCTACACTGCCCGCATTCAACAATATATGACCAAGGCGGTGCACGAAGCCAAGGTCAACCTGAGCTGGATCAATGACGATCCATCTTACGTCGAGGCGCTGCAGCAATTTATCGCCAGGGTCCTGGCGCCGGAAACGCATGACCGGCCCAATTCGTTCCTGGAACAGATTCAGGCCTTTCTGCCGCCGGTATTTTTCTTTGGCGCTGTGAACTCGCTGGCCCAGCGCCTGCTGATGATCGCCTCGCCCGGCAATCCTGATATTTACCAGGGCACCGAACTGTGGGACTTCAGCCTGGTCGATCCCGACAATCGCCGGCCTGTCGATTACGAACTGCGCCAGCGCCTGCTCGGCGAATTGGACCGGCGCTCTGAAGCGGGCAGTCTGCAGGCCTTGTGCGCCGAGCTGCTCAGCACCTACCAGGACGGCCGCATCAAGATGTGGACCACCATGCAGGCGCTGCGGCTCCGCCGTGAGCGGCGGGAGCTGTTTCATCAGGGCAGGTACCGGCCTCTCCAGGCAACGGGCGCCCAACAACAGCATGTGGTGGCGTTCGCCCGCGAGCACAACAATCAGGTGGCAATTGTCGCCGTTCCGCGCCTCAGCTATACGCTCGCCGGCGGCGGAGCCATGCGCGCTCCGCTGGGCGCTTTGTGGGGAAACACTGAAGTACCGGTGCCGCCCCGGACGGCAGAGTTCCTGGAAAACGCATTTACGGGAGAGAAAATCAGGGTCAGCGCGAACCGAACCTTGCTATGCCACGAACTCTTCGCGCACTTTCCCGTGGCCCTGCTGGTCAGCGGCTGAAACTTCCGGCGCGCGATCGCACACCTCAGACAGTGCCGCCAATTTATTTTCCAACGTGGCGCTGAGTGCGCCCGGGGAAAAGCGCCAGCCCCAGTTGCCGTCACTGAGTGAAGGCGTGTTCATACGCGCTTCACTGCCCAGGCCGAGCACATCCTGCAATGGCACGATCGCCAGCCGGGCCACGGAACTCAGGGCCGCGCGGATAAATGCCCAGTGCATGCCGTCCTCCGGCTGCCCCAGATAATCCGCTGCGCGCATTTTTTCCTCATCGCTGGCTGAGTTCGCCCACCAGCCCGCGGTGGTGTCATTGTCATGCGTGCCGGTATAAACCACGCAATTGGGC
>DASTJB010000131.1:0-6705 GCA_035717005.1 Candidatus Angelobacter sp.
GTATCCAGCCTTGGACAATTCACAAAGAGAATGCGGATTTGGGTAGGATTCGGCATCTTCTCTCCTAAGGTCTGCGTTGCCATTTGGTTCTCATAACCCCACGTTTACCTCTTTGTGTCCCTTTTTTCTTTCATAAATACAGTGATCATACCCACGCCAGAAAATCACCCGTTCGCACGTCATACCGCTCTTTTCCGCCACCCGGCAAGAGCTCCTGTTCTCCGGCCGCACCAGCGCAATGATTCGCTTCGCGCCTAAAGAGGAGAACGCATAATCGATGCAGGCTTGCGCCGCCTCCGTGCCGTATCCCCGGCCCCACAGATCGCGCCGCACGTGCCATCCCATCTCGA
This sequence comes from Candidatus Angelobacter sp., assembly GCA_035717005.1. Classification (GTDB taxonomy): domain Bacteria; phylum Acidobacteriota; class Terriglobia; order Terriglobales; family Acidobacteriaceae; genus Angelobacter. The sequence continues at coordinate 351 of DASTJB010000131.1, forward strand.
ACTCAGCATTCCCTCCCAGCTCGTCAAGCTCGCGCACAAAGCATCCGCAATCCCCGATCAGCTCGCCCGAATCCTTCAGCAGCATGGCCCAAATCCCAAACCCGTAATCGCGATAGCGAGCCCGGTTGCGCCGGATCCACTCTTCAACTTCCGCCTGCAGAAACGGCGCCGGATAATACACCATCGCGATCGGATCGCCCAGAATGCACGCGAGCGCGTCCACATCCGCCAGTTTGAATTCGCGCAGCTGCAGACGCGGCGTTTCCAGGGCGGGCCCCCGGAACCAGGGCTCCCGGATTGCGCCGCTTTTGCGGGCCCCATCCGTTCCGCGTTCTTTGCGGAAGGATGGGCTTGGCGTTCTGGGGTTGAGGGCGAACGTCACACCTTTGTCCACAGCTCGGCCCGCGGATCTTCCGGATTCAGCTTCTGCAACTCCTGCCACAACTCGCGTGCCTTCAGGTCCCGCGCCTCCGGCACGGCGACCTTGACTTCCACAATCTCATCGCCGCGGTGCCCGTCGCGGGTGGCCGAGGGTACGCCTTTCTCGCGCAGGCGCAGCTTCTGCCCGCTCTGCGTGCCCGGCGGGATCTTCAGCTGCGAGCGGCCGTCGATCGTTGGCACTTCAATCTTCGCGCCCAGCGCCGCCTCCCACGCCGCCACCGGCACCGTCACGTAGATGTCATCAGCTTCGCGCCGGAACACCGGGTGCTCGCCCACGCGAATAATAATGTAGAGATCGCCCGCCGCGCCGCCGCGCCCGCCCACATTGCCCTTGCCCGCGAGCCGTATGCGCTGGCCGTCGCGCGTGCCCGCCTTGATGCGCACCTCCAGCGGCTCCGTGCGTTCCACCGCCCCCTCGCCGTGGCACACCGGACAGGGCGGCTGGATCTTGCCCGTCCCGCCGCAGCGCGGACAGGCCAGGTTGAATTTCATTCCGCCGGTCGACTGTGTCAGCTGGCCCGATCCATGGCACTGCGGGCATGTCGCCGGCGTTCCCACAACACCGCTGCCATGGCAATTCGTGCACGCATCCAGCCGCGCGATGTTCAGCCGCATCACCGAGCCGCGAATCGCGTCCCAGAAGCCAACGTTGACCTGGTACTCGAGATCGGTTCCGCGCTCCGGCTCGGTCTCGACCGCTGGGCCGCCGCGCCCTCCGCCACCTCCGAAGATGCTGGAAAATATGTCGCGGAAGCCGCCCGCGCCTTGCCGGCTGCCTGCGCCGCCGAGATCGGAAAAATCAAAGCCGCCGAAGTCGAAACCCTGGGCTCCGCCTCGCGGTCCCCCGCCCTGCGGACCTGCGCCGAAGCCGCCAGCGCCAAACCCCCCGCCGCGGGCATAAGCCTCCGCAGCCGCCGGATCGATATTGTCTGAGTAGAAGCCGAGCTGGTCGTAGATCTTGCGCTTCTTGGGATCGCTCAGCACGTCATTGGCTTCAGAGATCTCCTTGAATTTTTCTTCTGCTTTCTTGTCTCCGGGATTGACGTCAGGATGGTATTTGCGGGCAAGCTTGCGGAAAGCCTTGCGGATGTCGTCCGCCGCGGCGCTTTTCTTTACCCCTAAGGTGCCGTAATAATCCTTTTGCTGGGTGGTTGCCATTGCCTGAATTTTTCCCCGCGATCACGCACGACGAGAGCTACCGACGGCGTGATTCCTTCTACTTCTTTTTCTCCGCGGCCTCGGTTATTTTCAGTCCCTCATCCGGATGCTTATAGTTGTAGCTGGCTTCCTTAGTGGCGGTGCTCCCGCCTTCTCTGACGTAGTCTGCGATGACACTTAATGTATCGCCATGCCAAGCCGGATCGTCGTAAGAAGAGATAGTAGACCAGCAGGACTCATAGGGGAAATTCCTGCCCTCTGTGACTTTCCAGTCCTTATCCAGTTTTAGCCAGACCAAGTCTGCTTCTGTGCCCGCGCCGCACTGATGATTGTCGGGCTGATCCTTGGAAGGTCCTGTAACGTCCAACAGCAAATAAATAAAGCCGCCTGCTTCCTTAGCCGACTGCAGCTTCACGGCCGCAATATGGGCAGCGTGAAAATACTGGCGGATGAGCAGCTGGTGCGTCTTTCCGCTTTCGGTGAACGTCACCGTGTCGCGTCCCCATCGCAGCTTGAGTCGCGCGCCAAGAGGGGCATTGCTCTCGCTCAAACTGAGAATGGCCGCTATGAACAGCAATGACGCGCTCCCAGCTCGGCTCATCACGGCTTGGCCTGCTCCGGCACCTTCGTCGCCTGCCAGGCCACGGCCTGCCATTTGCCCCCCCGCTTCAAAAACGTTCCTGTATTGCGAAAGTACGCGGTCACAGGCTTGCCGTTGTCCATGTTGTGCATGATCAATCGGAAATTCACTACCGCCATGTCGCCATACGGATGGACGGTGAAATCGTCGGCCTCGAACGTGGCTTGCGGTTCATTCGTCGCGCGCACGTCGATGTTCTTCAGGATTTCGGCTTTGTTCACGGTGACGCCGGCCGAGCGAGTATAGATCACGTCGTCGGCAAAGAAATCCTGGAAGACCGCCGGATCGTTCTTGGGTACGGCAGCCAGGAAGTCGCGCACGCGTTGCGTGACCTGCTGTACGACCGGGTCATGCGATGTACCAGGCTTGGCCGCCTGCGCCATCGCCATCACCGGTAACAGGGCCGCAACTGCAAACATCCGCAAACCACGACGTTTCATGTATCGCATGCTGTTCTCCTGAGAAGCAATGAGCGCTTGGCCATTAGCAATTGGCAAAACCAGATACTCGCTAATTGCCAATTGCTATTTGCTAATTGCTTGTTTCACGCTGCCCCGACCTCCTGGATCAGGAACTGCGCTTCCGGCTCATCCATGGTCGCGTTGGCCACGAACTGCTGTGCCGCATCGAGCGTATACAGCCCGGGCAGCACGATCCAGTTCACCACCTGGCTGAAACCTTCCGCCATTTTTACTACCAGATACTTTTTCACCTGTGTCACCTCTGGTCACTGCTTGGCCGTCGCTTGCTTTCCTCCCTCAGTACGTAGAAGGCGGCCTTGAGGCCGCCTTCTACGTGTCCTTCGTCGACGCTCACTTCTTATCTTCCACGTCCACGTACTCTGCGTCGATCACGCCCTCATCTTTCTTCTGCTCCTGGCCCGCGCCGTCAGCTCCAGGCTGCGTGCCTGCGCCGCCGGTGGATTCAGCTCCGCCGCCGGCCGGAGGGGCCTGCGCCGCCTTGTACATCACCTCGGCCAGCTTGTGTGAAGCCTGGGTCAGGCGCTCGCGGGCGGAGTTCATCGCCGCCGCATCCGTCCCTTCCAGGGCTTTCTTCGCATCGGCCACGGCCGTCTCGACCTGCGTGCGCTCGTCGCCGGAGATCTTGTCGCCATGCTCCTTCAACGTCTTCTCCACCTGGTAGACCATGCTGTCGAGCTGGTTGCGCGCCTCGATCTCCTCGCGTTTGGCCTTGTCCTCGGAAGCGTGCGCTTCGGCTTCCTTGGCCATGCGCTCGACCTCTTCTTTGCTCAGGCCGGAAGAAGAAGTGATCTGGATCTTCTGCTCCTTGTTCGTGGCCTTGTCTTTCGCCGTCACGTTCAGAATGCCGTTCGCGTCGATGTCAAACGTCACCTCGATCTGGGGCACGCCACGCGGCGCCGGCGGAATGCCGGTCAGGTGGAACTTGCCCAGCGTGCGGTTGTCCCTGGCCAGCGGACGCTCGCCCTGGAGCACGTGGACCTCAACCGAAGGCTGGCTGTCCGCCGCCGTCGAGAAGGTCTCCGTGCGCTTGGTTGGGATCGTGGTATTGCGCGGGATCATGTTCGTCGCCACGCCGCCCAGCGTTTCGATCGAGAGCGTCAGCGGAGTCACGTCCAGCAGCAGCAGGTCTTTCACATCGCCTGCCAGCACGCCCGCCTGCACTGCGGCGCCCACCGCGACCACTTCGTCCGGGTTCACGCCCTTGTGCGGCTCTTTGCCGAACAGCTCTTTCGCCAGCTGCTGGATGCGCGGCATGCGTGTCTGTCCGCCTACCAGGACCACTTCGTCGACCTTGCTGGCGTCCACTCCGGCATCTTTCATCGCCTGCCTGCACGGCGCCACCGAACGCTGGATGATGTCTTCCACCATCTGCTCCAGCTTGGCGCGCGTCAGCTTCTTCACCAGGTGCTTCGGACCGGTCGCATCGGCGGTGATGAAAGGCAGGTTGATCTCGCTCTCCATGGTGGTGGAGAGTTCGATCTTGGCCTTCTCCGCGGCGTCGCGCAGACGCTGCAGCGCCATTTCGTTGCCCTTGGACCGAAGATCCAGCCCTTCGTCCTTCTTGAATTCATCTACCAGCCAGTCGACGATCCGCTGGTCGATGTTGTCGCCGCCCAGGTGCGTGTCGCCGTTTGTCGACTTTACCTGGACCACGTCGCCGCCGACTTCGAGGATCGAAATGTCAAACGTACCGCCGCCAAAGTCATAGACAGCGATGATCTCGTCCTTCTTCTTGTCCAGGCCGTAGGCCAGCGCGGCTGCGGTCGGCTCGTTCACAATGCGCTTCACGTCCAGCCCGGCGATCTTGCCGGCATCTTTGGTCGCTTGGCGCTGCGCGTCATTGAAATATGCAGGCACCGTGATCACCGCTTCGGTGACCGGCTGCCCGAGATAATCTTCGGCCGCCTTCTTCAGCTTTTGCAGGATCATCGCCGAAACCTGCGGCGGAGTGTATTCCTGCCCCTGCGCCACAACGGCTACGTGATCGCCCTGGCGAACGACCTTATACGGGACCATCTTCATCTCTTCGTTCACTTCATCAAAGCGCCGTCCCATAAACCGCTTGATGGAATAAATCGTGTTCTCAGGATTGGTGATGGCCTGGCGCTTGGCCACCTGTCCAACCAGACGCTCCCCCGATTTCGTGAATCCAACCACCGACGGCGTAGTGCGACCGCCCTCTTCATTGGCGATCACTTTCGGCTCGCCGCCTTCCATCACAGCCACCACAGAATTTGTGGTGCCGAGGTCGATTCCTATGATTTTGCCCATGGCTGACTGCCTCCCCCTGGCTTATAAGTGCTTATAAATCAGCATATACTCGGTAACAGCACAGCTATTATCGAATGTGAGTGACTTATTGTCAAGGTGTTAGATGACCTTGAAGAGGCCGTGGTTGCGGCAAATATAAGATAGTTAGAGAAGCAGGTTTTTCGCGGTCGCCAGAGAGGGCGGGTTGCAGCTAAGCAACCGGCGCTTACCATTCTTCAACGCAGCAAAGCTCTACTCGACCGTCACCGACTTGGCCAGATTACGCGGCTGGTCCACGTCGCATCCGCGGCGCACCGCGATATGGTAGGCCAGCAGTTGGAGCGGCACGACCTCCAAAATTGGCAACAGCAGCTCCGGCGCATGCGGGACGTAGAGCGCGTGATCGACGGATTCCTTGATCTCCTCATCGCCCTCGGTGGCGATTGCGATCACTTTGCCGCCGCGCGCCTTCACCTCTTTCACGTTTGACATGGTCTTCTCGTAGCGCAGCACGGAGTTGGGGTCACCCGTGTCCTGCGTGGCAACCATCACAACTGGAAGGTTTTCGTCGATGAGCGCATTAGGTCCGTGTTTCATCTCGCCCGCGGGGTAGCCCTCAGCGTGAATATAAGAGATTTCCTTGAGCTTGAGCGCCCCTTCCAGAGCGATGGGATAGTGAATCCCGCGGCCCAGGAACAGGAAATCCTGCACCCGATAGTACGTTTTAGCCAGCGCCTCGCACTCTTCATCGCGCGCGAGCAGCTGCTCCAGCTTGTGCGGGATCTTCAGCAGTTCATCGATGTATTTCTTCGCCTCTTCCGTGGAAGTTTCGCCGCGCAGCTCGCCCAGGTAGAGCGCCAGCAGAAACAGCGCCGTGAGCTGCGCCGTAAACGCCTTGGTGGAAGCTACGCCAATCTCCGGCCCGGCGTGCGTGTAAATGGTTCCCGCAGCCTCGCGAGCGATCATGGCGCCGACAACGTTGCAAATGGCCAGCGTCTTGGAGCCTTTGGCTTTGGCTTCGCGCTGCGCAGCGATTGTGTCGGCCGTCTCGCCTGACTGCGTGATCAGCAACGTGATCTCTTTGCTGGAGATGATCGGGTCGCGATAGCGCCATTCGCTCGCGTAATCCACGTCCACGGGAATGCGCGCCAGCCGCTCGATCATGAACTTTCCCGCCAGCGCAGCGTGCCAGCTGGTGCCACAGGCGGCAATGTTGATCTTCTGCGCCTGGCGCAGCTCGTCTTCGGTAACTTCCATCTCTTCGAGGAACACCTTGCCGGAATCGAGCGAGACGCGCCCCAATGTGGTATCGCGCACGGCGCGCGGCTGCTCATAAATTTCCTTGAGCATGAAATGCTTGAAGCCGCCCTTCTCCGCCATGATG
>DASTJB010000132.1:0-6292 GCA_035717005.1 Candidatus Angelobacter sp.
AGCGCCGTCGCCGTGTCCAGCGTCGGCGGGTCGCCCGGGCGCAGCTTGCGGTAAATTTCGATCAGCGCCTCCTGCGGCGTCTTGACCGAATCGCGGCGCAGCGTCGCGCTGATCACGTTGCCCACATCGTCGCGCTCAGGGAAGAAGACATGTACGTCCTCAATTCCCGCGTCCATGATCTTGGAAAGCTTGTCCGGCGTCAGCTCGCTGTTGGACTCGAGCAAAACTTCGCCGCTCGCCGTATCAACCACGTCGGCCGCGGTGAACGCGCCTTCAAGATCGGTGGTGTCAATCTCGATCTCGTTGATCTTCGCCTTCTGGATTTCTTTCAAAATCGCCGGCGTGATCTTGCGCCCCGAGTGCGCGATCTCATGCCCGCTCTTGTCCTTGATGCTGTGCGCCAGCTTCAGTCCCAGCAGGTTCGTCGGCTTCTCGATCCCGCTCTCCAGGATCCAGCGCAGCTTCTTGTCCTTCAGGCTGATCTTGTCGACGGTATAGAACGTGCGCAAAATATCTTCATCGGAGCGCAGTCCCAGGGCGCGCAGGAAGATGGTGCCCAGGAATTTGCGCTTGCGGTCGATGCGCACGTAGAGAATGTTCTTCTGGTCGTACTCGAACTCGACCCACGAGCCGCGGTAGGGAATGATCTTGCCCAGGAAGTAGGTACGGTTGTTCGCGGTCTCAAAGAACACGCCCGGCGAGCGGTGCAGCTGGCTCACGATCACGCGCTCGGTGCCGTTGATGATGAACGTGCCGTTTTGCGTCATCAGCGGGATATCGCCGAAGAAAACTTCCTGCTCCTTGATATCGCGGATGCTCTTGTTGCCCGTCTCCGGGTCTTTGTCGTAGATGGTCAGGCGGATGGTGACCTTGAGCGGTGCGGAGTACGTCATGCCGCGCTCTTCGCACTCAGCCACGTCATATTTGAGCTGCAGGCCCACAGGGTCGCCGCACTTGTTGCAGAAGTCGGGCGTGTTGGCGTTGTACGTGCCGCACTTCTGGCAGAGCACGTCGCCGGGATGGAACGGGTCAGTGATCACCGTGTTGCCGCAGTTGCGGCAGGTGGTGCGCAGGTGATGCAGGCCTTTCAGGTGGCCGCACTTGCACTCCCAGTTGCCGATCGCGAAATCGACGAAGGCCAGCTCGGAGACGTTGCGGAAATCGGTAATGGGGAAAACGGACTGAAACACGGACTGGAGCCCGCTGTCGTCACGCTCGCTCGGCAGCTTGTCCATCTGCAGGAAACGGTCATACGAGCGCTTCTGCACCTCAATGAGGTTCGGGATCTGCAGCGTTGCCGGAATCTTGGAGAAGTCGAGACGATAACGGAAGGCGCCATTCTTGTTCGGCATGAATAACTCCTGAGAACTGGTTGTGTTCGCCGGCATTCGGCGAAATATACGATCGGCGAACTAAACGCGGTTTGCCGGAAATTTACTTGCCTTCCACAGCTAAACCTGCTAATTAAGCAGCATCAAAACTTAAAGAACGTTCACGCGGGGCAAAAACAAGAGCGGGTCAACAGGAGACAAGAGTTCCCGTTGACGCCGGAGCAGCGAATTGCAATGCTGAATTTTGTTTGTGCGCGCCCGTCTGACTAGACCGTTCTCTGTCCGCACACCAGCGGACCCGTTTCAAAAAGAACAATATTCGCAGGTCTGGCTACGACCCTGAGCAAGGCGAGTTTTGCCCGAGCACCACGCCTGTCCTGCGTCCAATAAATCTTGAATTCACCGGTTTGGAAGAGAAACCACCGTATCTATTTGATATCAGAAGTCCCCATCCAGATTCAACCCTTTTGGCAGAAAAATTGCTAAAGGGGCCCCCGACAGGCGGCGCTTTTTCGCCTGGCGGGGTCGAATTGCAGGGTGGAGCTTTCCCACCCCTCAATTTCCTGAAATCCCTCGCCTGCCGCGCGGGATAACTGCGCCGGGCTCGAACGCCCGGCTAACTGCGGTTACTTGACCTCGACTGTCGCCCCAGCGTCGGTGAACTTCTTCTTGATCGTCTCCGCTTCTTCCTTGGAAACGTTCTCTTTCACCGTCTTGGGCGCGCCGTCCACCAGGTCCTTGGCTTCTTTCAGGCCCAGGCTGGTGACTTCACGTACCGCTTTGATTACATTGATCTTATTTGCGCCGGCGCCGGTCAGCACCACGGTGAATTCAGTCTTTTCTTCAGCCGGGGCTGCTCCCGCCGCCGCTGCGCCGCCACCGGCCACCATCACCGGGGCCGCTGCGGCTGCGGAAACGCCGAGCTTCTCCTCGAGCATCTTGACGAGCTGGGCCGCGTCCAGAAGGCTCAACCCTACGATTTGATCCTGTAACTGCTGCAAGTCTGCCATTGTTCTCTCCACCTTATTTCGATTTTGTGCTGGTTCGCCGCATCCTCCCCGCCGCGTTCCAATGCGCCCAGACTAGCGCCACGTGAGGTCTCCTCAGCGATAAAACCTTGCCTGAAACTGCCGCACTTAGAACAATTTCGGGCCCCCATTCGCGCGCCGGTTTTGCGGGTTCCCATCCGTTTCCGCGTTCTTTGCGGGAGGGATGGGCGGGCGTGAATGGGCAGAGCCGGTTTAGCTGGTTGCAGCTTCGCCGGCGTCCTTGAACTTTTTCTTCTCCACGCCCTGGTTCACCACCACGGCCAGGTTCTTGCCCACGGCGTTCATCACCGTTACCAGCCGCTGCGCCGGAGCATTGATCAGGAAGAGCAGCTTCGAGTAAATCTCTTCCTTGGCCGGCATCGTGGCCAGCGCCTTGATCTCTTTCATTGAGATCACGCGGCCTTCCAGCACGCCCGCCTTGAACGAGTACTCGGGATTGTCATCGACGTATTTGCTCAGCGCCTTGGCCAGCGCAACCGGGTCGCCACTGGTATAAGCGATCGAGGTCACGCCCTTCAGCCCCTTCAGGGCTTCTGAAACCTTGGTTCCTTCCGACGCGCGCTGGGCCAGCGTGTTCTTCACCACCTGGTAGCGCCCGCCCGCGGTCCGGACCGTCTTGCGCAGCTCAAAATCCTTGGCCACCGTGAGCTTGGAAAACGTGCCCACAATCATGCTGCTGGCCTTCTGCAGGTCTTTATTCAGCTTGTCAATCTGCTCCGCTTTTTTTGCCTTCGTAACCGCCATGTCGGATCCTTTTCTCTTTTGGACCGCGGGCGCCCTCGCCTGCGGTTCCTGGTTCTTTAATCGGGACGCTCAGCCCCGCGTCGCAAATCTCGTTGAAATTACGCCTTCGCCGCTGCCTCAACCGGCGTCGTATCGATCGCGATTCCCGGGCCCATCGTGGACGAGATGTACGCGCCCTTGATGTACTTGCCCTTGGCCACTGACGGCTTGGCTTTCACCACGCTCGAAATTACTGCCGTGGCGTTCTCCACCAGCTTGTCCGGCGTGAAGGAGATCTTGCCGACCGGCACGTGCACCAGCGCGGTCTTGTCCGTGCGGAACTCGACCTTGCCGGCCTTGATCTCCTTCACCGCATTCGCGATGTCAAAGGTCACGGTTCCGGTCTTCGGGTTCGGCATCAGGCCCTTGGGTCCGAGCACTTTGCCCAGTTTGCCCACGGACTTCATCATGTCGGGCGTGGAAATCACGGCATCAAAGTCCGTCCAGTTTTCCTTCTGGATCTTCTCCACCATGTCCTCGCCGCCTACAAGGTCCGCTCCGGCGGCTTCGGCTTCGCGCACTTTCTCTCCGCTGGCGATTACCAGGACTTTCTTCGACTTGCCGAGCCCGTGCGGCAGGACCACCGTCCCGCGCACCATCTGGTCGGCGTGTTTGGGATCGACGCCCAACCGCAGCGTGACCTCAACCGTCTCGTCGAATTTGGCGTATTTTACTTTTTGCAGCAGCGGCACCGCGTCACTGAGGAGATACTGCTTCTTCTCTACCGCGGCGCGCGATTTGGTAATGTTTTTCCCGGCTTTGCGACTCATCTGCTTTTCCTCATCTCCCACCGCGCCGCAATTTTCGCGGGCCGTGGTGCATGCGATTTAAACAACTAACCTACGACCTCAATCCCCATCGACCGCGCCGTGCCCTTCACGCTCTTGATCGCCGTCTCCAGCGACGCGGCGTTCAGGTCCGGCATCTTCTGCTTGGCGATATCGGCCACCTGCTTCTCCGTGACCTTGCCGACTTTGTCCTTGTTCGGCGCCCCCGAGCCCTTGGCGATCCCCGCCGCGCGCTTCAGCAGCACCGAAGCCGGCGGCGTCTTGGTGATGAAGGTGAACGAGCGGTCGGTATAGACGGTGATTACCACCGGAATGATCAGCCCCGCCATCTCCTTGTTCTGGGTGCGGGCGTTGAACTGTTTGCAGAACTCCATGATGTTGATCTGCGCCTGGCCCAGCGCCGGGCCGACCGGAGGCGCCGGAGTCGCCTTGCCGGCCTCAATCTGCAACTTAACGGATGTCTGTACTTTTTTCGCTGCCATATGCTCTCTGTTCTTCGAGAATCTTTATCTGTTTTGTGGCACAGGCACTCTTGCCCGTGCTCGAAGCCGCTTACGCCACCTTCTCTACCTGCCCAAATTCCAGCTCCACCGGTGTCGCGCGGCCGAAAATCGTCACCATCACCTTCAGCGTCTCGCGGTCTTCGTTCACCTCGTCCACCGTGCCGTTGAAGTTGGCGAACGGCCCATCCGTGATGCGCACGGTCTCGTTCTTCTCGAACTTCACCCGGATCTTGGGCTTGTCCTTGCCCACCGCCACCCGATAGATGATCTGGTTGACCTCGTCTTCGGTCAGCGGCGTAGGATCGTTGGCCGTGCCCACGAAACCGGTCACACGCGGCGTCGATTTCACCACGTGCCACACGTGGTCGCCCTCGCCGCCGGTGCGGAAGCCCGTCAGGTCCATCTGCACCAGCACGTATCCGGGATAGAACATTCTCTCCACGGTATATTTCTTGCCGCCGCGAATTTCGGTGACCGGCTCGGTCGGGATCACCACCTTGCCGATCTTCTCCTGCAAGCCGAACGCCTGTATGCGCGACTCCAGCGACTCTTTGACCTTGCGCTCGAAACCCGAATAGCTGTGGATGATGTACCACTTCATGTTCGGATTGACGACTTCCGGTTTTTCCGCCGTCTCCGGCGCGGTCGCCTGGGCCGCTTCCTGCGCGGCGCCGGCTTCGTTGATGTTTTCGTCTGCCATGTTCCTGGAACTTTCCGGTGCTGTTACCTGTGGTGCAACACCCAATCAACTCCCCGCCCAATTGCCTGGTCGATCACGAAGAAGTAAATGCCAAACAGGATCACGGTGATGATCACCACAATCGTCGTGGCCTGCACTTCCTTCCGGCTGGGAAAAGTGACCTTCCGCATCTCATTGCGGACATCCGATAGAAAACCTTTGATCCGACCAGGAAAATTCGTGAGCTTGTTGCCCTCGTCTTCCCGCGCCATGGTTACCGCCTTTGCCATTTCATTCCTTCCTTCAAAAACCACTTAGCAACCAGCGCTTGGGGTTTGCCTCTGCCGCTGCTTTAACATCCCCGGCTAAAGGCCCGAGCCAAACGCTTGCCAACCATCCAAAATCTGGCAGGGGCGGAGGGATTCGAACCCCCAAGTCCGGTTTTGGAGACCGGCAGTTTAGCCGTTGAGCTTACGCCCCTTTTGTTCAAGGGCTCCGCAGCGCTTCGCTGCTTCGCCCTCGTGTCCGGTTCGCGCGAATCAGCGCTCGCCTTCCACTCACCTTTTCAAGGGCTCCGCAATCCACTTCACTTCGTTCAGTGTGCTTCGCCCTCACGCTTCGCTCGCGCAGTACGGCGCTCGCTCCGCGTTTCACCCCTTCAGCAATTAGCAGTTAGCCATTAGCTCGTGTCTCGTTCTGCCTGCTTCTCTTTCCAATTCAGCAACGCTTACGGGCTCACCGGTTTTTGCTAATTGCCAATTGCCGTTTGCTAATGGCTTACTTAACTTCTTTATGCCCGGTATGCTTGCGGCAGCGCTTGCAATACTTCTTGAACTCCAGACGGCCGGTGGTCGTCTTCTTGTTCTTCGTCGTCGAGTAATTGCGCTCTTTGCAATCGCCGCACTGTAATGTAACTATTTCACGCATGATCTAAACCCTTTGCTGTTCCTGTGGACCGCAGACGCCCTCGCCTGCGATCCAAAATTGTTACTGAATAATTTCGCTGATCGTTCCCGCGCCCACGGTCTTTCCGCCTTCGCGGATGGCGAACCTCAGCCCCTTCTCCATGGCCACCGGCGTAATCAGCTCGATCGTCAGCGCCACGTTGTCGCCCGGCATCACCATCTCCGTACCCGCCGGCAGTTCGGCTACGCCCGTC
>DASTJB010000133.1:0-21263 GCA_035717005.1 Candidatus Angelobacter sp.
ATGGGCGGCAAGGTGCCGTCGATTTATGGCGAAAGCTATGACGCGGCGCAAGCCAGGGCAGCGAAAGAAGGAAAGGCGAGCTAGGAGATCGGTTGATCGCGCGTGATCGGATGATCTGGTGATCGGAAAAGCAAAACCTCACCACCCGATGAACATAGATAACACTGACTGAAAATCGGGTGATGGAGAAATCTGGGCATCGGAAACAAAATCTCACCCGTTCATGGCGTGGCTGCTTAGGAGATTGAGGGAGACCATGTTGAAGCGAAAATTAGCTTATGTGGTTCTGGCGTGTTGCGTCAGCGCGCTCGCCGTAGCGCAAGACGCACCGAATGTGAAAGCCAAAATCGAGGTCGCCGCCGCCGTAGCCCGCATGGCGAGAGTCGGAAGCGCGGTAGCTCCACGCTTCTCACCTGATGGTAAGTGGGTGAGTTTTATCTCCAACATAAGCGGCACGCCACAAGTATGGATTGTGCCTTCCGAGGGCGGCTATCCGCGCATGGTGACCAACGGGGACGATCCGGTTACGGAGCAGCAGTGGTCTCCAGCGAGCGACTGGATTGCCGTGGCGATTGCTCCAGGCGGCGGGTTGAACACACAAATCTATGTGGTGAAGCCCGATGGCGCCGGAATGAAGCTGCTGACGCTGGGAGGCAGTGACAGCAACGGCCTGGATGCCTGGACCGATGATGGAAAACGGATTGCGATTGATTCCAGCCGCAACGATCCCGCATCGCGCGATAGCTTCATGGTGGATGTGGCATCGGGTGAGACCAAGCTGGTGGCAAAGAACCCCGGCGTTGGCGGCATCGAGGGGATTTCCCGCGACGGGAAGCGCGCGCTGCTGAGCCGCCTGAAAAATCGAGGCGACAACAATCTCTATTTGCTGGACCTTACCAGCGGTAAAGACACGCTGATCACGAAGCATGATGGCGTGGCGACCTTCTTTGGTGAGATGGCGCCGGATGGCAGCGCCGCATATATCGGCACCAACAAGGACCGCGACCTGATGGCCTTTGGCCGGATCAAATTGGCCGCGGACGGTTCGCCAGGAAACATTGAGATTTTGGCGCAGATGCCTTCCGGCGAATTGGACGGGTTGCGGCTGAACGAACAGGGCACGATGGCGGCGCTAGTGTGGAACGTTCGCGGCAAGAGCGCCCTTTCGTTGTACGAGCCAGCAAAAAACTCGACATATTTGCCATCATTGCCTGGAGAAATTATAGGCAGCCTTGCTTTCTCGAAGGACGGGTCGAAACTAGCCATGAATATTGGCGGGGCTGCACAGCCTACCGACATTTGGATTATGGACGTGAAGACGCAGCAGTTTCGGCAGCTGACTTTTAGTCCGCATGCGGGAGTGGATCTTGCAGCGCTGGTAAAACCCGAAGTGGTTACGTTCAAGTCATTTGATGGATTGGAACTGAGTGGATGGCTGTATCGCCCTAAAAATCAGAGCGGCCCGGGACCTTACGTAATCAGCTTCCATGGCGGCCCGGAAGGGCAGGAGCGCGCGCCGTTTCGCGGCGATTATCAGGCATTGCTGGGGCAGGGAATTGGAGTGTTTGCGCCGAACGTGCGCGGATCGTCGGGCTTTGGCAAAAAATTCGTCAATCTGGACAACGGCGAGCTTCGCGTCAACGGCGTGAAAGACATCAAGGCATGCGTGGACTACCTGGTGAACAATCATCTGGCCGATCCCAAACGCATTGGCATCACGGGCGGTTCGTATGGCGGTTACATGACAATGGCCGGGCTTACCGAGTATCCGGATCTTTTTGCCGCCGGAGTGGACCTGTACGGCATCGTGAACTTCATCACGTTTTTCCAGCACACACAGCCGTGGATGGCTGCAATTTCCAAGATCGAATATGGCGATCCGGATACCCAGAAAGAGATGCTGGACAAACTGTCGCCCATCTACAAGCTTGATCGAATCAAGGCCGCGACCATGGTGCAGCATGGCGCAAATGACACCAACGTGCCCGTGATTGAGGCGGAACAGATTGTGAAGACACTGAAAGAACGCGGCGTTCCAGTGGAGTACATTCTCTTCCCGGACGAAGGACACGGCTGGCGCAAGGTCCCCAACCGCATCAGGTCAACCGTAGAGATGGTGCGGTTTTTCAGTGAGCACCTGGGAGAATCGCCGCGATCGCCGTCATCGCCGTGATCGCGCGTGATCGGAAGAGCTAAACCTGCCACGGAGACACTGAGGCACTAAGAAGATCGAAAGATGTTTTTTATGGAGATTAAATGAAGCGAATTTCAGCGCTATTTATCTGCATGGCATTATCAGTTTGCTGTTGTGCTTTTCAGAGCACACCTTCAGCACAAGCTCAGCCAAAAAAGGCTCCGGCGAAAGCCGCTGCTTCAATGCAGACATTTGTCGGCGTGATCAGCGACGGCCAGTGTGCCGTGAAGGGCTCGCACAAAGAGGTGATGGCCAAGGCGAAGGTAAATACCGCGGCCAACTGCGTGAAGGGATGTGCCCGGCGAAATGGATACGTTCTCTATGTCCCGTCAAGCAAAAGAATCTATAAGCTGAGCGACCAGGAGCGGCCGGCCGAACTGGCCGCCAAAAAGGTGAGAATCAAAGGCGCGCTGGATAAAGCTACACAGACTATTTACGTGAGCAGTATTGAGCCGGTGCTGTAGGTTCGCTTGTCGAATATAGGAATACGTCTGCCCAGTGCCG
Organism: Candidatus Angelobacter sp.; assembly: GCA_035717005.1. Taxonomy (GTDB): domain Bacteria; phylum Acidobacteriota; class Terriglobia; order Terriglobales; family Acidobacteriaceae; genus Angelobacter. The sequence continues at coordinate 2,699 of DASTJB010000133.1, forward strand.
GAAAGGCGGGTTTCGGCAAGAGCAAGTTGAATGATCGCTAGGCAGCTGATTTTAATACTCTTATAGGAGCGACAGCGCAGAAGAGCTTTTCCGTTTCAGAAAATTGAACATTTCAAGGTATTGACCGTCGAGATTACCTTGGGACAATGACCCGCTCCTTTTTGGTATCGGCAGACCAGAGTTGACGGTAATATAGCTAGAACTGGCCGCGGGTTCTATAGTTTCCTTAAATCTAAGCTTTGTCTTAGAAGAGACATATGCCGCAACTCATTCCACAGGAACGGGGGCGAAGAAGCTCTCGTGTTCTTGTTTCGTTGGCCTTGGCGGTCTCCGGCCAGAAGCGTGACGGGTCACACGTGAGTGGGGCCGCGGAAACTATTCTTGTGAACCGGCACGGCGCCAAGATCCGCTCAGCAGTCCCGCTGGAACCCAAAATGGAAGTTCGCGTTGCCATGCTTGCTCCATATAAGTGGCGCGTGGGCCAGGTGGTGTGGGCGGATTCCGGCGAGAGCGAATACGGAATTGAACTCTACCGCCCGGAGAACTTCTGGGGAATTTATTTTCCGCCGGAAGATTGGGAGCTGGGCGTTCCCGCCGTCACAGTAGCCAGCGCAGCCACGGTCAGCGGGGCGAATCATGCCCGAGTTGCCACGCAGTCTGAAGCGTCTGAATCATCGTCAGAGACTCAAGCGCTGCAGATACCAGAAGGCGGGACTATTGCGATCCTTCGTGGGCTTGCCAGCAACGGTCTTCCATTTCAGGAGCGTGATCTGATTCTTCCCGTGGGTGAACGCGATGCCACCATGCTGATTGGCCCAATGGTAGGCCTGGGATCGAAGTTGCAAGTGATCTTCAGCAAGAATTGTGTGGAAGACGCCGTGGTTACCGCGACGTCACACAGCCGCGAGTACGATCGCTGGCGTATCTGGTTGAATTTTTCTCGAGTTCTGCTGGTTGCCAAGAGCTAGTCCCCGAAGCGCGCCGTCATTATTTTTTGCAAACCGCTAGAGATTCTGGAACGTGGTCGCTGTAGTCTGCGCCTGACGTGGACGGCTCGGCGCGTGGTCGGCCTCGCCGTATAACCCGTGCATGAAGTAAATGTCGCTACGCTCCAAACCGCTTAAGGCTCTGGAACCTGGTTGGTGTGTTCTGCGCCTGACGCAAGCGGCTCGGCCTTCACCGCTTTTCTTCCTATATACTCTCCGTTTACTTTTCCAAGGAGCTTTTGGATGAAACGTTTTTCTCTCTTCTTTGTGTTGCTGATCTTTGTAGTGGCGATCGCCTTTCTACCTGCATTTGCCCAGCAGCCCCAACCGTCACCGACGCCCACGCCAAAGACTGTCTATATTCGCGCCGGACATCTTTTTGACGGCACCGGCGACAAGACACGCGACAATATGGTGATCATCGTTGTGGGCGAACGCATTCAAAAAGTCTCACCGGCCGGAGAGGTTTCGATTCCCGCAGGCGCAACCGTGGTGGATCTTTCACATGCCACCGTGCTTCCCGGATTGATCGATTGCCACACGCACCTCGGCGCGCGGGCTGATCGCTACGATGAAATTTACAATTTCAAGAACACGCCATTCCAAAGCGCCTTTGCTGCCACCGTGAATGCGCGCAAGACGCTGGAAGCAGGATTTACCAGCGTGCGCGATGTGGGTTCGCTGCCGTTTCTGGCTGTTGATCTGCGCAATTCGATTAACGAAGGCTTGGTTCCGGGACCGCGCATCGTGGCCAGCGGGCCGGGAATTTCCATCACCGGCGGGCATGGCGACCTGAATAACTTTTCTCCGCAAACGCGCGTCAGCATGTTTCCTGAAGAGCGCGATTTCCAGATTGCCGACGGCGTTGACCAGATCCGTCACGTGGTGCGCTCGCAGGTGAAATACGGCGTGGACGTGATCAAGATCCTCGCTACCGGCGGCGTTCTCTCCAAAGGCGATAGTCCGGGCGCTCCGCAGTTTACTCCGGAAGAACTGAAAGCTGCGGCGGACGAAGCGCACATGGCCGGCCGCAAAATCGCGGCGCACGCGCACGGCACGCAGGGAATCAAGAATGCGATCCTTGCCGGCATTGATTCCATCGAGCATGCAAGCCTGATCGACGATGAAGGCATCCGCCTGGCGAAGGAGCATGGCGTCTACCTGGTGATGGACATTTATAACGACGACTATATTCTGGGCAAGGCCATTGAGTTTGGGCTGCCGAAAGAAAATGTCGACAAGGAACGCGCGATCGGACGCCTTCAGCGCGAGAATTTTGAGCGCGCCGTAAAAGGCGGCGCAAAGATGGCCTTCGGCACCGACGCCGGCGTCTATCCGCACGGCGACAATGCCAAGCAATTCTTTTACATGGTGAAGTTCGGGCTCACTCCGGCGCAGGCCATCCATGCCGCTACCAGCAACGCAGCTGATCTCATCGGGCGGGCCAAGGACGTGGGAACATTGGAGCCGGGCAAATTTGCGGACGTGATTGCCGTAACCGGCGATCCCTTGCAGGACGTGCGCGCGCTGGAGAACGTTGGCTTTGTGATGAAAGGCGGCGCGGTGGTGAAGGACGGAATTGCGGCGAAGCCGCGATAAATCATTCACGGCGCTTTGCAGCGAGGAAAATCATTGCGAAGCCAAAGATCAACGTGCCGTAAAAAACCACGTTGGTAAGGACAGCAATCGTCGTCGTTCCGGGAGAAAAGACGTATTTGAGCGAATCTGGAACGTGAGTATTATCGCCAATAGAAAGGGCCAGCCATGAACAAGGCAGGCACAGAAAGCTCGCAAGAAAGAGTGACTTGACCTTGGCGCTCAACGTCAGATGCTTTGCACGCGGATGCGTCAAGAATGCAGGAAGTAGTGGCAAATGGCGCTTCTCCCTTCTCCTGCAATCATTCCATTTCCCGGTGAAAACACCAATCGGCATTTCAGTCATGAGCATTGCGGTCATTCCTGGGGCTCGTTACGATAGTCCGAGTGTACGAATTCGTTAGGAGCAACCACGATGTCATTTCGACCGGCAATTATCCCTGCAATTCTCTTGTGCGCAGTTCTGCTGGGCGCGGTCCAGCAGACGCCGAACTCATCTTCTCAAGCCGCCAGTTCACAAGCCGGAGCGGCCAGCGCCGCGGAAAATGCGCAGATCCGGCAGTTGGCAAACACGCGCCCCAATGATGCGCAGGCCTTGCGGGACGATATCAAGAGAATGCGCGCCCTGGTGGCGCAGATGGAATCCAACCTCGCGTTTGTCGACAACACCCAGTCGCCGATGAAACACCAGTTCCAGCTCGATATTGACATGTGGAACATACTGATCAACCAGATGGAACGGCGATCGTATTCAAATTCGCGCTGAGCTGCTCCATAGTCGGCAGTCGGCTTGGCCCAATGGGGCGGTTTGTAATCTACAAAAGTACATATGTCGGCAGTACCGTTGAAGTTTTTGCGCAAAACGCAGAATATCTATGGCAAGCAGACGACGGAAATAATTCAATGGAACTCCCCATGTCACAACTTGACCCCGGCCCGGCGGCGAGACGCTGGTCGCGCCATAAAATTGACGTTCGTCTGAAAGTTTCGTTTCCCAACAACGGGAAGAATGACTTCGCGTTTGGACGGGCCAACAGCCTGAGCCGCGGCGGCATTGGCGCTTACATTCCGTGCTCCATCCCCGTAGGTACAGCCGTGCGCCTGGAACTGACGTTCCCTTATTCCTCTACTGAGGCAAAGCTTGATGCGGTCATCCGTACCTGTGAGGGCTTTCGCTATGGGCTGGAATTTACGCGGGTCAGCGACGCCATGCAGGAGATGATCGTGAAAAACTGCGACGGCACCGAGTTGTTGCAATAACGGAGCTGTTGCAGTAATCAGTTTTTGGCGCTTGTGTAGAATGCGAGTCGGAGATTCCTTCGCATGCTCAAGCGTTTTGCGACTACGCTGCTTTTCCTGCTGCTCACCTCAAACACTGGCTTTACACAAACGCCTTCATCCAATACGGCCACGCCAAAGATACGCACGGTAACGGCATTCGTCCGGCTGAATCGCGCCACGTATCAAACGCAAGTGGCTGAAGCGTTGAAGATGCTGCGCGCCGCCAAAGATGCGTTTACCAAAGCCGGCTATGAAGTTGAGACCCTGCGCATCACCACGCAGCCGTTTCCCGAATATACAAAAGGATTGACGCCGGAGCAGGCGCTGGAATTTTTTAAAGCCTATGACAAGCTGGCGCAGCAGGAAGGATTCACGCCGGACATTGGGCCCGCCATGAGCAAGGACGCAGATGATCCGAAGCAGGCCGAGTTGCTGGCGCGAGTTCTGGCTGAGACGCAGAACATCAATGGCTTTGTCGTCGTGGCGGACGAAGCGGGAATTCATTGGAACGGCGTGCGCGCTGCCGCGGGGGTCATCAAATATCTGGAAGACCACACGGAACACAGTGAAGGCAATTTCCATTTTGCTGCTGGAGCTTTTCCGCCGGCGGTAGCGCCGTTCTTTCCTGTTTCGCACACATCCGATGCGGGACACGGCTTTGCCATCGGGCTGGAGTCGGCCAACATCGTGCAGCAGGTATTTGCGAACGCCAAAGGTGATTTGAGTGTCGTGGGCGATCAACTAACTGCTGCGCTGGGTGCTGAGGCAAAGAAGGTGGAAGAGATTGCTCACCGCGTCTCGACCGGCACCAGTTGGAAATATCAGGGGATTGATCTGACGCCTGTCCCGCTCAAAGAAATTTCCATTGGCGCTGCGATGGAATCTCTGCTGCACAGCGAGATTGGATCACCGGGAAGCTTGAGCGTTGCCTACACCATCACCACAGCGGTGAAGAAAGTTCCGGTGCAGCAGACCGGTTATAGCGGACTGATGCTGCCGGTGCTGGAAGATTCGGTGCTGGCCAAACGCTGGGAGTCAGGCACGGTCAGCCGCGATTCGCTCATGTCTTATTCTTCCGTCTGTAGCACCGGGCTTGACGCTATCCCGCTCCCCGGCGACATTTCACTGCATGAACTTGAAAGCATCATCGGCGATATGGCAAGTCTGGCGGTGAAGTGGCACAAGCCGCTCTCCGCGCGGCTGCTGCCCGTCGCGGGTAAGAAGGTGGGAGACATGACGGAGTTCAGCAGCCCGTACCTAGTGAACATCCATATTCGATAGAGGCTTTTAAAAAAAGCAAATCTCACCACGGATGAACACGGATGACACGGATTTATGAACTGAAGAAATGGTCCTACATTGAACTTCTTTGATCCGTGTAAATCAGTGTTATCAGTGTTATCCGTGGTAAGGTTGGGTTCTTGGGCAAAGCTTCCTATAGAGGACAAAATCATGGCCTTACAGATGAAACCTGAGTGCGAAAAATGCCATCAGGCCTTGCCGGCAAATGGCCCAGCCATGATTTGCTCGTATGAATGCACTTTTTGCGAAAAATGCGCGACCGGAATGAAAAACGTCTGCCCGAATTGCGGCGGGGAATTAGTACCCCGGCCCCGGCGGAAGTAAAACAATCGAATACGCAGTAACATCCCGCGAATCGGCGTCTCAGACAACGGTCCGGACCGTCCAGGGCGAGGGGGTGAGAGCGCTGGAGTGTTTTGCGGTAAAAGTCCTTGTGCTTTTTTGACAAAGTGCAAGCCGTCTAAGATAATTCCGCACCGTTCCTGGTACCGCTTCCAGCCGGATGTATGAATCAGCCGTTATGCCAGCCCCGCTGTTGCGTCCGCGATATTAAGACGGCTGTGTATCAGAGCTCGCCTGTGATTATTCACGCGACTTCTATCTTCAATCGCCTAATACCAAGTTCCGCAAGAAGGAGACCCTCCCCATGAGGCTTATGAACTCACGCTTTCGCCTGATGTTAGTTTTTACACTGGTGCTGGTGTGCCTGGCTGCAGTCCCGGCCCAGGCCGCAACCACAACTATTACCGGCTCCTTTGCTGATGGAGCCAAATACCTGATTGAAGTGCCTTCGCCATGGAACGGCACATTGTTGTTGTACTCCCACGGCTATGTAACGCCCGGCTCAGCCAACCCCGCACAGGATGTGGGTGATCCCGGCACTCGCGCATTCCTCCTGGCGAATGGCTTTGCTCTGGCGGGCTCATCCTATGCCACCACCGGTTGGGCAATTCATGAAGCTCTGGTGGACCAGATCTCAGTTCTTGATCTCTTCAACGCTCAGGTTGGTAAGCCCACGCGCACCATCGCCTGGGGACATTCCCTGGGCGGCATCATCACTGCCGGCCTGATCCAGAGAAATCCCAAACGATTTGACGCGGCCCTGCCCATGTGCGGCGTGCTTTCCGGCGGCGTGGCCACCTGGAACCAGGCCCTGGATTCGGCCTTTGCCTTCAAGACCCTCTTCAATTCCGGCGGAGCGCTTCAGGTTGTCCACATTACCAACCCGACCGGCAACTTCCTGCTGGCGGAGCAACTGCTGGCCGCCGCCAATGCAACGCCGCAGGGGCGCGCACGCCTGGCCCTGGCAAATTCTTTCGGAGATTTGCCTGGCTGGTTTAATCCTGCCTCACCTGAGCCGGCCGCCAACGATTTTGCTTCCCAGGCCGCCAACCAGTTCTTGTGGGCGCAGCAGGTGGACTTCCCGTTTATCTTTGCCTTCCGCGCGGAACTGGAATTTCGCGCCGGAGGTAATCCTTCATGGAATACCGGCGTTAACTACAGGGAACAGTTCGAACATTCCGTCAACGGCGCGGAAGTTCGCGCTCTCTACAAACAGGCGGGGCTCGACCTGGAAGACGATCTGGAAAGCCTGAACAAGGCCGCGCGCATCTCCGCCGATCCTAACGCGGTGAACTACCTTGAACAGAACATCATCTTCAACGGAGACATCGACTTCCCCGTGCTCACTATGCACACTGAAGGTGATGGTCTGGTCTCCAACCAGAATGAAAGCGCTTATCGTGACGTGGTGCGCGAAGCCGGCAACGAGCGGCTCCTCCGCCAGATTTTCGTGCATCGCGCCGGACACTGCACGTTCACGCCGGCAGAGACTATTACCGCGCTGGAAAATCTGATCGGCCGCCTGGATACGGGCCACTGGCCCAACCAGCACGCTGACGCGCTGAATGCGGAAGCGGCAACCCTGGGACCACTGAACGTGGCGCCTCCCTCGTTCTTCCTCTTCCATCCAGCGCAGTTCCTGCGCCCCTTTGATGCCTTTGACGCAGCTCGTTGCGCACGTAAGCATGGGGATAATGGCGATGATGACGTGCCCTGTAATGCTCCTTGATGGCCGGAGGTAAGGGAATAAAATTAGCCGCGAATTCTCGCGAATGAACACGAATCAGCATTGATTTGCGTATTTCGCGTTGATTCGCGGCCAAATTCTTATCTGCGCCTATCTGCGCAATCAGCAGCAAGGGTTTTACGCGGCCTCTTTCGTCGGTCGTGAGCGCGAGCCGAAGACCATCTCTCTCAGCCTGAGCGCGTTTTGCGCGGCGTAGCCGGCCTGATCGTTGTCGAAGTAGATGTAGATTGCCTTCAGCTTCTTTCCCCACTCTTCAATCCTTTTAGCCCAGGCACGGAGACGGCGCGCGTCATAGCTGCCCTGGTACTTTCCTGCGCCCGGGCCGTGCAGGCGGACGTAGGCGAAGTCGGCGGTGAGCTCGCAGGGAGAGTGATATCCGGCCAGCTCGTAAATGCAGAAAGCGGCGTTGAAACGCTCCAGCACGCGGTTGACCTCCGGCGTCATCCAGCTCAGCTCGCGGAACTCAAAAGCATAGCGATGCTCGCCCGGCAGGATCTCGAGCAATTTCTCCAATCGCTCCAGGTTGAGCTTCCATTTCGGAGGAAGCTGGAAGAGCACCGGCCCGAGCTTGCGGCCGAGATGCTCGGCACGGGGCAAAATATTGTCCAGCGCGTTCTCCGGGTCTTTCAGTTTCTTGTTGTGGGTGATGAAGCGGCTGGCTTTCACAGCGAAGGCGAAGTTTTTGGGCGTGGCATCACGCCAGCATTCGAAAGCCTGAATCGTCGGAAGGCGGTAGAAGCTGTTGTTGAGCTCGAGCGTGTCGAAATAACGGACGTAGTAGTCCAGCATCTTAGCCGCCGGCGTCTTTTCCGGATAGAAAGTTCCCACCCAATGCTTGTAGTGATAGCCGGAGGTGCCGATTCGAATATCTGAACTCATATCTCGAGCGCAGCGAGAGAACTCTATCGCCTTGCGAGGCCTTTGCGCTGGAGTTATTAGATGCGGTGGGCCTTGCCCAAGATTAGATTCTCAGCGATCATAGGGTTCTCTCGCTTCGCTCGGGATTAATTCTCAGTTAAAATCCGCCGTTCCCACCCGCAGCACAGTTCGGGTGCGCTTGCCGCGCTCGGTTTTGACTTCTTCCTGCGTCTGGTGCGCCCAGGCGCCAAAGACCTTGTCGCCGAACGCGGTGATGCCGAGATAGTCGCCCAGGAAGTCACCTTCAGCGTCGAAAGACTCGCTGTCCCAGGTGTAGTTCTGGAAAGTATTGCCGCCGTCGGTGGAGCGGGCCAGCGTGACCGTAGTGGCCAGATTGTCTCGCCGGCGATCATAAAAGATCAGGTTGACTGCGCCGCTCTGGGGATCGATCGCCATCCACTGAAAGAACTGGTCATTGCCGTTGTGAATGGGATCAGTGTTCACGCGGACGGGCGCGCTCCATGTGCGGCCGTGGTCCAGGGACCAGGCAACAAAAACATCCACGTCGCCATTGCTATAGTCGCTCCAGGCGACGTAAAGCTTTCCGCCGCGGGTCGCCTCGAAAGCGCCACTCTTCGGCAGCCGGCGATCGATGCCGATCTGGGGAAAGCCGTTGGAGCGCAAAACGCCGGTAATGCTGAAGTAGCTGGGGCCGGTGGGAATGATGAGGCGGTCCTTGGTAAACGTGGCGCCGCCATCGCGGGAAACCGCCATCATAATGCCGTCGCGGCTGGACCAGGCGGTGTAGAGCGTGCCGTCAGGCGCCGCGACGCCGTGAAACCCTTCCAGAGCGCCGTTGTCATCACGCGGCAGGCCGGAGACGCTGTTCAGCTTCAACGGCGTGGACCACGTCTTCCCGCCATCGGTGGAGCGCACAAAGAAAAGTTCGCTGGAAGTGAGGGTGAAATGCGTCCAGCCGATGTAAAGGTTTCCGGCATGCGGGCCGGCGGTATCAGCCACGATCCACGGCTTGTCTTCAAACGGAATACCTGGGGTGGAATCGTGGGCGATAACGGTCATCGCTTCGGGTTCCCAGGTCTGGCCGCCATCGGGCGAGCGGCGGATGAAAATTCCGTTGCGCGTGGCGCCGTGTGCCCAATAACTGGTGGTGCCGAGCTTATCGAAAGCGATGTAGCAGAGAATGGCGCGGCCTGCGGCGTCATAAGTGACGGAGACATCGCCGGATATTTTGTATTCTTTGGGCGCGGTGCCTTCGGCGGTAGTCCAGGTTACTCCGCCGTCCTGGGAATAGGCCACGCTGGCGTTGACCTGCCATGCGGCCACCATCTGCCGCGGATTTTTGGGGTTCACGGCGATCGCGGGCTCGTTGAAGTAGCCCGGTTTGGGTGTCACGTCTGTCAGGTGCGCTTTCGGAGCTGGCGGCAGCTCCTGCGCGAACAATCCTGAGCAGCAAAGGGCAAGTAGTAAGGCTGTAAGCTTCATGATCAAAGTCCAGGGCGACCCACATTCTAAATCACGCATTCGCGTGCTAACGGCGCGCCGGCGCGAACGTCAGATCAAGAGGATATAATCTGCTTTCGTCCCAAACTCCACTGAGGTACAGATCCATGCGTAAATCCCTGCTCTTTTTGTCCAGCGCGGCGCTCGTGCTGGTGTTTGGCCTCTCACTCAGTGCCGCACTTTCCACGGCGGCCGAACCCGCAGCCCCCGCGGAAGACGGCACCATGCCGGCGCTGACGGCCATTGCCGGCCAGGGCATGATGAGTAACGAGGCATATAACGATCTGGAGGAGCTTTCCGATTACATTGGCGGCCGCGTGACTGGCTCACCGGAGGCGGGACAGGCGATCCAGTGGGGCCTGCAGAAGATGCGCGCCATAGGCCTGGAGAACGTACACACGGAGAAGTGGCAGATCTCGCGCGGATGGACCCGCGGCGTCGCCGAGGCCGAGATTCTGACGCCCATCCATCATCGGCTATCGATCGACTCCATGGGCTGGGTGGGATCGACGAAGGAGGGCGGCGCTGAAGCCGAGGTGGCGCCGGTGAACATCAACCACCTTGAAGACGAGATGAAAGAGAACTCGCCAAAATGGGCAGGCAAGGTGCTGATGATCGTGAAGAAGGGCGATCCGCCCAAGCAGCAGGGGCCGGGCAGCTTTGCCAGATTCGGCGACTTCCTCAAGAAGGCACATGAAGCCAAGGCCGTGGCGATCATTGGCGGTCAGGGCGGCTCGTTTGCCACCGGCATGCACCTTACCCACACCGGCGGCATGGGCTTTGATACTTATTACGAAATTCCAGTGGTCAGCATGATCGCGGAAGACCAGCAGAAGCTCGATCGTTTCCTCGACCAGGGCAAGAGCGTGCGCCTGCATATCAACGTGCAGAACAAAGTCTCGAGCGGCCCGGTGGATACGGCGAACGTGGTAGGTGAGATCCGCGGCAGCGAGCACCCGGAGCAGGTGGTAGTGGTGGGCGGGCACCTGGACAGCTGGGACCTGGCTGACGGCGCCACCGACGATGGCTGCGGCGTAGCCACTACGCTGGGTGCGGCCAAGGCGATCAAGCTGAGCGGCTTCAAACCCAAACGCACCATCCGCTTCGTGCTGTTCACCGGCGAAGAGCAGGGACTGCTGGGCTCGCTGGCCTACACCAGGACGCATAAAGACGAGATGGCAAACCACGTCGCTGCCGTGATTCTCGACAACGGCCAGGGGCCGGTGGTGCGGCTGAATCTGGGCGGCCGCGATGACCTGGTTCCCGCCGTGCGCAAATTCGCTGAGGCGGTGAAGGGCTTTGGCGAGCTCGATGTCGACGATCGCACGGTCTTCGGCACGGACGCCGGACCGTTCATTCTTGCCGGGCTGCCGGGCATCAACATGGGGCAGGATTCTCCCGAATACAAATACACGCACCACTCAGCGGTGGACACCTTCGACAAGGTAAAGGCCGACATGATGGTGCGCGATTCGACCATGATGGCGCTAACCTCGTACTGGATTGCCGACCGCCCGGAGCGTCTGGCGAGCCCGTGGCCCGCGGAGAAGACGGCCAAAATGCTGGTCGAGAAACATGATGATGTGGCCTTGAAGGCATTTGGCATTTGGCCGTTTGGCGACCTGGGCAAAGAGCCTGCGCCGGGCCAGCCTGCGGCGCCGGGCGGGACGACCAAGTAGATTCATTGCTCACCGGTTTATTGAGTGCGGGACTGGAGAAGGTCCCGCATTTCTTTTTGAACTCGTTCCCGCAACTCCTCGGGCTTGACGCCCTGCTCCCGCAGCGTGCGTAAGCTCAGGGCGTCGTGCCTTTTTGCCAACCGGACATTTCTTTCATCGCGCAGCAACGGGCAGTGAAAGTACGCAGGCGTCGGAAATCCCAGAGCCCGGATCAGCAGCAGCTGGCGGGCGGTTGACTTGATCAGGTCCGCACCGCGTACGACTTCGGTGATCTGCATAGCGGCGTCATCGGCCACGACGGCGAGCTGGTAAGCAGGAATGCCGTCACGGCGCCAGAGGAGGAAGTCGGCGAAGTCGCGTCCGGCGACGAATTGCTGCGGGCCGTAAAATCCATCATCGAAGGAAATTGATTCTCCGTCAGGGACGCGCAAGCGCCAGCTCACGCCGGCGGGTGAATCGTAGTCTTTTGCGGTTGCGATCTTGTTGCGGCAGGTGCCGGGGTAGGGAACTTCATCATCAGGAGGAGAGTGGAGCGCAGCCGCCCCCGGCTCCACCCCGGAACGCGCAAAAGCGGCCCCGGCGACTGCGGTCCACGGGGATTGTGGTTCTTCATGGGGCGCGGAGAGTGCCCGCTCCAGGTCTTTGCGTGAGCAGGTGCAGGGATAGATCATCCCGCGGTCGCGCAGCCGGCGCCAGGCGGCGAGGTAAAATTCGCGGCGTTCGCTCTGCGAGTAAGGAGCATAAGGTCCACTGATGTCAGGACCTTCGTCCCAATCGAGCCCAAGCCAGCGCAGGTCTTCGTACATCGCGGCGACGAACTCCGGCCTGCATCGCTGGTAATCGAGGTCTTCATTCCGGAAGACAAGCCTGCCCCCGGCGGCGCGGGCGCGCTGCCAGGCGATCCAGAAGGTGCGCGCATGGCCGAGATGGAGATAGCCGGTGGGCGAAGGGGCCAGACGGCCGCGATAAGAAGCAATTAGCATCTGGCACTTAGCACTTAGCAATAAGCACTTAGCAATTAGCCTTTGTGTTTTGGCTGCCAACATTCCTTGCTAAAGGCTGCCAACATCCCTTAGGTGCTAATTGCTAGCGGCTATTTTGGCCTGATCGCCACCAGGTTGGGCGGGGCGGGCGAGCCATCCACTTTCTTGAAACTGGTCTGCACCTGTACCTTGTCACCGCCGGAACCAAGATCGATCTGGTCCACTGTGTTCGTGCCGGCGACGCCGACCCAGAGCGTGTTGCCGTCGGGGGTGATGGCGCCGCTCAGGGGCTCGGTTGCGCCGGCGGCCAAAGTGATGGTCACAAGTCCGCCGGGAACGACGTCGAACACCTTGTTGATGCCTGCCGCCAGCACGGCCGCACGGTTGCCATTGCTGCCGACCAGCAGTTGCCGTGCCGTAAATGCACCGACGCCGAAGTCAATGAACTGGTTGCTGTAGCTCACACCAGGCGCGCACGTAGCGGCGGTAATCGGGGTTGGCGGCGTGAACGGCGCAACCGAGACGGTTTCTATGTCAACGCCAGTGGAGTCCACGGCGAAAATCGTGTTTGCATTTTTCACTGCGCCCACCAGTTGGATCGTCGAGCTGTTGGTGGGCGGGCTGGCGGCCTGAACCGTGTTGTTGCAGGTGGCGATCGTCTTCAGTCCGGCCGAGTTGGCCACGTAAACAAACGGCCCGGAAGCGAGCGTGACCGCATCGGTGCTTGGGCCGGGGAGGCTCGCGGTGAGAAACGTCTGCAGCGGCGAGAACACATAGAAGTTGCCGTTATTGGCGACGATGTATGCGCGGAAGCTGTCATCATCGTACGTTGCGGCCACGGCGCCGGAAGCCACGAAGGTGGTAACGGTGTTGGCCGAACGATCCACCACCCACACGCGCTGGTTGGCCGCATTCGGCTCTATGGGATTTCCGGTGGAGGGATCGTTGGCGGCATTGGAGACGATGATCTTGTTGCCGTCGGGCGAGACAGCCAGAACTTTCCCCAGGGCCGTTGGCGAAATCAGTGTAACCGCATTCGTGGAGGCGTCCAGCGCAGCCAGGCCTTCCGTGGTGCCGAGAAAGGCGCGCGCGCCGGTGCGATCGAACACAAGCGAGTTGGGAACTCCCGGCAAAGGAATGGCCGCGCCCACCGCCGGCGGGCTCTTGCTGATGTCGATCGGCAGAAGCGGCATGATTTGCCCAGTGGGCACCGGGAACGAGCTGGCGGCATAGACCGTAGTGGCGGTGGAGCTGGTGCCGTTTACCGTAACGCTGAAAAGGTTGCTGTAGATCGGAGTGTTGAGGCCATTGCCGCACGTCGGCGGAGCGCATACCGCCTGGATGCCGGCGGCGCCGGGCACATTCGCCGTCAAGTTGGCCCCGACGACGGAAGCCACAAGCGCGTTGTTGCTGAAGAAGGTGATGGGAGCCGCAGGCAGCACCGCGCCATGTTCGTCGATCACATCGGCCTGCAGGTTCTTGGTGTCAGTGGCGTTCATGGTCACCGAGGTAGTGAAGCTATTCGCCGGGTCGCCGGCCACATGCAGGATGATGAATGCCGGCATGCAGGTCTTGAATGTGACCGCCGGCGACGTTGTAGCCCCGATGTTGGCGATGATCCCGGCCAGACCCCCGACACGCGCCGTGCTCAGTCCATTCGCGTCAATGGTTGCGACCGTTGAATCAGAGGTGGACCAGTTGAAGTTGCCGACCAGGCTTGTGATCTCCGTGCCGTTGTGAAAAGCATGCGCCGTGAACTGATGCGTCTGGCTATTGGAGAGGCACGAGCCTCCGGGGAGTGGATCGACGATCACGGAAGTGACGGAGGGATGCACGGAGACGGTGATGGGGCCGCTGGTGACATTGCCCGCGGTCACGGTGATGGTCGCAGTTCCGCTGATGGGGTTTCCCAGCGCATCACTGCCGTTGCAGATCACGAAAAGCGAGTCCCACACGCCGCCGCAGATTTCGCCCCGCGGCGAAATGGTGGCGATCGCGACATTCGATGAATTGAAGGTGAACGTCGTGGGTACGCTGCTGTTGGCGGAATTGACCGCAGTAGCTGAAACCTGGAGTACCTGACCTGCCACCAGAGAGGCCGTTGTCGGCGTGACCAGCACCTGGGCTACCGTCGTGTTGGCCTTCTTGGTCCCGCCGCCGCAACCGGCCATGAAGCAGGCGAATAAGAGGATGAAAACGGCAGGCCGCGCGTACCATCGGTGGACGAGGGACAGGGCATTTTTGTCCCCTGGCTTAAGATTTCGAGGGATGAGCATAATATAGAAGAGTTTTCAGTGTAGATTCTTGCGCGGATTTGTTCAAGGAGAGCAGCCATTAGCCGCAGCCATAAGCTCTTAGCCAAAACAGGTTACGGGCGGAGTGGGCGAACGCGACGAAATACGCGCCGAGAACGGCTTTTCAAGTTACTCCTCTGATTCCGCCCTTTTGGCCGGGCCGGGCTGTTGACGGAAAAGCGCGGCAATTGCTATATTAGATAAGTTCCGCGAGAACAATTTGGCTTGCCTGTATTGAGCTGGTAAAGGAATTTTAGCCCGAAAACTCAATGAGTTAAGGGCTGCCTCGCTGAAATGGCCCGCGCTGCCTTCCCACCGGAAGGGTATGCGGACCAGGGATTGACGAAACGGAGCGCCCCCGAATCTGGCTCGGTGCCACCGTCGTTAGCCCACCACTGATCGGTAACTTCAACAGTCTCCGCCTGTTGGCGGATTTATGGCTGCGCGCTTCAGCAGCCAGTCTCGCAATGCGGGATCCCAAGCAGATCTGGTAGTCGCGCGCGCGTGTGTGCCGCCATGTGTCTGCGTAAAGCGCAAAGGATTTGAGTCGACCGGGTGAAGTGCGAAGGCGCGCTGGCCCGCAGCGACACAGCCCCATCGAGCCAAACCGGGCTTGCTGGGGACCCCGAGTAGCACGAGGGCAGAGCATCCTGAGCGAAGGCGAAGGATCCGGAGCCCTTGAAAAAGGAAATATGCCGACATTTAATCAGTTGGTCCGCAAGGGAAGAACGGCGCCGAATTACAAGACGGCCAGCCCCGCGCTGCAGGCATCACCGCAGCGCCGCGGCGTTTGCACCCGCGTGTACACGCAGACACCCAAGAAGCCGAATTCGGCGTTACGCAAGGTGGCCCGCGTGCGCCTGACGAACGGGATCGAAGTGACGACCTACATTCCTGGCGTCGGCCACAATTTGCAGGAGCACTCGATTGTGCTGATCCGCGGCGGCCGCGTGAAGGACCTGCCCGGCGTGCGCTATCACGTGGTGCGCGGCACGCTCGATGCCACGGGCGTTGCCAACCGGAGGCAGGGACGCAGCAAGTACGGGGCCAAGAGGCCCAAATAGCAGCCAGCAAATAGCCACTGGCCAAAGCTCGCGAGACCCAGGCTAATTGCTAGTAGCCAGTTGCTGAACAAAAAGAGTTTTCAGTTTCGAGGATTTGAACTGTATGCCTAGAAAAGGACATGTTCCGAAGAGAGAGCCGATCGCTGACCCGATCTACGGCTCGACGCTGGTCACCAAGTTCATTAACACCATGATGTGGGGCGGCAAGAAGTCGACCGCGCAGGGGATCTTCTACAAGTCGATGGAGAACCTGCAGTCCAAGGGCGGAGATGAGGCGCTGAAGCTGTTCAAGAAAGCTGTCGAGAACGCCAAGCCGCTGCTGGAAGTCAAGACCCGCCGCGTGGGCGGCGCGAACTACCAGGTGCCGGTCGAGGTGAATCCGGACCGCCGGACGTCGCTGGCCATCCGCTGGATTGTGGGCTATGCCCGTGACCGCGGCGAAAAAGGCATGGTCGACAAGCTGACCAACGAACTGTTGGATGCAGCCAACGGTCGCGGTGCGGCGATCAAGAAAAAGGAAGACGTGCACCGGATGGCCGAGGCGAACAAGGCATTTGCGCATTATCGCTGGTAGCAATTAGCAATTGGCAACTGGCAATTAGCCAAACCGGTTGCGACAACAGTTCGGGCCAAGAGCCAAATACAAAAAGATTTAGAGAAGCGAAAGAATTTCAGGAAAATGCCCAGACAAGTACCATTAGAGCGCTGCAGGAACATCGGCATCATGGCCCACATCGATGCCGGCAAGACCACTACGACTGAGCGCATCCTTTATTACACCGGCATTACGCACCGGCTCGGCGAAGTGCATGAAGGCACTGCCACCATGGACTGGATGGAGCAGGAGCAGGAGCGCGGAATCACCATCACCTCCGCCGCCACCACCTGCATCTGGCGCGACATCCGCATCAACATCATTGACACGCCCGGCCACGTGGACTTTACCGCCGAGGTGGAGCGCTCGCTGCGCGTGCTTGACGGCGCCTGCGCCGTGTTTGACGCCGTGCACGGCGTGGAACCGCAGTCGGAAACCGTATGGCGCCAGGCCGATAAATACGGCGTTCCCCGAATCTGCTTCATTAATAAGATGGACAAGATGGGCGCCGATTTTGAGCACGCCATCGATACCATCCGCAAACGCTTGAATGCCCGCCCCGTAGCCATTCAGATTCCCATCGGACAAGAAGCAGCTTTTAAAGGCGTCGTCGACCTGGTCGACATGAAGGCCATTTACTGGCGCGATGAAACCCTGGGCGCCAAGTACGAAGTGGAAGAGATTCCCGCCGAGCTCAAGAAAAAAGCCGAAGCATTCCACGCGCAGCTGGTTGAGTCCGTCGCCGAAAACGACGACGAGATGCTGCATAAGTTCCTGGAAGGCGAGACCATCACGGCCGACGAGCTGCGTGGGTCGCTGCGCAAAAGCGTGATCGCGCTCAAGCTGTTCCCGGTACTCTGTGGAACGGCGTTCAAGAACAAGGGAGTGCAGACGCTGCTGGACGCAGTGGTCGATTATCTGCCTTCGCCGCTGGACATCCCGCCGACTGAAGGCGTGGATCCTGATCATCCGGAAAAGAAGCTCGTCCGCCAGACCGCGGACAAAGAGCCTTTCTCCGGCCTGGCTTTCAAGATCATGGCTGACCCGTTTGTGGGCCAGCTGGCATTTGTGCGCGTCTATTCCGGCCAGTTGAAGACCGGTGACAGCGTGCTGAATGCGACGCGCGGCAAGAGCGAGCGCATCGGGCGCCTGCTTAAGATGCACGCCAACAAGCGCGAGGAGATCAACGAGATTTATGCGGGCGACATCTGCGCCTGTGTGGGCCTGAAAAACGTCACCACGGGTGACACCATATGCTCGGAAAAAGCGCCGATCCTGCTGGAGTCGATCACCTTTGCCGCGCCGGTAATCTCGGTTGCCGTCGAGCCCAAGACCAAGGGCGATCAGGAAAAGATGGGCGTGGCGCTGCACCGCCTGGCGCAGGAAGACCCGACCTTCAAGGTCGCGACTGATCCGGATTCAGGCCAGACCATCATCAGCGGCATGGGCGAGCTGCATCTGGAAATCATCGTCGACCGCATGAAGCGCGAGTACAAGGTGGAGGCCAACGTCGGCAAGCCGCAAGTGGCGTACCGCGAGACCATCCGCCGCCACGCCGAAGCCGAAGGCAAATATATTCGCCAGACCGGAGGCTCCGGCCAGTACGGCCACGTGAAGCTGCGCGTAGAGCCCAATGAAAAAGGCAAGGGCTTTGAGTTTGTCAATGAGATTGTCGGCGGCTCGGTGCCCAGGGAATACATCAAGCCGGTGGAGCAGGGCATCCGTGAGGCGCTGGAAGGCGGCGTGCTGGCAGGTTACGAGCTGGTGGACGTGAAGGCTACGCTGTACGACGGCAGCTACCACGAAGTGGATTCGAACGAAATGGCGTTCAAGATCGCGGCCTCGATGGGCTTCAAAGAGGCTGCGCGCAAGGCCTCGCCGGTGCTGCTGGAGCCGATCATGTCGGTAGAGGTGGTGGTGCCGGAGGAGTTCATGGGCGTCATCATCGGCGACCTGAATTCGCGCCGCGGACGCATTGAAGGCGTGGAGCATCGCGCCGGCTCGCAGGTGATCAAGGCGCTGGTGCCGCTGGCCGAGATGTTCGGCTACGCGACGAATATGCGCTCGAGCACGCAGGGACGCGCGACTTTCTCCATGCACTTTGCGCATTATGACGAGGCCCCACGCGCGGTGACCGAAGAGATCATCGCCAAGGTGCAAGGCAAGACCGTTGGCCGGTAAGACCGAGCACGTGATCGTCTGGGAATTTTGGGTTCGGCAGGACAGGGTAACTGAATTCGTTGAGAAGTACGGGCCTGAAGGAGCTTGGGCGCGTTTCTTCCGGGGCTCCAGGGAATACTTGAGAACGGAGCTGGTA
>DASTJB010000134.1:0-2865 GCA_035717005.1 Candidatus Angelobacter sp.
TTCGAGTCGCGTTACGTGGAGGTTATGGTGAATCCGGACCGGCTGGCGGCCGCGCGCGTGCTCAAGCCGATCTACGAGCGGCAAGCGCTGGGGCGGAGCATTCTCCTGTTCGAAAAGGCCGACCGGCAGCAACTGGCGGCGCTGGGCGAGGTGCGCACGCCGAGCATCGCCGATCTTTTTGTGGCAGTCGTGGGCAACCAGCAGTCGCAGGGAGCGGCACAATGAGTACTCCGGCTAATAGCGTGCATGAATTGCAGGGGGCGGAGCTGGCGCGAACCGCCCCAACCCGGCCGTTCCTGTGGTCAGTGCGGCGGGAACTCTGGGAACACCGGCTAATTGTTGGCGCGCCAATTTTGGCGGCCTTGATCTACCTGTTCTTCTATTTGGTCCAGGTGATCGTGGTGCGGTACCGGATGCATGGGGTGTGGCCCACGGGCCCGGAGAAATTGCACGGCTTGCTCACGGCGCCCTACGATTTCGCGGCGGCACTGGTAATGGGAACGGGGTTCATCGTGGGACTGTACTACTGCCTGGACGCGCTTTACGGCGAGAGGCGCGACCGCAGCATCCTCTTCTGGAAGTCGATGCCGGTCTCTGACCTGATCACGGTGCTCTCAAAAGTGACGATTCCGTTCGTGATCCTGCCCCTGCTGAGCTTTGCGATCACGTTGGCGACGCAGGTGCTCATGCTGGCGTTGAGCAGCGTGCTCCTGCTGGGAAGCGGGCTGGGCACATCCACGCTATGGACCCATGCTTCCATCTTTCATGATTCGCTGTTAATGCTCTATCACATTGTGACCGTCCACGGTCTCTGGTACGCGCCGTTTTATGGCTGGCTGCTGTTTGTCTCAGCATCCGTGCCGCGCGCACCGCTGGTGTGGGCTTTTCTTCCTCCGTTTCTTATCGGCGGATTCGAGATGGCGATCTTCAACAGCAACCATTTCTTCAACCTGCTGTTGCACCGGCTGGCCGGGCCGGAAACGCCGGCGATGGCGCAATCCAAAAGCGTGATGGACGTCATGGCGGCGCTGGGACCGCTGGAGTTTCTGGGCCTGCCGGGGCTGTGGATCGGGCTGGCGATCGCGGCGGCTTTTCTGTTCGCAGCGGTGCGGCTGCGGCGCTCGCGCGGGCCGGTGTAACAGAATCGGGTCATCGGTTCATCCCACCCCAGCCCGCGCAAAGGCGGCGCGGCCCGGGGGCCCCGTCCATCGGTCATCTGAACGCAAAGCCATGCCACGGATGAACACGGATCACACTGATTTACACGGATAATGGCAGTGCATTTGGCTTTGGTACTCCGTTCAATCCGTGTTCATCCGTGGTGAGGTTTTTCCCGGGATGAGTCTTGACCTATCTTTTCGAAAACTGCCTACTTCTACAATATTCCGGCCTGCTGTTCGTCTTCACAACTGGATGGGCGGGCCGGTGAGCATCGCAGCGATGACCGAGCAGGACCAGAAAATCGCCGAGATCGTGGTGAAGGAGCGGCCGCGGCTGCGCAACTTCATCCGGCGGCGCGTGCCCGATCCGTCCGAAGTCGAAGACATTGTTCAGGACGTTTTCTACCGGCTGGTTGAGGCCAACCGGCTGCTGATGCCAATCAGTAACGTGACGGGCTGGCTGTTCAGCGTGGCGCGCAACCGCATCACCGATCTTTTTCGCAAGAAGAAGCCGGAGACGTTCAGCGATCACGCGGTGGAAGGCGAAGAGGGCGAGCTGCTTCAGATCGAAGAGCTGCTGCCTTCTCCGGATGCGGGGCCGGAAGCAGCTTATCTGCGGAACCTGCTGCTCGACGAACTTGAAGCGGCGCTTGAGGAGCTGCCCGCGGAGCAGCGCGAGGTTTTTGTGGCGCACGAACTGGAAGGCCGCGGCTTTAAGGAGATGGCCGAGGAGAGCGGCGTGAGCGTGAATACGCTGCTCTCACGCAAACGCTATGCCGTCCTGCACCTGCGCGAGCGATTGCGGGAGATTTACAACGAATTTACGAAAGCATGAGGAGACGTTTATGAGGCCGAGAGGGCGGAGATTGTTGTGGATGATCCCGGTGGGGATTGTGGGAATGGCGTTGTTCATTTTCCTTGGCGGCGAGATCGTGAAGCTGCTGTGGAACTGGCTGGTGCCGCCGCTGTTCGGATGGCGCATGATCACGTTCTGGCAGGGGCTGGGCATCCTGCTGTTGTGCCGGATCCTGTTTGGACACCATGGCTGGCGCGGCGGACCTCGCCATGCCATGCGGCGGCGGATGATGGAGCGCATGAACGAACGCTGGGAGCAGATGACGCCGGAAGAGCGCGAGAAAATGCGCCAGCGCTGGCGCGGACGGTGCGGCCCGTGGGAGCCGCCGCCGGCAGAGACGACGCCGGGAGCTTAGTGACTGACCTACCTTCGGATTCGGGCGAAAAGTTCTGCAAGCACCAGGCGGATCGGAGTGCCAGAAATTGCGAATTCCGTGGCTTCAAGAAAGCCGGAAGAGGTACAGTCGTAGCCCTTTTCCGTAGCGGGATCGAGGATCCAGATGTTGGGCACACCAAAGTCGCGATAGTCATCCACACGCTGCTCCGCCCCAGAACGCGCAACAGCGGCGCGTTCAGGGGAGCCCCGCATGCGCCGGAGCGTGTCTTCCGGAGACAGAATCTCGATGCAGGCCAGGGGCGGTTTGGTCAGGACCTGCTCAACTGGCTCCGCAAGAGAGACCAAACAAACGTCGGGAACGCGATACCTGGTAGGCGAGGTGCGCATCCGTTGTTCGGGAAGAACCTCAATATGCCATTCCTTCTGGCGTTGGCCAAACCATAGAATCAGTGCCGCCTGGACTGCCGCGTGGTCATGCTCACCGAGGTTGCGCTCCTCAACCCGCCCATCTAC
>DASTJB010000135.1:0-8682 GCA_035717005.1 Candidatus Angelobacter sp.
GCAGGCGCAGGATCTTCAGGCGCGCGGGATCGGCAACGGCCTTGAGCGCGGCGACGAGATGTTTCTCTCTGAATGCCATGGATTGAAGGCTATCGATCTAACGGACACTGGTCAAGATGCTCCCCTGGCGAAGGGTGCAGGTCGCAACTTTGCGCGCTTGAGTGCATCTCATACAATCTGATTATGGATGAGACCAGCGGCATCTTCGCCGGCAACGAGCGGCGGGAAAAAGAGCAGGAAATGAAGCGTGATGGGAGGCTTCCGCCGGGGCAGTCGCTCACGCTGAAGTGGCCCGTGCTGCACTACGGCTCGGTGCCGCGCTTTGACCCGGCGAAATGGGATTTCAGCATTCGCGGACTGGTGGAGCAGCCGGTCCGGTTCACCTGGGAAGAGTTCAATCGTCTCCCGAAGGTCAAAACCCACAGCGATTTTCATTGCGTGACCCGCTGGAGCCGCTTCGATAACGACTGGGAAGGCGTGGCTTTTAAGGAAGTGCTGAAGCTGGTAAAGCTGAAGCCCGAGGCGAAATATGTTCTGGTCCACGCGGAGCAGGGCTTCACCGCGAATGTTCCGCTGGCCGACCTCGACCGCGATGATGTGCTGTTCGCCACGCACCATGATGGCCAGCCGCTGACGCCGGACCACGGCTACCCGCTGCGGCTGATCGTGCCGCATCTTTATGCCTGGAAGTCAGTGAAGTGGGTGCGCGGCCTGGAGTTTACCGAGCGCGATGTCCCGGGCTTCTGGGAGCAGAATGGGTATCACATGTATGGGGACCCGTTCCGGGAGGAGAGGTTTGATACGGATTAGCTGTAAGTGATGGGACAGTGATGGGTTTCCAATTTAGATTCGGCTGGGACCATCCATATGCGTGGAGAACGAATCTGCGGCGCTTGCTTCCGCGTCCTCTGTGTTGGTGGATTGCTAAGGGCAAAGATTGCGAATCACGCGGTGCGGAGCATGCGTGGTACAACAAGGACGGCGACAACAGTGGTTGCTACCATTGCGAAGTTGTTCGCGCAGGGCAACTCTGGAAAAGGGAACCGTCACTGGACGGTGGTTCTCGCGAGTAGGGATCCCTCGCTCCGCTCGGGACTTCGGAAAAAACTATTTCACAATCGCGCCGTACCCATCGGCGGCGAGCCTGGTCTTCATGGCTTCGGCGTCTTTGCGATCAGTGAACGGGCCGACCTGCACGTGAAAGAGCGGATCGTTCGCGCTGGTAGCGATGAAGACGGGATACTGCTTTTTCTGCAGTGCAGACTTCAGGAACTCCGCGTCTTCCTGCTTGGATACCGCTGCCACCTGGACCATGTACGAGCCGGAAGGCGTACTCTTGTCGCCGCTGGTGGCTGCGGTGTTGGATTGGTCCGGTGTCTTGTTGGAAGCGGGTGGCTGGCCGGAGGAGGCGTCAGGAGCTTTTGCGCTGCTGGAATCGCCGCCGGCCGGCGCAGAAGGTGCATGCGTCGCGTCAGAGGAGGGCTGTGCCGAGGCCTGGGTTGCTTTGTTTCCCGCGGTGGGCTTGCCCGCGGCGCTGCCACTGGAGGGGACCGTGCCCACGATCTCGGCGGTCGAGCCTGATCCCGTGCTCTTGCCCAGCATGTATCCCAGGGTGAAGAAGACGCCGCAGAGGATCGCCAGGAAGAAGAAAATTCCCAGCAGCTTGCCTGTGCCTAAAGTGATTTCGGTATCGCGTAATTGATCGGAGTCCCTGGATTCAGACATTTGTGTCCCAGCGGCCATTAGTCACCTCTTGTTGGCTCCAGTGTAACCCGATTTCCCCCAAACTCTATTTACCAACTTGGTTGAGGGCTTTAGTAATGGCCGAGATCATGTCCACCGGTAACGGGAAGACGATAGTGGTGTTCTTTTCCACGCCGATTTCGGTGAGCGTCTGCAGATAGCGCAACTGGATGGCGATGGGTTCACCCGACAGGATGTGCGCGGCCTCCTGCAGCCGCTGCGAGGCGGAGAACTCGCCTTCGGCGTGGATGATCTTCGCGCGCTTCTCGCGCTCGGCTTCAGCCTGCTTGGCCATGGCGCGCAGCATGGACTCGGGCAGATCGACCTGCTTGACCTCCACGTTCGAGACTTTCACGCCGTAAGGCGCGGTGTGCTGGTCAAGAATGCTCTGGATGCGGGTGTTCAGCTTGTCGCGATGGGCGAGCAGTTCGTCAAGTTCGACTTCACCCAGCACGGAGCGCAGCGTGGTCTGGGCAAACTGCTGCGTCTGCCAGTAATAATTCTGCACCTGGACGACGGCCTGCGGCGCGTTCACCACGCGCCAGTAGATAACGGCGTTGACCTTCAGCGTAACGTTGTCGCGGGTAATGATGTCCTGGGGCGGGACTTCAAGCGCTTGCTGGCGCAGGTCGATGCGGACCATTTTCTGTACAGGTGCAAATACAAAGATCAGGCCAGGACCTTTCGCGTCCTGCTGCAGGCGGCCAAGGGAGAAGATCACGCCGCGTTCGTACTCGCGCAGGATCTTGATGCAATTGATGAAATAGAGAAGGATGATGACGATTGCAGCTAGACCGAAAATTCCCACGGCGCCTCCATTGGTTCAAGTATGGATTCGAACGGATTCTATGGTACCCGGATGACAAAAGCAAAAAATCATCCTACAACCACGGACTGTTGGACCGCCTCACGCACCGGTTCCACGTGAAGCACCAGGTTTTCCACCCGCCGCACAACCACCTTGCTGCCCGAATCGGCGTTCACCGGTGAGACGGCGTCCCAGAGTTCGCCCTGGACGAAGACCTTGCCTGCGGGCGTGAGCGGGGAAGTTACCACACCAATTTCGCCGATCATGCCTTGTTCGCCGGTGACAACTTTGTTGCGGCGCGCCTTCAGGGCGATAGACATAAGGAAAACGGTGATCGCGCCAAAGGGAATGCTTACGCCGAGAGCGGTCCAGAGATTGACGCGCATCTCGGGGATGGGCCCGTCTACCAACAACAGGCCGCCCAGAGTCAACAAGACGATTCCGCCGATGCCGTACGCGCCGTGGCTGGGGAATTTTGCTTCCAGGACGAACAAGGCGAAGCCCAAAAGGATCAGAACGAGCGAGACGGAGCGGAAGGGAAGCAGGTTGAGCGCGTAAAAAAACAGGAGAATGGCAATAAAGCCGAGTACGCCGGGCGCCACCGCGCCGGGGTGATTGAATTCGAAATAGATGGAGAGCAGGCCGATGGTAAAGAGCAAAAAGAGAACGTTGGGGTCCATGAGGAAGCCGAGCACGTGCTGGCGGACAGTCATATCGAAGGAACGCATGGGTTTCCCGGCAAGATGAAGCACGGTTTTGGAGCCGTCGAACCGCGTGATGGGCTTGCCATCGAGCTGGGCAAAGAGGTCAGCGCTATCGCGGGCGACGATGTTGATCAGGTTCTTCTCCAGCGATTCCTCCGCGGTGAAGGCCTTGGATTCCTTCATGGCGCTTTCCGCCACCTCGACGTTGCGGCCGCGTTTCCCGACATAGGAGCGGAGCAGCGATGAGGCGTAATTCTCCAGCTTCTCCTTCATGATCGGATCCAGAGCCCTGCCGTCGCCGCTGACCGGGTGGGCCGCGCCGGCGTGTGTGCCGGGGGCCATGGCGGCGATATCAGCGGCTTCCAGGATGAAGAATCCGGCTGAACCGGCATCGGCGCCCGCGGGAGTGACGTAGACGATCACGGGGACCGGAGAGGCCAGAGTTTTCTGGATGATTTTTTCCATGGAGCCGAGGGTGCCACCCGGCGTGTCCAGAACGATCAGCACAGCGTCAGCGTGGCTGCGCTGGGCTTCGTCGATGGCGCGGTCGATGTACTCTGCGGTTACGGGATTGATAGTGTCGTCGAGCGAGACCTTCAGGACGTCCGCGGAGGCCGGGCGCGCGGCGAAGAGAAACGCACATACGATCAAGAGCGCAAAGGAACGTGTCTGGGGAAAAAGACGCATGATAGCTGCCCTCAGCTACTACGATTATAGGCCAACGGAAATTGGCGGATTACCATTATTGAGCCGCCATGGGATCCATTTCCAGCCGCTGCAGGTTTTCAATTGTTGATCAGAGATTTTGCTCATACCTTGGGGCGAGCGCCACGTCTAACTTCCACGGGGTTCTGAAAAGCAGATCAAATTAAG
This sequence comes from Candidatus Angelobacter sp., assembly GCA_035717005.1. GTDB lineage: Bacteria > Acidobacteriota > Terriglobia > Terriglobales > Acidobacteriaceae > Angelobacter. The sequence goes on from DASTJB010000135.1 coordinate 4,129, forward strand.
GAGCAATCTACAATGAATCGGCCCGCGCTTGCGCTAGTTACATTTGCTCTCCTTGCTACCGTCGGAATGAACCTTCATGTGCAGTCCCAAACTCAAAACCAGCCTCCGGGGCCTGCGCGTTCCCGTTCCGATGAGATGTTGGAAAGATGGAACGATATCGGGAACAAACTGGTTGCCATGGCGCAGGACTTTCCCGAAGACAAGTACGATTTTAAGGTGCAGAAGGACCAGCGCACATTCGCCCTGAATCTTCTTCATGCCGCCGCACTGGATTTCATCCTGATACGAAGGATTTCCGGATCAAACCTGGGGCCTGACTTCGGCGCGGGCGACAATCCTACGCGCGACCAATTCAAGACCAAGGCCGACGTGGTCAAGTTCGTGCAGGAGGCGATTGCCGACGGGGCGAAAGTGATTCAGCAGCAGGGTGACGCAGGTCTGGACAAGACAACAAAATTCTTCGGCAACCGGCTGGCCCACAACTCCACCATCTGGACGTTCGTCATCGAGCACAGCGCCGAGCACTATGGCCAGCTTGTGGTCTACTATCGTGCAAACAACCTGGTGCCGCCGGCCTCGCGGCAGTAGTGCGGCAAATGAGGCCGCGCAAAGGCGCACGGACCTGATCATCCCATAGAATCAAATCGGGTGAAGCAGAGCAGCCGCATTTTCGTTCTGACCGGGGCCGGCATCAGCGCAGAGAGCGGGATCCCTGTCTTTCAGGGCACGAACTGGCGCGGCCACAACCACTATGAGCTGGCGAACATTGAGACCTGGGAGCGTGACCCGGAGCTGGTGTGGCGGTACTACTCTGACCGACGCGCGAGGGCGGCCGGCGCGCAGCCGAATGCCGCGCATGCGGCGCTGGCGGAGCTTGAGCGAGGATGCGGGCCGGGCAGTTTCTTTCTCTGCACGCAGAATGTTGATGGTTTGCATGAGGCCGCAGGATCGCGGAACATTGTTCACATTCACGGCAAGCTGTTTGAGAGCCGGTGCAGCGGCGGATGCGGGCGGAGACCGTTTCAAGACACGAATGTCTATTCTTCTGGCGAGCTGCCACGCTGCGACTGCGGCGCGCTGCTGCGTCCGAATGTGTGCTGGTTTGGCGAACAGCCGTATGAGCTGGACCGGGTCAATGCGGAGCTGGAGAAATGCGAGGTGTTTGTTGCTATCGGCACATCAGGATCGGTGCAACCGGTGGCGGGCTTTGTGGCCATGCTGAAACACCGGCCGCGGCCGGCGAAGGCGATCTTTGTCGGATCAGCCGAGCCGGAAAATGCGCGGCACTTTGATGAGGTGCATCTTGGTCTGGCGACGGAGAAGGTCCCGGCTTGGTTGCGCAGCCCGGGTTTTTAATGCCACCCGCAAGGTGCTACAATCACGGAAGTTACCCCCAAAATGAGCGGGAGTAATTCAGTGGTAGAATGCCAGCTTCCCAAGCTGGACGTCGCGGGTTCGATCCCCGTCTCCCGCTCCAAAATTCAACATTCCTTTACCAAAACGGAACTCACCGTTTAGCAGATTATTGTTGAATATCAGAGTCGTTGATTGGTGGCGACGGGCGGACGTTGTGTTGCAAAAAAGCGGCCCGGAAGTTCCAAATCGTTAGATAATTGCCTTATCTTGAGCGGTCATGGTCCAGCCTGGGCGGGTCTGCAGAGCGCCGGATTCGATCCGGAGGCGCTTTGGCAGCGCGTGGATGGAGACGCGGACCTCTTGCGCGAGTTAGTTCGAGTCTTCGAAGAAGAAGTACCCGCCATGGTGGCACGCGCGGAAGGCGCGATGGAAAACAGCGATGCCGTGGGGCTGGCGAAGGCAGCGCACAAGGTGAAGGGATCAGTACTGCAGTTTTCCGCGCACAGTGCGGCGGCCGCCGCTGAAGACCTGGAGCAGTTGGGCAAGAGCGGCACGCTTCGCGGCGCGGAGAGCGCGCTGCGAACGCTGAAGGAGGAAGTCGATAAACTTTTGCAGTTGCTCCACGGAATGCTGCGCGAAATGGCGCGATAGTCGAGAGCACGCCGGCCGAGCGATAGACGGGCCAGTAACAGAGGAATGCAGGTGGCAACATCGGTGATGGAAAGCCGGCAGCCGGCGCTGATAAGCGTGCTGCTGGTGGAGGACAACCCGGTTGACGCGACGATGGTGCGCGGGCTGTTGCGGGGGCTCTGCGGGAACCTGCATTGCAGCCACGTGTCGCGGCTGGCGGAGGCGCTCGAGCATTTGAGGACAGCGGAGCGGCCCGACGTGGTCCTGCTGGACCTGAATCTGGACGACAGTTGCGGCTACGAGACATTCCGCACCGTGCGCGAAGCGGCGCCCAGGGCCGCCATTCTGGTGCTGAGCGGGTCAGACGACGAGGCGCTCGCGATCCGCACGGTGCGCGAAGGCGCGCAGGACTACCTGGTGAAGGGAAGCTTTGACGGCAAGCTATTGCTGCGCGCGATTCGCTATGCCCTGGAACGCAAGCGCTCGGAAGATGCGCTGCGGCAGAGCGAGACAACGGTGCGCGCGATCTTTGAGAATTCGCTGGACGGGATCGTCATTTTCGAAGGCAGCGGTGAGTGTCTGGAGGCAAATGCGGCGGCGGCGGCGCTGGTGGGCGTAGCCAGGGAAGAGCTGATCGGACGCAGGCTGTGCGACTTCTGCGAAGCCGAATTTGCGGAAGAGTGGGAGCGCCTGAGCGGAGTGGGCAGCGGCCGCGGCCAGTTCCGGGTCCGCTTGACCAACGGCAACCGCAGACTCGTCGATTACTGTTTCACCGCCAACGTGCTTCCCGGGCAGCATCTGGCCATGTTGCGCGACGTAACTGAGCAGAAGAGCCTGGAAGAGCAGCTGCGGCAGTCGCAAAAGATGGAGGCGGTGGGCCGGCTGGCAGCAGGCGTGGCCCATGACTTCAACAACATCCTGGGCGTCATCAGTGGCTATGCCGAACTGCTGCAATTGCAGGCGGCGCAACTTTCGGACCGCGCGCGCGCGGAGAAGATCATCTCCGCCACGGAGAAGGCGGCCACACTTACGCGCCAGCTTCTCGCCTTTGGACGCAAGCAGGTGATGACGCTCCGCTTGCTGGATCTTTCCCAGATCGTTGACGGGATGAGCAGCATGGTTCGATGCCTGGTGAGCGATGAGGTCCAGCTGGCGGTGCAGGCGGAAAGAGATCCCGGGCTGATACGCGGCGACCAGAGCCAGCTGGAGCAGGTGATCATGAACCTGGCCACGAATGCCCGCGAGGCGATGCCCGAGGGCGGTCGGCTCACGATAACAATCGAAAGACACAAAAGCGTGGAAGACAGCATGGACTTGCCGGCCGGCAACTACGTTTGCCTGAGTGTGAGCGACACCGGGACGGGCATGACGCCGGAAGTGCAATCGCGCATCTTTGAACCTTTTTTCAGCACGAAGAAAACGGGTTCAGGCCTGGGGCTTTCGACGGTCTATGGAATCGTGAAGCAGAGCGGCGGATATATTACGCTGCGATCGGCGCCGCAGCAGGGCTCGACGTTCAACGTCTACCTGCCCCTGGTGGCCGGCGCCAGCGCGGAACACCTGGCGGTGAAGGTTTCGCACATGCCGCCGGTCACGGGAGACGAGACCATTCTGCTGGTGGACAATGAAGAGGATTTGCGGAATGCAACCGCCGAGTATCTGGAGGCTCGCGGCTATCGCGTGTTGACCGCAGGCGACGGGAGAGAAGCGATCGAAATTTCTGACAAGCACCAGGAACGGATTTCACTGGTGATTTCGGACATTGTGATGCCCAAAATGGGCGGACGCGCGGTGCTCGAGCACGTGCGAAAGACGCGTCCCGGGACCGCGGTGCTGATGATCTCCGGTTATGCCAATGACGACATGCCACGGCACGGAATCACGCTGGATCCTACATGCTTTCTGCAAAAGCCGTTCACCTTCCAGGCGCTGAGCGAGAAGATTGAAAAGCTGCTGGCCATCAGCCATTAGCCATTAGCCATTAGCCTTTAGCCTTTAGCTCTTAGCCATGGCCTTGCTTTTTGCAGGTACTTCAATTTCGATGGTTGCCAGCAAAGACGCAAGCATTTTTCGTACTTCAGTAAGCATAGCGATGTGATGTTGGTATGCAGCGGATTCGAGCAAGCCGAGATCGTTCGCGAGTAAAAGATGGTAATCGAGCTCACTGGCTGAGCCCATTGCGATCCTTACAAATCTGGCAAACTCGGAATTAGACTGACGACCACAGCCCTCAGCCAGGTTGGCGCCAATGGACGATGCAGCGCGCCTCAATTGAGCGGTTAGACCATACAATTCCTCCTTCGGAAAACTTCTTGATGACTTGTAGAGATCGAGCGTGAGTTTGTGCGCCTTGTTCCAAGTCTGCAAGTCTCGATAATTTCGCATTGGGTTCCTTTCAAGAATTGCTGTTTATACTGACGGATAAACCCTAACGGCTAGAACCAAGGGCTAAAGGCTAACGGCTAAGGGCTGGGCGCTGAATGCCGCCTCTCATGGTAAATTTTATCCAGTCCCTATGCGAGAACGCGCAACTCCGCGCTGGCTTGACCTTCTGTGGCTGATTTTTCT
>DASTJB010000136.1:0-14110 GCA_035717005.1 Candidatus Angelobacter sp.
CGCGTTCCCAGTGAGAAGAGCACCTTCGCCAGGCGCCAGTCCGGGCGGATCGCGGAAAAAATCTGCTTGTGCTTGACCTGCCCGGCCATAATCGCGGTGCTCACGCCTTCGCGTTTGAAGGTCTCAATGAGCTTGCCGAGCTCTCCCAGAGAAAGCCAGTGCACCGCGATGGCGCCGCGATTTTCGATCAGAGGCGAGGTTTCTTCCTTGATGGCAGCCACCACCACCTGCGCCCCCTGAGCGCAGGCCGCATCCAGCAGCAACAAGGGAAAACTTCCGTTTCCTGCGATCAAGCCAAGTTTTTTGTTTTCTGCTAGATCCATATTTCAAAGGTGCGCCAATTTGTGCCACGGCAAGGCATCTAAAAAATCCCTGTCGCATCTTAACCTAGAAGTAAACACCGAACAGCCCGAAGTACTCGAAATGGAAGTACTCGAAATGGTAGATCACCTCGACAGCACCAATCTCGTTCCTTTCAAGCGGCGGCGTAATGAGTATCACCTTCCCGGTCTGCAGAAACAGGCCGAAGAGCAGGTGATTGACGAAGTCGATCCTGAGCTGCGGCCGGAAGAACAGGGCTTTGTGCGCCATTACCTGGGCTATGCTGACGTCCTGCTGAAAAATCCCGCCCCCGAAAATGACCCCGAGTTGGACGCCTCTTCTGACGCAAAAGACAACATGACCGAGATGCCGGCACGCGAACGCAAGGCAGCCTGATCAGCTTTTACTTTACAATTCCCCGTTCCGCTCCTTCGATGAACCGCAGCAGCATGGCCACATCCGGCCCCTGATCTCCCTCTGACCTGAGCTTTTCAACCGCTTGTGTGGTGTTCATCTTTGCGTTCAGCAGCAGGCGAAAGGCGTGATGGATTTTGCGGATCCGGTCCTTGGTAAATCCGCGCCGCTCCAGTCCTACTGCGTTCAATCCGTAGGTCTTGGTATGGCGCGGCGTCACGACCTTGGAAAAAGGCAGCACATCCTGAGTCACTACAGTGCCGCCGCCAATATAAGAGTGCGCGCCGATCCTCACAAACTGGTGTACCGGGCAAAGCGCGCCCACCACCGCCCAGTCCTCCACCGTCACGTGTCCGGCCAGCGTGGCGCCGTTCACCAGCATGGCATGGTCGCCGATCACCGTATCATGTCCAACGTGCGAATAGGCCATGATCAGCGTGTGGCTGCCGATCCTCGTCGTCCCCCCGCCCTTGGCCGTGCCGCGGTTAACGGTGACGCACTCCCGGAAAACGTTGTTGTCGCCGATAGCAACGCTGGTCTTCTCGCCCCTGTAAGTCAGGTCCTGCGGTTCGATGCCGATCGCGCAAAAGGGGAAAAACCGGTTACTCTTGCCGATCTTCGCCTGGCCCTGCACCACCACGTGCGACATCAGCTCGCAGTTTTCTCCCAGCTCAACGTCAGAGCCGATGACGCAGTACGGGCCTACGGAGCACGATTCAGGCACACGCGCCCCGGGATCAATGATGGCGGTGTTGTGAATCATTCGCTCTCAGCCGCCGAAGCCTCTCCGCTGGGCCGGTCCACTAGCTGGCAGCTCAAAGTGGCTTCGCACACCCGCTTGCCGTCGACAAAAGCCTGCCCGCCGATTCGCACCGCGATGGCCGTACCTACCTCTTTCCAGACCAGCATCTCCACTTCAAGACGAAGCTGGTCGCCGGGAACCACGGGACGGCGGAACTTCGCTCTCTCAATACCGGTAAAGACAATCAATTTGCCGCTTCGGTCTTCGACTTCGGTGAGCAGCAGCGCGCCTCCGGCCTGGGCCATGGCTTCCACGATGAGCACCCCGGGCATGATGGGAAAGCCGGGAAAATGGCCTTCAAAAAAGGGTTCGTTGATGGTGACGTTCTTGATGGCAACTATCCTCTTTTTGCGCTCGATCTCCAGCACCCGGTCGATCAGCAACAGCGGATACCGGTGAGGGAGAATGGCCTGGATCTGGATAATATCGAGTGGGCCGGATTTTGTGGCGGGAGCCGCGGCCTCGGCTGTATTTATGTTGGTCGTCTCGTTCATGTGAAGCGCGAATTATAGAAGATTTGCTTCCGGCGTGAAATAGCGGGCGAACCTGCACAATTCCACGCAGCGTCTAAACTACTGGGCGGAGCCAGAGCGTCCAGGAGGTCGCACACGTCTTTTTCCGGAAAGCTCCTTCGCAATGCTCAGACCTGGCTTCGAAACGGCCGAGCCGCCAGGCGGTCCGCGCAGGATGTTACACTCGGTCCTGGGGCCGAATACGGAGAGTCTGCAATGAAAAAGTCGCTGAGCGATCGTTATCTCAAGATTGAGGAGATCCGGCTGGTTTCTGACCTGCGCATCATGCACTCCAAGGTGAATGAGCTGTTTCAGGTGGTCCAGACTCTCAAGCGCCGGCACCCCGAAACGGCCATCCGCCAATACTCCGATCATGTCGCTCTGGAAGAAGACATCAAGCGCGTCGATGACATTTATCTCTGGTTCATCGGTTTGAAGGAAGAACGCCTTCGTCTCACCAAGAAGTAAGCCAGCGAGATTTCATTTCTGCGCGACGACCAGCCTCAGCGTCTCTTTAGCCTCCTTCATCTACCCTGAATAGGCATCCGCATGCTCATCCTTGTCCTCTTTTTTCACCATTCGCCGTGCCGGCAGCGATTTTTCCGAGAGCAGCAGCTTGGCTTTTGAATTGCTTTCTTCCTGGGGAAGACCGCACGATCAAATTTCCGGTTCCCCGAGGGCTCCATCGCCATGAAGTACCCATCACTCTCTTTCCTGAGAACAAGTTTCATTGTCGCAGCCGCGTTGTTTGCGGGTCTGCCTGCTTCCGCCGCCTGTCCTGCGCCCGCAAGCGGCAAGCTTGCGATCTGCCAGCCCAGCGCCGGTTCCACCGTGTATCAGGTGCCGCACATTGAGGCCACGGCCAACCCTGCTTCCGGCTCCATCGCCGCCATGAAGGTTTATATCGACGGGAAACAGGTTTTCCACGCTGCGGGCCCCGATCTCAGCCTGTTCGAAGGTGGCATCGCCAATGGCTGGCATCACCTGGTCATCAATGCCTGGGACGATTTCGGGCGGCTCTACTCGGCAGCAGAGTTCTTCGCGGTGACCGGCAACCTCCCGGCCTGCCCCCCGTCGGCTGTGGGCGTTCGCATCTGCGCTCCAGCGCAAGGCCAGACGGTCTCTCAGAACCTGGCTCTTTCTCTGGGATTCAAAGGGAACGCCCCGATCAAGCGCGTGACGGCGTTCCTCGGCTCCACTCCGGTTTTCGACTTTGCTCCCACGCCGGGACAGACTCAGGTCCAGGCCGGAGCCATCGAAACCACAGCGGGCAACCACACCTTGAACGTCGTGGCCGTGGACACCAATAACCAAACGTACAAAAGCAGTGTGAGCTTCAAGACGTACTATGAGGGCGGCTGTCCGCCGCGTGGAACCACATGCAACCCCGGCATCTATCCCAGCACTCCCAATGATGGGGACGATGTTCAGAGCCCCTTCCGGGTCTCTGCCGGCGTCCAGTACAACACGGCTTCCATCACCGCCATGAAGGTGTACCTGGATGGAGCTCTTGTGGGCCAATCGTCAGGCCCGGTCTTTGACCAGCCGGTGAGCGCGCCAAGAGGAACGCACATCATGGTCATTCAGGGGTGGGACACGGCCGGGAAGCTTTATCGGGTGACGGAAAATGTGAACGTGCAGTAGCCAACCCGAGTTTCTTTTCTTGCAAGGCGTTCTGAGTGCGCTCCTTCGTCGGAAAAACGGCAGCTCGCAAGTTGGGCTGCCGTTTTTGTTGCTCGCATCATTCCGCCAGTACTCGGATTCGCGATTACGATTTTTCCCCAGGGGTTGTGCTTATACCGTGACCGCCTTGGCCTTTTCCGTCTCGATCGCTTCCAGCATCGCCTCGTCATCAGCGAACTTGAACCATGCCACGCCGCGCCTCTGCGCTTCTTGCTCTTCCGCGCGGCCCAGGTGTTCAAGATCGGGCTTGCTGACGATCTTTAGTCCTTTGTCCTCAAGATAGTTCTGGATCCGCGCCGCGCTGATGTGGTTGCCGGACGCCGTCTCCAGGTACTTGAGCACATGCGTCGCGCCCACCTCGGCATCGTGCCTTGCGATGCCCACCAGCCCATCGCTCGCCTTGCGCGCCCAGCCCACGGCGTACATTCCTTCCAGCACCTTGCCGCTTTGTGGATCGAACAATTCGTACGCAGCCCGCTTGGGATCGCTTTGATCGGGGTTGATCACGTAGCTGTCGCGGTTATACGGCAGTCCGACCGCCGGATCAGCCACATCGCCGATGGCAAAGATCATCGTATCGACATCAAGCTCCGCCGACTTGTCTGTCGCCTTGCAAGCAATGCTGCCGTCTTTCTCGGCCAGCACATTTTCCACGACCGTGAGCCGGTCAATACGGCCGTTGGCGCCGGCGTGGATCGCCTTGGGTGAGCACAGAAACCTGAACTTCAACCGCGCCTTGCCCGCCGGATGTTCTTCCGCCGGGGTGGCCAGCACCGGGAACGTCTCTTCCGCCAACTTGCTCGTGTCCTGCCCTACGGCCGCAAGCTGCGGCTGTATGCGGCGCAGCTCTTCGTCGAACGCCTTGCGGTCCAGAAATTCCTCGATGTAGTCGAACTCTTTCTTGTCAAACTTTGCCTCGAATGGTCCGCGGCGGGCCACCACCACCACTTCTTCCGCTGTTTTTTCAGGCGCATCGATCAGCAGCCACCTGGCGATGTCCACCATCACGTTGCCCATGCCGACAATCGCCACGCGCTTGCCGGTGGAAAAATCGTGAGAAGTAAAAGGCGGCAGCAGGTTGTAGCTGTACACAAAATCCTTGGCTGCGTAAACTCCCCTGGCAGTTTCACCCGTAAGCCCGAGCTTCTTGGTGCCCTGCGCGCCCACGGCAAAGACGATTGCGGCCGGTCCCATCTGCTGCAGCTCTGGAATTGTGACCGCGGACTGAGTGCTTATGGGGACGTGGCCGAAGTAGTGCACGTTGGGCAGGCTCAGCACCTTGGCAAACTGCTTGCGCAGCCCGATCTTCATCTTGTCCTTGGTGGGATAAATCCCGTACTCGGCCAGCCCCCCGGGCTTAATGTCGCGGTTGAGAATGATGACTTCATGCCCGCCCTGGGCAATCTTCTGCGCGGCGAACATTCCCGCGGGTCCCGCGCCAATCACGAAGACGGTCTTCACTTTTCCCCTCCAGAGCGCAGGCAGTTCCCTCAGCCTGTACCTGTGCCCGATGCATTCTTATTATCCCTTACCATCCGCGCCGATGCCCGCCCAAGTTTCGTAGATTTTCCAGCGCGCGGCCACGTCCTGCTGCGCCTCCGCCAGCAGCTTTTTGGCCTCTTCGGGATGGCCCTGCTTGAGCTGCGTGTAGCGCGTTTCATTGTAGAGATACTGTTCCAGCGGAATCGACGGCGCTTTGGAGTCAAGCTGCATCGGGTTCTTGCCTTCCGCCGCGCGACGCGGATCGAAGCGGAAGAGCGGCCAGTGTCCTGATTGCACTGCCAGCTTTTGCTGGCTCAGGCCCAGCTTCATGTCGATCCCGTGGGCAATGCAGTGTGCGTAGGCGATGATGATCGCCGGCCCGTTATACGATTCGGCCTCGTTGAACGCTTTGAGCGTCTGCATATCGCCGGCGCCCATCGCAACCCGCGCCACGTAGACGTTGCCGTACACCATTGCCATCTGTGCCAGGTCTTTTTTGGGCGTCGCCTTGCCGCCCGCGGAGAAGCGCGCCACCGCCGCTCTCGGCGTGGACTTTGATGTCTGGCCGCCGGTGTTGGAATAGACCTCGCTATCGAGCACCAGGACCTTCACGTTCTCGCCCGAGGCCAGCACGTGGTCCAGCCCGCCGTAGCCGATGTCATACGCCCAGCCATCGCCACCGACAATCCATATGCTGCGCCTTATCAGCGAATCGGCCAGTAGCAGCAGGTCCTGTGCATCAATATTCTCCGGGCTCAGCCGCAGAATATTCTTGAGCTGCGTCACGCGGTCGCGCTGCGCGTGAATGCCTGCTTCATTCGACTGGTCAGCCGTGAGCAGCCCCTGAACCAGCTCTCCTCCGATGGTGCCCGCCAGGTGCTTCACCAGGTCGCGCGCGCGTTCCATCTGCTTGTCCTGGGCCAGCCGTATGCCCAGGCCAAACTCGGCATTGTCTTCAAACAATGAGTTGGCCCACGCCGTGCCGCGGCCGTCGCGGTTGAACGTGTACGGCGTGGTCGGCAGGTTGCCGCCATAGATCGAAGAACAGCCGGTGGCATTGGCTACAATCGTGCGGTCCCCGAAGAGCTGGGTCATCAGCTTGATGTAAGGCGTCTCGCCGCAGCCGGAGCAGGCTCCGGAAAACTCAAAGAGCGGCTGGAGCAGCTGCACGTCCTTTACCTGGCCCATGGAGATCTTTTCCCGATTGAACTCCGGCAGGCCGAGGAAGAAATCCCAGTTACGCGCTTCGCGCTCGCGCACCGGCGGCTGCGGCACCATGTTGAGCGCGCGATGGTTGGGGTCCGTCTTGCTCTTGGCCGGGCAGATGTCCACGCAAAGCGTGCAACCGGTGCAATCCTCGGGTGAGACCTGCAGCGTGTACTTTTTGTCGCCCAGATCTTTCCAGCGCGCCGGCGCTGCAAGAAAGTCTTCCGGGGCCCGGGCGAGCTTCTCCGCGTCATAAACTTTAGCGCGAATCACCGCATGCGGGCACACCAGCACGCATTTACCGCACTGTATGCACAGCTCCTTGTCCCATGCGGGAATTTCCAGCGCGATATTGCGTTTCTCCCACTGCGCCGTGCCCGCCGGGAAGGTTCCGTCGACAGGCATCCTGCTTACCGGCAGGAAATCGCCGTTCCCCTCGATAATCGGCCCAATCACGTCTTTCACGAACTCCGGCGCGTTCGCAGGAACCGGCGCATGCAGGTCGAATTGGCTTGAAATCTCCGCCGGGATTGTCACTACGAACAGGTTCTCCAGCGTGCGGTCGACCGCCGCGAAATTCTTCTGCACCACCGCTTCTCCGCGCTTGCCGTAGGTTTTAGCGATGGCGTTCTTGATCGCGGCTATTGCCTGCTCCCGCGGCAGCACATTGCTGATGGCGAAGAAGCAGGTCTGCATGACGGTGTTGATCCGGCTGCCCATGCCGGTATCATGGGCGATCTTGTAACCGTCGATCGTGTAAAACTTCAGCTTTTTTCGGATGATCTCCGCCTGCAGAGAACGCGGCAGGTGTGCCCAGACTTGTTCCGGCCCGAAAGGGCTGTTCAGCAGAAAAATTGCGCCTGGCTCTGCGTGCTGAAGTACGTCGATCCGTTCCAGAAATGAGAACTGGTGGCAAGCGACAAAATTGGCGCGCGTGATCAGGTAGCTCGAACGGATCGGCTTGGGCCCGAAACGCAGGTGCGAGGTGGTCATCGAGCCCGATTTCTTCGAGTCGTAGACAAAATATCCCTGCGCAAACAGCTCCGTCCCCTCGCCAATAATCTTGATGGAATTCTTGTTCGCGCCCACGGTCCCGTCCGCGCCCAGCCCGAAAAACAGGGCGCGGACGGTGTCTGCTTCCTCGGTGGAGAACTCGGGATCGTAATCGACGCTCAGGTGGGTCACGTCATCCACAATTCCTACGGTGAAATGTCTCCGGCTCTTTTCCTTGCCCAGCTCGGCCAACACTCCCTGCACCATCGCGGGCGTGAATTCCTTTGATGACAGCCCGTAGCGCCCGCCAATCACCCTGGGCACCGGCTGCATCAGGTGGGTCGATTGCGACTCGGCCTCGCTGAGCGCGGTCACCACGTCGGTATACAACGGCTCGCCCACACTGCCGGGCTCCTTCGAGCGGTCAAGCACCGCAATGGCCTCCACCGTCGGCGGCAGCGCGGCAATAAAGTGCTCCACGGAAAACGGCCGGTAGAGCCGCGCCTTGAGCACGCCAAATTTGGCTCCGCGGCGGTTGAGGTGCTCAACCGCCTCTTGCGCGACCTCCGCGCCGGAGCCAATAAGAACAAGAACGTGTGTCGCATCGGGAGCGCCGGCATAATCAAAAAGCCGGTATTGGCGCCCCGTGATCGCCGCGAATTTGTCCATCGTGTTCTGCACGATGGCCGGCGTAGCCAGATAAAACGGGTTCGCCGCTTCGCGCGACTGGAAATAGACGTCAGGATTCTGTGCCGTGCCGCGGATGAACGGATGCTCCGGGGAAAGCGCCGCGCGGCGGTGCCGCGCCACCAGCCCATCGTCGATCATCGCCTGCATGTCTTCGATCGCGAGCTGCTCCACCTTCGCAATCTCGTGCGACGTCCGGAAACCATCAAAAAAATGGACGAACGGCACGCGCGCTTCGAGCGTCGCCGCCTGCGCGATCAGCGCGAAGTCCATCGCCTCCTGCACCGAGTTCGAGGCCAGCATGGCCCAGCCGGTCTGCCTGACGGCCATCACGTCCTGGTGATCGCCAAAAATCGAGAGCGCGTGCGTGGCCAGCGAGCGAGCGGCCACGTGGATCACCGCGGGCGTGAGTTCGCCGGCAATCTTGTACATGTTGGGAATCATCAGCAGCAGACCCTGCGCCGATGTGAATGTCGTACCCAGGCAGCCGCCCTGCAATGCGCCGTGCAGCGCTCCCGCGGCCCCCGCCTCACTTTGCATTTCGATGACCCGCGGCACCGTGCCCCAGATATTGGGCTTTCCCTCAGAGGACCATTGATCGGCCAGCTCGCCCATCCCCGAAGATGGCGTGATGGGGTAGATTGCGATGACTTCGTTTGTCTTATGGGCGACGTAGGCCGCCGCCTCGTTGCCGTCGATGGTTACCTTGGGTCGGTTCATATCTGTTGGCATGAGGCCGTCCGCGGGTGGTTGCAGAACGGCCTCATCCTCTCAGTTGCGTCATGCGACGCTTGGTTAACAACCATCATCACGCACCGCTCGTGAGGTTGAATGTGACGTACATCACTCAGCTGGAACCGCCGGGGAAGGCCGCATTTTCAAAGGGAAAAACTGCGATTCGCAGGAACTAGGCGGATTTCTTGTCCGGCTCGGCGGGCTGCTCTTCTGTCTTGATGCTGGGACCGGCGGAAACCTGCGCCCGCAGCTTGGGGTCCTGCTCCAGCCCGTCCAGGATCGCGCGAGTCATGCGGCTGTCGATCTCCGCGGCGTTACTCAGCTCCAGCGGATAGCGCACCACGACTTCCAGCGCCGACTGCGTCAGCTGCAGCCGGCTCTCCGGCGTGAATGAGCCGAGCGTCGAATTCAATGATCGCTCCACGTTGCGGCGTTGCATCTCCATGCTGTCACGATACTCGGCGAAGACTTTGTTCACCGCGTCCATCATCCGGCGCTCCACGTCGCGGTAGTTGCTCTTGGGATCAAGCGTCAGCGTGACCTCGTGCCAGACGAAGTTCGTGCCCGGAATTTGCTTGAACATTCCCGACCCGGCCTGAAAAACCACCGCGTTTGAAAATGCCACCACGCGTCCCGTCGGTCGCGGCGCCGGGCCCCCGGTCACTTCCATGATCTGCAGGCGTACCAGGCCGATGTCCACGACGTCGCCTGCTACCCCATTGATGTTCACCCGGTCGCCCACGCGCACTCCGTAACGTCCGATCAGGAAAAAGTATCCCGCGATCGAGAGGATCACATTTTGCAGGGCAACGGCGATTCCGGCGGTGAGCAGGCCGGCAAATGTGGTGATCGCACCCAACTCGCTGGCGAACGCGGTGGCCACGATGATCGCAATGAGGCACCACAGCACGATCCGCCGGATCAGCAGAAACTGGTAGCGGCGGCGCCCGTCCGTAATGTAGCGGAAGGTGGCGCGCCGCCACAGCTCTGAGACGCCCAGCAGCACGCCCAGAATCAGCGCCAGCCCCACAATGCGCAGCAACAGACCTTTCCACTCTGCCTGAAACTGGCTGTCCACGGCATTGCGCCAGTTCGTGGTTGTGCGTTTGTAGACGTCGAGCAAAATCGACTGCTTGCTCAGCGGCAGCAGGCTGGCGGACACCTGCTTGAACTGTGCCGTGATCGCATCGAGATCTTTGCGCTGCTGCGCCAGCACCGCCGGATCCTGCGAATCGGGCTGCCCCGCCAGCTCGTCCCCTCTTTGCGTAAGCTCTCTGACCTTCGCCACCAGCGGCGCGCGCAGGCTTTTTGCGTTTTGTGCCAGCAGATCGCTCTGGCGAAGGTTCTCATCCAGCGTGCGCAGCTTCCGCCGCAAGGTGAAGAGGTCTGTGGCCAGGGAAAGGAGCCCGTTGGGCGTCTCCTTCCGCTCGCGCGCAGTCGCGGCCCCCGCTGCCGAGGAATTGACCGCTTGCGTATTCGTCTCCGCTTCCTTTGTGCTGTTCGCCGCCGGGACGCTGCGCGCCAGCTCTTCCACCTGGGAAAGCAGGCTGCCTGATCCCATTCCGCTGGCTGACGCTCCGGAGGCAAATTGCAGCATGTTGCGCAGCGTATCGCGGCGCGTCTGGTATAAAGCCAGTTCCCCTTCGGTCTCAGAAATCAACGCTTGCAGCGTGGTGCGCTTGCGGCCAGTCGCGGTCAGCAGCTGCTGGCGGAATCCTTCCAGCTCCTGTTGCAGTGACTTCACCTTCTGGTCAGCCGTGTTCGCCGAATCCACCAGCCGCTGGTATTGGGAAGCGTCGCCTTGCGCCGTTGTAAGGCCTGTTCCCGCCTGGATGGCCGGCGCCTGCGCGCGCGCAAATTCGAAGGCCAGCCGCACCACCTGGTCTGAAGTCTGCCGGCTGTCATTCAAAAACAGAGCGTCACTGGGTTCGGTAACCAGCTGTTGTTCCGCACTCACTTGCCGCGACCAGACGATTGTCTGATTAAGAAAGGAGATGATCTGCTCGCCGCTGATCGCGGCCGGCGCTGGAGCGTTCGATTGAGTCTGGGCGAAACCAAACGCAATCGCCAAAAGCAGCGTGGCTGGCGTGAAACGCCCGGCTTTGCGCAACAAACGATGTTGGCTCTTCGCGCCCATCTTCAAATTATGGAGCAAATCATGGAGCTTTGAAATCAGGCGGGGCTTGCGAACGCAGCGTCGCAAACCCCGGTCTTTTTGTGATGCGCTTTGAGAGCTGCGCGCCAAAATAAAAATGGGTGTTCTCGTCGAACACCCGTCATAACTATTTTCCCTTGTGAATTCACGGAGACTTGGCTCCGCTACTCGGCTACTTCTTCTTTTTCTTGGCAGCTTTTTTCTTGGTCGCCATTCGTGAATGCCTCCTTGGAGAATTGTGTCTTTCTGGGGCCCCATCCACTCGAGTAGCCCAACGAATTGTACCGTTGCCTACTTACACCCCAGATATTGAGGTACGCTTAACGCATTGTCAATAAAAAAATTCCAAAAAGATCAGCCAGACGAGGTCGCCGCCAGCCTGCCAGGGTGAGAGAGGAGATCAGAAAGCGCTGATTGCAATTGCAGCGTTCATCATCTACCAGTGGAAAACACCACTGGCGGCGTTGGTCGTCACGCCGATATCATTGCCGAGATTGCCATGGCCCGGCCCATTCTGCTTGCGATCGTGCTGCTGATCATCCTGGTGTTGGCGCGGCGAACGTTGCGCCGATGAAGGGTCACAAACATGTGTGTCCCAAGTCACATCGCCGCCGGCGCGGCCCGATTTACAGATACAGATATCCCACGGCGCGCTCTGATGCCGGCGCGCTGACCTAGGCGGTTGAAGGGACAAGCGTGACAACGCGCTTCACAGCCTTGAGGGCGTGCTTTCGGATACCTCCCGGTTTGGGTCCGTCTGCACCACGGACTCGATCCGGCCAACACGCCCTAACAGAACCAAGGCAGCGGGGTGAAGGGTCGCGGCAAAGCAGCCCAGTGCATGTTCAGGACGGATTCGTCATCTGACCGCACAATGCATCGCGGCGAGCAGCACGCTTTTGAATACTTCAACCGCCTTACTCCAGGGCAGAAGCGATTACCTGCTCGATCGCTTCCTGGACCTGCGGATCAGAGCCGAAGCCGGCAAACCATTTCACTTCCGGTTCGCGCCGAAACCACGTCATCTGCCGCTTGGCATAATTCCTGTGTCCCTGCTGCGCTGCCTCGATCGCCTTCTCCAGTGAAAGTTCCCCGCGGAGAAATTGTGCCGCCTGCTTGTAGCCCAGAGACGTGAGCGGGCGCGCCGCTTCGCCGTACCGTCCAGCGAGCGTTTTGCTCTCTTCGATCAACCCCGACGTAAACATTTCCCGCGCGCGGGCATTGATGCGCTGGTAGAGCTCTGTGCGGTCGGGATCAAGCCCGATGCGCAGAATCCGGAATCCCCGCAGCGGTTCCCGCCCCTGCTGCCACAAATCGGTCATGGGCTTTCGGGCCTTGATGCTGACCTCGATCGCGCGAATCACCTTCGGCACGTCATTCGCGTGCACCGACTGCGCCGCTTTGGGATCCAGACGGCGCAGCAACCCGTGCAGATACCCGGGTCCGCGCTCCGCCTCCCGGTCGCGCAGCCTCGTGCGCAGCTCTTCCGATCGCGGCGGCCCGGCGAAAAGCCCTTCCAGCAACGCGCGAAGATACAGCCCGGTGCCGCCGACCACAACCGGGGTTCGTCCGCGTGCACTGATTTCCTGAATCGCCTTCCTCCCCAGGCGCGAGTAATCGCCGGCGGTAAACACCTCGGCCGGTGCAGCAACGTCGATCAGGTGATGCGGCGCCTGCTGCCGTTCCGCCGGCGTTGGCTTGGCGGTTCCAATCTCAAATTCGCGATAAACCGCGACCGAGTCGCAACTGACAATCTCTCCGGAGAAGCGTTTCGCCAGATGTAAAGAGAGCGCCGTCTTGCCGCTCGCGGTAGGGCCGAGGATCACGACCAGCAGGGGATCGCTCATGCGCCGCTCCACCAGCGGCGCAACATCACAAAGAACAGGATGAGCAGTGCCAGCAGGGCCAAGCCAAGCGCCTGCTGTCGTCGGGCGTCCATGATTCACATTCTACCGAGCGGCGCCAGTGATCGGCGGCGCATTCAGGCAAATGCGCTCCAGATGCTAAACTCTAGCGCGTACGTCATGCCCGCGGTCGCAAGATACAAATTCGACGATTTTGAAGCCGATGTTCGCGCCGCCGAGTTGCGGCGCAACGGCGCCCGCCTCAAGTTGCAGTTGCAGCCCTTTCAGGTCCTGGTGGCGCTGCTGGAGCGTCCCCGGGAAGTCGTTACCCGCGAGGAGCTGCGCCAGCGCCTGTGGCCGCAGGATACCTTTGTTGACTTCGACCACGGCCTTAACACCGCGATGGTCAAACTGCGCGACGTCCTCGGCGATTCCGCCAGCAGCCCCAGATATATCGAAACCATCGCTAAACGCGGGTATCGCTTCCTGGGCAGCGCGGAAGTTGTGTTCGATCAGCCAGTCGCTACAGCTGCCACACCGCCCATCATTGAGCCGCAGGTCCCGCCGCAAATCGTAACGCAGGCCGCTCCTCCCGCCACCCCGATCTCAGCTGAAACTCCCGCGCAGTCCGCCCTGCCCCGCACCAGCCGGGCCACGGCCCGGCTTCTATTCATTCTGGTGCAGATCATGTACCTGGTTTTTTATCTTTCGGCCTTGTTCAGTTGGGAGAACACCTACCGTGCCTCGCACCTGGCGTGGCGAAGCGCCGGAAACACCGCTTTTGCCGTCTACATGTCCACCGCGCTGGTGGGTCTGGCGGTGCGGCTTTACCTGATCTCGGCGACCGCCATGGATTATCATCTGCTCGGCCAGAAATTCCGCATACTTACTCCCGCGCTGTTCGTGCTAGACATGATCTGGGCCATGTCACCTTTACTTATTCAGGACCGCATCGGCTTCGGCTTCGCGCTGGGTGCATGTGCCGCCCTCATCTACATCCCATTCGCGCAGCGAACGCTGATGAAGATGATGCAGAAAAACAGCTCTTAGCCAGGGGCCTTTAGCCTTCGGCTCTGGCAAGCAATTTCCGATTGCAGGATGGCTGAATGAAGAATTTGAATTCTTAGGCCAGCTCCTCGTCCAGACTGAGCCTCAACCGTTTAAAAAGGTCAAGCTAAAAGCCATCGGCCAAGAGCTAAGGGCTAAGAGCTGCCTTACTGCAGGTCCGCTTTGTCGGGATTGTAGTAGAAGTGTGCCCGGATGGTCAGGAACTCGC
>DASTJB010000137.1:0-5211 GCA_035717005.1 Candidatus Angelobacter sp.
GGTGGAGTTCGGCGCAGGCGAGCCGCATTTTTCCACGCCGCAGCACATCAAGGACGCTGCGATCGCGGCGATCCAGAACGATTTCTCCAAATACACGGCTGTTGCCGGCATACAGGAGCTCCGCAATGCGATTGTCCGGCGCCACGCGGCCGACTTCGGCTCCATGTACCAGCCGCATGAAACCATGGTTTCCACCGGCGGCAAGCTGGCGCTGTTCAACGCGCTCCAGGTGCTGGTGGACCACGGCGATGAGGTGATTGTGCCGGTCCCGTACTGGGTTTCCTTCAAGGACATCATCGAGTACGCGGGCGGCAAGTGCGTGTTTGTGGAAACAGCGGAGGCGGAGGGCTTCCGTCTTACGCCGGAGATGATCGAGCGGCAGATCACCCCGCGCACCCGCGCCATCATCATCAACAGTCCCAACAATCCAAGCGGAGCGGTGCTCGACCCGGCTGATTTTTCCGCAATTCTGCGCATGGCCAACAAGCGCGGCATCTACGTGATTGCCGACGAGTGCTACGTGTACCTGAACTTCACGCCGCGGCGCTTCTCCGCCGGGTCGGTCACCGACGTAAAGCAGCACCTGGTCATCATCGGCTCGCTTTCAAAGACGTACGCCATGACCGGGTGGCGTCTGGGGTACGCGCTTGCGCCGGCGCCGATCATCGGCGCCATGACCAAACTACAGAGCCAGAGCACCTCCAGCACGGCCCACATGGTGCAGATGGCCGGCCTGGCCGCGCTCACGGGGCCGCAGGACTGCGTAGAGAAGATGAAGCAGGATTACATTCTGCTGCGCGAGCTTATTCTCGGCCATTTGAAGCTGATTCCGGGGATTACCTGCGTCAAGCCGGATGGAGCGTTCTACGTTTATCCCAACGTTTCGGCGTATTTTGGCAAGTCGGGGATCGAGTCGGCGGCTGAGATCGCGCGGCGGCTGTTGCATGAAGCGCACGTGGTCACGGTGCCGGGAGAGGCCTTCGGCACGCGCGAGCACATCCGCCTGTCTTACGCGACGGCGCCCACTGAGATCGAGCGCGGCCTGGAGCGCATGCAGGAGTGGTTTGGAAAGCTCTGACGAGAGCTGTAGCTGGACAACGCTGCGCCGTTTCTGCGAGTCTAATTTTCAGGTCCCTGCGAATCGCCCCTTTTGAAAGCATGCCTGACTTGTATCCACTGCTGTTGCAGCCGCAGTTCCACGAGCGCGTCTGGGGCACGCGCGACCTGGCGCCGATCTACTCGCGGCAGGTCACGGGTGATCCCATCGGTGAAGCGTGGCTCACAGGCGACGATTGCCGCGTGGCCAATGGTCCTCTGGCCGGCCGCACACTGGCAGAGCTGAGCCGCGAATTCGGCGCTGATCTGCTCGGCGAAGCCATCTCTAATAAGAGCCGCTTTCCCCTGCTGATCAAATTCCTTTTTCCCCAAGACAAACTGTCAGTCCAGGTGCACCCGGACGATGACGCCGCCGCGGCTGTGGGCCAGCCGTGCGGGAAAACCGAATGCTGGTATGTGCTGAAGGCTGAGCCGGGGGCGCAGATCGGGTTGGGCCTGAATCCCGGGACATCGAAAGCCGACGTCGAGCGCGCCATCCGCGAGGTCCGCATGGAGCAGCTGTTGAACTGGATCGATGTGCGCGCAGGCGACATGGTTTACGTGGATGCCGGCACGGTGCACGCGATCGGCCCGGGCGCGGTGATCGTGGAGACGCAGCAGAACTCTGACACCACGTATCGCCTGTACGATTATGGCCGTCCGCGCGAGCTGCATGTCACGGAAGGACTGAAGGCGACAAAGGAGCAGACGCACGCGGGCAAGGTCGTGGCCGGAGAGCCGCAGACCGAGAACGGCAAGAAGCAGACCAATCTGATCACGTCGCCCTGTTTCATCGTCGATCAATTCCGGCTTGACCGCGCGTGGGAATTTCGCCGCCCGCGGCACCTGAAGAAGAGCGTATGGTGCCTGACGGCGCTGCGGGGCTATGGCGTCATTGAAAGCGAAGGCGCTGCTCCTGTAACCTTTTCGAGCGGCGACGCGGTGGTGGTGCCCGCGTCGGTCGAGAGGTTCACGCTCCGGCCGCAGTGGGAGCTGGAATTTCTTTGCGCCTCGCTGCCGGGAGAAAAGGTTGAACATCCGGCCACGGTCCTGCATCAAGCGACCGCCGGGTCCCGTAGGTAAGGCGTTGGTTGTGAAGGCTGCGGCCGAAGCGACCGGAGAAGAACGAAGCATCGATATTTAAGTTGAGAGTACCCCGGTGAGCAAGCCTCTTTTTTATCCCGTGATTTTGGCTGGCGGCAGCGGAACGCGCTTCTGGCCGCGCAGCCGGCGCAAGCTGGCCAAGCAGGTGCTCGCTCTGGACGGCAAGCAGACCATGATCCAGAAGACCGTGGAGCGGCTACTGCCGCTGGGCAGCGAAAAAGACTTCTGGGTCATCACCAATGAATTCGTCGCCCAGGAAATCCAGCGCCAGCTGCCCAAGATTCCGGAAAAGCAGATTGTGGTGGAGCCTGAGCCGCGCAACACCGCGCCTGCCATAGGGCTGGCCGCGTTCTTGCTGGAGAGGATCGCGCCCGGGTCGATCATCGGCATGTTTCCGGCCGACCACGTGATTAGCGACGAAAAGAAGTTCCGCAAAACGGTGCAACGCGCAATCGAGATTGCCGCCAAAGAAGACCACATAGTGGTGATGGGCGTGCAGCCGGCCCGCGCCGAAACGGGCTATGGATACATTGAAACCGGCGACCAGGTCGATTCCGAACTTTCGCGCGTGAAGCGTTTCACGGAAAAACCCAACCAGCAGAAGGCTGAGGAGTTCGTAAGCGCGGGGAATTATTTCTGGAACAGCGGCATCTTTCTATGGAGCGCGGGCACGCTGACTCGGGCGCTGCGCGAGCACCTTTCGGAAACCGCGCCGTATCTGGAGCAGATTGCCGCGGCCTGGGGCACGAAAGAGTTCGAGAAGAAATTCGCGCAGCTCTATCCCAGGTGCGAAAACATCAGCATCGACTATGCCGTGCTGGAGCCGCGTTCCGCCAAGGGCGAGCATTCATCCAACCTGTTCTGCCTGCGCGCCGATTTCGGCTGGAATGATCTGGGCTCCTGGGCCGCGCTTTACGAGCACCATGCACCCCTGAGCAAAGACGATGGCAAGAACGTGGTGGAGGCCAAAGATTCATACGCTGCGAACGCCGGTGGGAACTACGTCTACGCTCCGGAAAAGTTCGTGGCCGTGGTGGGCGTCAACAATCTGGTGGTGGTTGAGACCGACGATGCCATCCTGGTGACCACCCGCGAGCACTCGCAGGACGTGGGCAAGATTGTGAAATACTTGAATGAGAAAAAATTGACCGATCTGGTGTGAAGGAATCGCCGTAATCGCGCGTAATCGGCGATAGCATCTCGATTGAGGAGCCAGCAACAAACAATGACCGACCAGATCAAATTTGGTACTGACGGTTGGCGCGGCGTAATCGCCGACGACTACACCTTTGAAAACGTGCGCCGCGTGGCCGGGGCTATCGCGGAATACGTCCTGAAGAATGAGGATCCCACGCGCGGGCTGGTCATTGGCTATGACACGCGTTTTGGTTCGCGCCGCTTCGCCCAGGCTGCAGCCGAAGTGCTGGCTGCCGCGGGAATACAGGTGAAGATTTCGGACGACTACACGCCGACGCCTGCGCTTTCTTACGCGGTGAAGAATCTCCGCACCGCCGGCGGAGTGATGATCACCTCCAGCCACAATCCCTGGGACTGGAACGGCGTGAAGTTCAAGGCGACCTATGGGGGGTCGGCCACGCCGTCCATCATCAAGCAGATTGAGGACAACGTGCGCGCGGGCGCCATGCCGAAGGGGAATACGGCGAAGATCGAAGAAGCCGATTTCAAGACGCCGTACGTTGAGGCCATCTGCAAATTTGCCGACCTGGACAAGATTGCGAAGGCAAACTTCAAATTTGCAATCGATTGCATGTATGGCGCTGGCCGCAACGTGCTGGCAGCGATCTTCAAGCAGCGCGGCATCCCGCACGTGCAAATCCGGGCTGAGGTCAATCCGCTCTTTCCCGGGATCAATCCGGAGCCGATCCTGCCGCACGTCCGCGCGGCGCAGGAGATCGTGGTCAAGGAGAAGTGCCACGCGGCCTTCATCACGGACGGCGATGCGGACCGCATCGGGGCAGCGGCCGAAGACGGCAGCTTTGTTGACTCGCACAAGATATTCTCGATCCTGTTGCAATGGGTGCTTAAGTATCACAAGGACTGGCCGGGCGACGTGGTGCGCGCCTTCAACACCACGCGCATGCTGGACCGCGTTGCCGCCAAACATGGGCGCAAGCTGCTGGAGTGCGGCATCGGCTTCAAATACATCTGCGATCTCATGCTGGAGCGCCAGATCCTGATCGGTGGCGAGGAGTCGGGCGGCATCGGCTTCCAGCGGCATCTGCCCGAACGCGATGGCCTGCTGAATGCGCTCCTGCTCGCTAACGTCATGGCCGACGAAGGCAAGAGCCTGGGCCAGCTCGTGGCGGCGTTGCAATCGGAGTACGGGCCGCACTTCTACGCCCGGCGCGACCTGCGCATTCCAAACGACGTAAAAGACGCGGCTATCGCGCGAGCTGCGGACAACGGTACCACGACGCTTGGCCGCTACAAGATCCTGAAGAAAGAGGACCTCGACGGCATCAAGTTCTTCCTTGACGCGCCCATCAAAGACCGCGGCGCGGAGGCCTGGATCCTGCTGCGCTCCTCCGGAACCGAGCCGCTCATGCGCATCTACGCCGAGGCTTCCTCGCCCGAGCTGGTGCAGGAGATGCTGGAAGAGGCGGTGGCGTTCGTCGACAACAAGGTGCCGGCGGCAGCGCGGTAGAAAACGAAACCACAACGGACACGAAGGGACACAAAGGGGCTTGTGCCGATGATTTGGCGCCTTTGGGGTTCTTTGTGTCCTTTGTGGTTAGATCTTCTTCCTTTCTGGTTAAAATGGGCATCATGCCCCGCCAAAGTCTTGTTCTTTGCCTGCTCGCCGTCGTTTGTCTAACTTTGCCTGGCCGTGCCCAGCAGGCGCAGGCCGCTCCGCCTGCCATCCTGGAGATCTACCGCGATCCCGTGAAGCCCGCGAAGATGGCCGAGTACACCAAGATCGAAAATGAAGCCGCGCTGGCATGTGCCCGGGCCAGCACATGGCCTTACCTGGCGATGCAGTCGCTCTCAGGC
>DASTJB010000138.1:0-27128 GCA_035717005.1 Candidatus Angelobacter sp.
ATCAAGTTTGCGTTCGGTATCGTCTTCCGGTTTCAGGGCGTCAAAGTAGTTCAACTGGTTGAGGCGCAGAATGCTGATGTCCCACAGGCGGCTGTTGAAGACTTGACCTTCCTGTATCAGCAGTTCGCGGCGGATCACGCGGTCGCGCGTGGTGGTATTCCCCTGGAACTCGATGCGGCGCACGTAATACGCCTTGCCCTCTTCCACCTCGACGTTCAGCGTAATCAGCTTCTTCTCGTCGTCGATCTCGGTGTTCGGCACCGACGAGAAATCGATATAGCCGAGTTCGCCGTACGCCTTCCGCAGGTTGTCCAGGCCCTTGTGGATCTGGTGCGTGTCAAACGTATCGCCGTCTTTGATCGGGAAGATGCTCCGCAGCAGCGCTGTGTTCTGGATGGCCTTATTGTTCTTGAAGGTGATCGCCTTCAGCTTGTACTTGTCCCCTTCTTCCAGCGGAATGGTTATGTCCATGGCCTTGCCATTCGCTTTCTGGATCAGGGGAACGCGAATGGTATGGTGCGTGTCGCGCAGCTGGATCTTGGGATCGTCCACCACAGCCTTGAAGTAGCCGTGCGACTGCAGCGCATCGCGGACGCGCTCGGCGTCCTCTTCCAGCTTCGACGCATCGAAAGTCTTGGCAAAAACTCCTTCGAGGAAAATCGAATTGGGAATTCCGAGCGGGTGCAGGTTCTTCATGGCCGCGCGCAGCGTGCGGCTATTGACGTGCTTATTGCCCACAAACCGGATCTTCCCGACTTTGACCTTGGGGCCTTCCTTGATGTTGAAGGTCACTGCCACAGACGCCGGCGGCACCTGTTGCACCTGCACGGTGATCTGCGCGAACTGCCGGCCGTGCTCGGCCAGCAACTGTTGCAATACGACTTTGGCCTTGATGACCTTCGTCGGATCGTAAGGGCTGTCGACCGTCAGCCCGACCTTGACCTTTTTGTAGCGGTCCAGCACGTCACTTTGCGAGACTGCGTTCAGGCCGTGGTATTCGATGGTACGGATCGTCGGCTTTTCCCGGACATAAATATGAATGATCCAGCCTTTGGCCGACTGCTCGCGCTCCATGCGGACGTCTTCAAAATAGCCGCTGTTCCACACCGAGCGCAGGTCGCGCTGCAGGGCGGCTTCATCGTAGACGTCGCCGGCACGGGTATAAATTCGCGATTTTACGGTTTCCGTGGGAATGCGGCGGTTGCCGCTGACATCAATCCCTTCAATGATTTGCCCGGCCTGAGGTGCGGCATGAGCAGTCCGCGGATGCATGCTGAAAAGCAAGAGACACAGGAGCAGCGCCAAGGGCCTGATCCGAGCGGCATGCTTAGGACTGGTTTCCTCAAAAAACAATAAAGCTATATGGCTACCCTCAGAACAAGGTGGGAAAATCCAGATTATACGGGAGTTATTGCTGAAGTGCCACTTCGGCATGTCACTAATCCCTAAATGTCCCCGTTAAAACATCAATGAAAGTTAAGAAAGCCGGCTTGCCATTCGCGCGGGTTGCGGACGGACTACTCCCCGAAGATGGAACGAGGCGGTTCGGGGAACTTGCGTAATATTTTTTGGGCAGATGGTCTGGGAGGAAGAAATCCTTCGACTCGCTGCGCTCGCTCAGGATTTCGCCTGCGGGCTCCCGGTTCCCCACCCCAGTGCGCGAAAATCACGCGCCCTGGGGACCCTGGCTTCGCTCACGCCCGCGTAACGGCTCAACGTCCACCAGACACGAATAAAACGTTGCGCCGCCGCCGATGTCGGTTAGCGTCTCTGAGGTCAGGCTATTGATGCTCTTGCCGTCGGGGGTGAAACGCGCAGCATTGAGCCGTGCCGCCACCACTCCCGGCTGGATCGCTCCGTTCACGTGGGCTTTCAGGCGCACCTCGCCGCGATCGTTGAAGACCCGCACCCAGTCGCCTTCTCGGATCCCGCGGCGCTCCGCGTCCTGTGCGTGAATCTCCAGCAGCTCCGGCTGCTCCATCTTCTGGATGGAAGGAATGTTCGTGAAGGAGCTGTTGAGGAAGTTGTCGGCCTTCCGTCCCAGCAGTTCCAGCGGGAACTGCTTTGCCTTTGCCGAGAGGCGGGATTCTTGTGGAGGCACAAATGTTACCACGGGATCGAGACCCAGTTTCTTGAGGTTCTCACTGTAAAGCTCGGCCTTGCCGCTCTGCGTGGCGAATCCGCCCTGCGCAAACGGCAGAAACGGCCCTTCGCCCAGGTTGAGCCGGACGTGGCCCTCACGCTCCAGTCGCTCGCGCGTTATCCCCTTCATCCACTTCTCCCAGCCGTTGGGCACGCCTTCCGGGGTGGTGAGAAGCTGGTCAATCAGCGCGTCTACATCTTCCCCGAAGCACTTCTCTGAAAAGCCCATCCGTTGCGCCAGTGCGCGAAACATCTGCGTGTTGGAACGGCACTCACCCAGCGGCTCAATGGCCTGATCAGAGATTTGGATATAAGTGTGCCCGTACGCCTTGTTCAGCTCTTTGTGTTCCAGGAAGGTAGTGGCCGGCAATACGATATCGGCGTAGCAGGTGGTGTCGGTGAAGAATTGTTCATGAACCACCGTAAACAGGTCGGGCCGCAGAAAACCGCGAAGCACATCTGGGTTGTTGGGCGCGACCACTGCGGGGTTCGAGTTGTAAACGAAGATTGCCTTGACCGTCGGGTTGTCGAGCTGCGTGAGCGCCTTTCCCAGCTCTGACATGTTGACGGTCCGTGCCGCGCGGCCGAGCGGGCTCTTCAGCATCAGGTCCGGGCGCTCCAGCGCCTGCATGTTCAGAAAAAACGTTCCACTGGTTGAAAGCTGGAGACCGCCGCCCGCTTCCCTCCATGAACCGGTGATGCACGGCAACATGGCAACCGCCCGCATCGCTGAGCCGCCGTTCTGCGCGCGCTGTATGCCGTAGTTGACGCGGATGGCTGCCGGACGTACGGTGGCGTACTCGCGCGCCAGCTTTCTGATGTCATCCGCGCTGATGCCGGTCCATGCCGCTACGCGCTCCGGCGGGTAATCCTGCACCTTTTGCGTGAGCTGCTCGAAGCCAAGAGTGTGTCTGCTGACGTAATCAGCGTGATAGAGCCGTTCGTCGATGATGACGTGCATCATCCCGAGCGCCAGGGCCACGTCAGTCCCGGGATTGATGGGCAGATGCCAGTCCGCGACGCGCGCGGTGCGCGTCTTATAGGGATCGATCACCACCAGTTTGGCGCCCTTGCGCCGCGCCTCTTCAATGAAAGGCCACAGGTGCACGTTGGTGGCGTGAATGTTGCCGCCCCAGACGAGAATGTACTTCGACTGGCTGAAGGCCTGCGGCTCTGTTCCGATACTGCGCGGCCCGATTACGCTCTGCAATCCCGCGCTGCCCGCAGAAGCGCAGATGGTGCGGTCCAGCTGCGAGGCGCCCAGACGATAAAAGAAACGGTGCGCCATGCCGGAATAGCTGAGCAGCCCCATGTTGCCGGCATAGGAGTAGGGCAGAATAGCTTCGGGGCCGAACTCATCTGAAATCTGCTTGAAGCGCCGGCTGATCTCGTCCAGCGCTTCATCCCAGGAGATGCGCGTGAAGTCGCTGGCATCGCCCTTGCCCTGTCCTTTGACGGCAGTGCGGCGCATGGGATAGAGCACGCGGTCGGGTGAGTACACACGATCGAGATACTTAGTGACCTTCGCGCAGAGGAAGCCGCGGGTCACCGGATGCGCCGGATCACCCTGCACCCGCGTCGCCCGCCCGTCCTCGACCGTGACAAGAATTCCGCAGGCGTCAGGACAATCGTGCGAGCAAACGGTGTGAACGACCTTCTTCATAGGGACATTATAAGCCGCATTGCACAGATGAATGAGGCCCCCCAGTAACCAACTACGTGCGCGCCAACTCCGCCGCCCGGGTCTTCAGCGTCCGCAGGTCCAGTTTGCCGCTGCCGAGATAAGGCAAGGCGTCCACGCGGAAGAACTGGTCTTTTTTGGGCTTCCACAGCGCCGGCAGGTCAGAGTCGGCCAGTTTCTCGAGCACCGGCGCCAGCTCTTCCTCGCTCAGGATGTGCAGCACGATGATCCGCTCGCCGCGCTTCTCGTCGGGGACAGCGGACACTGTGAAAACCTGCTCGGTCAAGCCGGCCAGTTCGTTCAGCTTCTCTTCGATCTTGATGTGCGGCACCATCTCGCCGCCAATCTTGCTGAAACGCGACAGGCGGTCCGTGATGGTCAGGAAGCCGTCCTCTGAAAGGGTGGCGATGTCGCCGGTGGTATACCAGCCGTCGTGGAGCACCTCCGCCGTTTTGTCCGGCCGGCCGAGGTAGCCCTTCATGATGTTGGGACCTTTCACCAGCAGCATGCCTGGCGTGTTCAGCGGGAGCAATGCGCGCGTTTCCGGATCGACAATCCGGACGCTCACACCCGGCAGCGGATGGCCGATGGTCCCGCGACGTGCCGCCACCTGGCGAAATCCGGGCGCGCGAAAGTCGCGGCTGTTGACCGCCACTACGGGCGAACACTCGGTGCAGCCGTAACCTTCCAGCGGGCGAATGCCGAAAGTGTCTTCAAACGCCAGTGCGGTGCGCTCCGGCAGCTTTTCCGCGCCCACCAGCACGTATTGCAGGCTGCCAAAGTGTTCCGGCGAACAGCGCCGCATATACGCCTGCAGGAACGTTGGCGTGGCGATGAGAAACGTGACGCGGTATCTTGAAACCAGCTCGCTGATCGAGGTCGCATCCAGCGGGTTGGGATGGAAGACCACGCCGATTCCATGAACGGCCGGCAGCCACAGCCCAACGGTGAAGCCAAAAGAATGGAAGAACGGCAAAATGCCCAGAACTTTGTCTTTCCCCCCGAGCGTGAAGACCTGCGTCATCTGCCGGATATTGGCCAGGATGTTGTAATGCGTGAGCATCACGCCCTTGGGGTCGCCGGTGCTGCCGCTGGAAAAGATCACCGTGGCCAGGTCTTCATCCGAGCGCTGTTTTGCTCCCAGCGCCCATTTAAGCAGCCGGTATGGCAACGTCCAGGCGAAGAGAAGCGCCGTAAGTTTTTCGGTCACTCGCGGCTTCGCCAGGACCTCTTCGAGCAGAAGCGTGCGCCCCGGAATTTCGATATCGGGGAAGCGCTCGAGAAACAACTTCGACGTCACGGTGGTCTGGAGGTTGCACTGCCGTCCGCAAGACGCAATGATTTCATTATTCGATGTGTAGTTGAGATTCACCGGCACGTGTCCGAGCAGCGCCGCCGCCTGGTTTGTCAGCGCTCCGCCCACTGAGGGCGGCAGCAGGATCCCGACCATCTCCTGGCCCTTCCACCGCGGCTTGAGCCGCCGCGCGACATAGATCGTCTTGATCAGACTAGAGGCAAATCCCATCTTCGGAATGCGCCCATCGGCCATGTGGAAGCGCCAGAAGAACCTCCGGGAAGCGCGCACAAATGCGCGGTCGAGTGTGAGTTTGGGATTGCGGTCAGCGGAGAATGCAACGCTCTGCAACTCCTGGACGGCCTGGCGGACCTCCATGGGGGATGCGGTCGGCGGCAGCGGCTGGCCAAAGCTTACGGTCACCGGGTAAGGAATGCGCCGCGGCACCTTCCACAGAAACCGGTTGCGCTCAAAGCTGAAAATGCTTCCCCACACGCCATGCAGGTTCACAGGCACAATTGGCGCGTCGATGCCCTTGATGATCCGCTCCATGCCGCGGCGGAAAGGCAGCATCTGTCCGGTGCGCGTGATCTGGCCTTCAGCAAAAATGCAGACGACTTCGCCGCCACGAATGGCGTCACTGGCCATCCGTAGCGAGCGGATCATGTCACGCGGCCTCAGCTCAGAGGAGATAGGGATCGCCCGCATCATGCGCGCGAACGGTTTCAGGAGCGGCATCTCGTACATGCTCTGGATCATCAGGAAGCGGACCGGCCGGTGGGTTGAGGCCAGCAGCAGCAGCACGTCGACGAACGACAGGTGGTTGGAGACGAACAGCGCGCCGCCCGTTTCCGGCACGTTGCCGCGCCCGATCACCTTGATCCGGTAGAGCGTGTGCGTCAGACAGAAGAGCAGCAGGCGCAGGAACCAGTCCGGCAGGAAATCGGCGAGCCCGCGCCGCCGATGCGAGCCCGTGGCGCGTCCATCATCGAGGGCTGAATCCGGACTGTGGCCTGCGCTGGGGTTGGGCATAGATCGACGGAGATGGCCGGGACATTCTGGCATTCAGCAGGGCTGCAAGTAAATGCCAGGGCGCAATGGCTGGTCATCAGGCACCACGAACGTAACCTCTGGTTACCAGAGTAATCATACTAATCCCAGACACCTGGCCTACATTGGCTTTAATCGGGAAAAGGGTGGTTCGATCGCCGCTTCTCGGCATTGTGCTCCGCCCAGGAGTTGTGAAGTAGTAAAGGAGAAGTAGCATCATGCAAGTAGTATTTCGCGGCGCGGCGCGTAAAGCTGCGCACCTCTTCGCTTCCGGCAAAGCACGAATCAAGACGCCGCGAAGCTGGAAAACCTTAACCATCATTCTGATCGCCGGCTTCTGCGCGGCGATTTACGCCGCCGAAAGCGAAGGCGTGGTCCTGGTGGGCGCGGGATCGAGCGTTCCCCTTCCGCTGTATCGCAAATGGGCGGACCTCTATAACCAGAACAACAAAACCGTGCAGTTGCAGTACCTGGCCATGGGAAACGTGGAAGGGATTGCACAGATCACGAAAGGCACCAGCGATTTTGGCGCTGGAGAATTACCGCTTTCCGCTGATGAACGGAGCGCGGGCAATCTGACTGAGCTTCCGGTGGTGATGATCGGAATCGTTCCTATCTATAACCTGCCCGGCAACCCACAACTCCGCCTTTCCGGTGAAGTTCTGGCCGAGATTTATCTCGGCACGATCAAGAGCTGGAACGATCCCGCCATCAGGAAACTGAACCCGTCGAGCAATCTGCCGAACATGCAGATCACGGTGGTCTACCGGCCCGCCGGCAAGGGCAGCAACTACGTCTTTACCGAGTTCCTGTCCAAGACAAGCGCCAGGTTCCGCGCCCAGATTGGACGCAGCGCATCACCGAAATGGCCTGCCGGCCAGCCGGCGGAGCGCAGTTCAGACATGGCGGACAAGGTAAAAAACACTTCCGGCGCGCTCGGCTACGTTGAACTGCAATATGCCGATGACAACGGGATCATGCACGCCAGCGTACTGAACCCCGCCGGCAAGTTCGTCAAGGCGACGGCAGCCAGCATCACCGCTGCATGTACCGCCGTGGAAGCTCCCGGTTGGGACAAACTGGCCGCGTCACTCACGAACGCTCCCGGAGCAGAGTCGTACCCTATCTCGAGCTTCACCTGGTTGTACGTTCGGCCGAGCGCGCGCGATGGACGACGCACGGTAGCCATGGTGCGGTTCCTGAATTGGGCTTATCAGGACGGACAAGAGATCGCCGTCCAGGAAGGTTACTCCAAACTGCCCAAACAGCTTGTGGTCAAGGTCCTGGCCAAAGTGAATTCCATGCAGTAGTCCCAGGAAAATGAATCAGCAGTATGGACAAGAAAGGAGGTAGGTTTTGAAAGCGATCGTTGAAGAACAAGAAGCTCAGAGTGCGGTGCAGACAATCCCCAGTTCGCCGGCCCGTCGACCCATTCAGTCTAAGCTCGAGCCGAAACCTCGCGCGGCGGTTCAAGCGCCGGAGGCCACGGAATACCCGAGCTGTCTGGATCTCGCGGCTGAGTTCATCTGCCGCGGCTGAAGTTCCCTATCAGCAAAAAGCCTGGCCGAACGCCAGGCTTTTTTTCGTCAGGAACGACTACACCTTCATCAGCTCTTTTTCCTTGGACTTGCAGAGCTCTTCCATCTTCTTGATTTCGTCGTCGGTAAGCCGCTGGATCTCTTCCAGCGCCCGGCGCTCTTCGTCCTCGGTGATTTTCTTGTCCTTCATGGCTTTTTTGATGGCGTCATTGCCGTCGCGGCGGACGTTGCGAACCGCCGTGCGATGGTCCTCCAGGATTTTGTTGAGGTGCTTCACCATCTCCCGCCGGCGCTCTTCGGTGAGCGGCGGGACGGGAATGCGTATCATCTTGCCGTCATTCTGCGGGTTCAATCCCAGGCCCGCGGAGCGGATCGCTTTTTCGATCTCGCCCATGATGCCGGGATCGTAAGGCTGCACGGTGAGCAGCTGCGCTTCCGGTGCGTGGATGGTCGCCACCTGGTTGAGCGGCATCTCTGATCCGTAGGCCGGCACGCGGACGGGGTCGAGCATGTGCACCGTGGCGCGGCCGGTGCGCGCCGCTGCCAGATTCGAGCGAAAATCTTCCACCGCCTTGTCCATGCGGGATTTGAGCTGCGTATAGACTTCCTTCAGTGCGGGAATGCCCGCGATCGCTGACTGTGCCATAACAGAGCGCCTCGGCGTGAAGTAAAGGACGGTAGATTATACCGTTTCCCGAAGTCCCGAGCGTAGCGAGGGATCCCTTTGGCACGCATTCGTTTTAACGGTCGCCATACAAGTGTCGTTAATCGACGAACCAGCGGGGAAAGGTTGCGTCAGGAACAGGTCTTCCGATCCCTATATTGACAGGTGAAGATAGGGATCCCTCGCTACGCTCGGGACTTCGGGAAAACGGCTATTTGCTGATTGCGGTCTTGCGTTGCAACAGCCACGCATGCCAGAGAATGCGCAGCGTGGCGAGCACCGGAATGGAGAGGAAAACGCCGATCACCCCGGCGACTTCGCCGCCGGCCAGAACGCCGAAAAGCACGGTCAGGGGATGAAGTTCCAGCGTACTGCCCATGATGCGGGGCGAACTCACGTAATCCTGTATCCCGCGCCACACCAGCAGAAAGACGAAGAGCCAAAAGACGTGGCCATAACCGGAAAGCAGCGCCACGGCCAGGACCATCAGTCCGCCGACCGCCGGACCGACGACGGGAATGAACTCCAAAGCTCCGGCGGCCGGTCCCAGGGCGAGCGCGTAAGGGACCCGGAAGACGACGGAAAGGAAGAAAGTAACCACCACAATGGCAATGGCGGCCAGCGTGATCTGGGCGCGCAGATAGTGGCCGAGCATCAGGTTCATCTGGGCCACCATTTCGGCCACAATCCCGCGATTGCGGCTGTCTTCAACCGAGTTCACCAGGCTCTGGCCCATCTTGTGCCCGTCTTTGAGGAAGAAAATCGCCAGCAGCGGGACCAGCAGGAGCCACCACATGTTCTGCACGGTCCTGAAAGCGCGGAGAACAAAGTTCTGCGTGACGGCGATGATCTCAGCACGGTGGGTCTGCAGATAGCCGGTTACGCGATTGATGGTGCCCT
This sequence comes from Candidatus Angelobacter sp., assembly GCA_035717005.1. Lineage (GTDB taxonomy): Bacteria > Acidobacteriota > Terriglobia > Terriglobales > Acidobacteriaceae > Angelobacter. The sequence continues at coordinate 9,270 of DASTJB010000138.1, forward strand.
GGCTCCAGCCTCGCCGCTCTCCCACCTGCTGAATGATCTCTCCCGAAGTGATCTGTGACGACCATTGCGGCGCCTGCTGCATCAGCTTTGCGCCCTGCTGCATGACCTGTTCTCCGGCGATTGAGAATGCCACCACCAGCCCCGCAACCAGGAGGAGGTACACCACCGCGATGGCGGCGCCGCGTGAACCCTTCAGCCAGCGTTGCAGGCGTGAGACCGGCGCCTCCAGCAGATAGGCGAAGAATACCGCGAAAACAAAAGTAAGGATGGCCCGCCAGGCCGAGTAAAGAAACCAGAGCGCCAGCGCAAACACCAGCACCGTGAGCAGCGCCTGCGCGGTTCTTTTATCGAACAGTTTCAATGTTTCGCCTGTGAAGAGTGGTCCGACTGGAGAATCTTGATGACGCCACCATTCTATAACGAGCGAAACAGCGAGCCTGCGGCGTGTGAGATGATCGAAGCATGCCGGAACTACCTGAGGTTGAGCCGTTCTGCGGGCGTCTGAGCCCGCAGGCGAAATCCTGAGCGACTCCGAGGCTTGCCGAGGAGGAGTCGAAGGATCTATCGAGCACGAAAGGAAATTGCTGGAAGAATGCCGGAATTACCTGAGGTCGAAACCATCGCCAACGGCCTGCACAAACGCGTGGCCGGCGACAGGATCGAGTCTGTCTGGATCGGCAGCAAGCCGGAGCCGCTGAAGTCACCGGCGCGCGAGATCTCCGGCACGCTGGAAGGCGCAGGCATCGAGAGGGTGCGGCGCGTGGGCAAACACATCGTGGTCGATCTGCAGTCGGCAACAAATCCCGGCAGCCAGTGGATCGTGCACCTGGGAATGACCGGGAAGATGCTGGTGGCTGCCCCGGAGGCGGAGATGCCGCCGCACACGCATCTGGTGGCAAGGCTTGCGTCAGGCCGGGAGCTGAGGTTTGTCGACCCGCGGCGCTTCGGCCGGCTGGAAGTTCGCCGCAGCGGCTTCAGCGGGCCGGGCGCGGAACCGCTCGAGATCTCACCAGACGAGTTCGCCGCAATGTTCCACCGCAGCAAGGCGCCCATCAAGGCCGCCCTGCTCAACCAGAAGCTGCTGCACGGCGTGGGCAATATTTACGCCGACGAAGCGCTCGCGCGCGCCGGCATCAGGCCGCGCCGGCGCGCCAATACGCTGAGCCGCGCGGAGCTGCGCAAGCTGCACGCAGGGATGCAAAAGGTGTTGCAGGCAGCCATTGCCGCCGGCGGATCGTCCATTTCCGATTATGTTGACGCCGATGGCGAAGAGGGATTCTTCCAGATCCAGCACCGCGTGTACGGACGCGAAGGCAAGCCGTGCCGGAAATGCAAAACTGCGATCAAGAAGATAGTGGTCGCGGGACGGGGCACGCACTATTGTCCTAAATGCCAGAAATAGCTGCTGGCCACTAGCCGAAATCTTGGGTTTGCCTTCGTCGATAACCTGATGAGCATTTGCTAACATCCCGGCATCCGGCGAGTCCATATTTGAATGGAAGAAATCTGGTTACAGGAGAGTGAGGACCATGAGAACGAAATGGTTTGCAGTCGGGCTCCTCATGTTTTTGATTTCGCTCGTCGCGGCGCCTAGCGCGGCGGCGCAGGCGGGAGCGGCGCATCCGGAGATGGTCGTCTCCACGCGATGGCTCTCCGAGCATCTGAAGGACCCCAGGGTCGTGGTGGTGCACGTCGCGCAGAAACGCTCCGACTACGAGGCCGGCCATATCCCCGGCGCGCGGCTGCTCCTTTTTGAAGACTTCATGGAAGGCGAGGACGCAGAGCTGCCGTCGCCGGAAAAGCTGAAAGGTACTTTTGAGAAGCTCGGCGTGAGCAATGACTCACATGTGGTGGTCTACACCTCAGCCTGGTACCCGCTGGCGGGCCGGGCCTTTTACACGCTGGACTACCTGGGCCATGGCGACCACACCTCGCTTCTGGATGGCGGCATCATCCAGTGGAAGGCGGAGAAGCGGCCCATCGAGACAAGCGCTCCGGCCGTGGCGCGGGGCAGCTTTACGCCGCACCTCCATCCTGGAGTGCGCGCCATTCTGGACGAAGTAAAGAAAATCTCCGCGCAGGACGGCAAAGTGACGATGCTGGTGGATTCGCGCCCGGAAAAACGCTATAGCGATGGGCACATCGCCGGAGCGGTGCACCTCTACTGGCGTGATACGGTGGTTGATGAGAAGCAGAATCCGGTCTTCCTGCCACCGGAAAGACTCAGGGAGTTATTTGCCGCGCGCGGAATCAAGCCGGGGCAGAAGCTGGTGACTTATTGCGAAATCGGCTGGCAGGCCTCGCACAATTATTTCATCGCCAGGTACCTCGGCTACGATGCCGCGATGTTTGACGGCTCCATCCACCAATGGGACATGGTGAATCACCTTCCCCTGGTGGCAGGCAAATCATTGCGCTGAAGGTGGCAGCTATGAGGCGGTGGACCAATTTTCTGTTTCTTTTGTTGGCGGCGTCATGTGTCTTTGCGCAGAGCCAGAGCAGCGGCGCATCCGGGCTGCGCAGGGAGCTGCTTGTCACCACGGAGTGGCTGGCAGCGCACCTCGATGATCCCGATCTGGTTGTGCTGAGCGTCGGCGCTGCCCCAGAGTTCTATGCCAAAGGCCACATTCCGGGCGCGCGGCAGCTTCTGCTCAGCGAAATCGCAGTCACCCGCGACGGCATTCCCAACGAACTGCCGCCGGACGCTGTACTGCAGAAAATATTCGCGAATGCAGGAGTAAGCAATCGCTCGCGCATTGTCCTCTATGGCGACCGCTTCAATCTCTTCGCGGCGCGCGCTTACTTCACGCTCGACTATCTTGGCCTGGCCGATCATGCGGCGCTGCTCGATGGCGGCCTGGACCGATGGCGGGCCGAGCAAAAGCCGCTCTCCACTGACATACCGCCGGTCAAAACGGCGGTGCTGACGATTGCTCCCCAGCGCGAGCTCCTGGTCGATACAGCAAGAATGCGCGAGCTGGCAAGGACTAATACCGCAGCGCTGATCGACGCCCGTCCCGCAAAGGAATTTACCGGCGAGCAGCTTTCAGAAGACGTCCAGAAGCGTGGACACATTCCCGGCGCCCGCAGCCTCTACTGGATGGACATGCTGGTAAGCCGCGAGAACCCCGTCCTGAAGCCCGAAGCCGAGCTGCGGCGCATGTACACCGAGGCAAATGCCTCACCAGGTCGCCTTCTGGTCACGTATTGCCGCACCGGAATGCAGTCTTCATTCGACTATTTCGTTGCCAAATACCTCGGCTATGAGCCAGGCATGTATGACGGCTCGTTCTATGAATGGAGTCTCAAGAACCTTCCGGCAGAGACTTCAGCGCCCCCGAAGTAGCCGCTGCTGTTCGGTGCAGGAGATATGCTTCTTGGCAATCCTTGCCGGAACGCAGGAAGTAGCTTTCGTGCTCTTGTGCGCTGCACTTCTCTGGCGATTGCAGAAAAAACTCATTCGTAATGCAAAGCTTCCACGGGATCGAGCTGTGCGGCGCGCGTGGCCGGCACAGTCCCAAAGATCACACCGACCAAAGTAGCAACCGCAATGGCGATGATCGCCGATAGCCCGGAAATCGGAATGCGCCAGTTGGTCAAAAAGCGTGCAGAAAAAGGAAGCGCCAGGCCCAGCACCGTGCCGACAATTCCGCCCGCCAGCGAGATCAGAATTGCTTCTGTCAGGAACTGCAGCCGGATTTCGCGCCGCGTGGCGCCGATCGCCTTGCGTATCCCGATCTCGCGGATGCGAGTGCGCACGCTGGCCAGCATGATGTTCATGATGCCAACGCCACTCACCAGAAGCACCAGAAGCGAAATCGCCAGCAGCATGAGCGTAAGCGCGTTGGCGGCGCGGCCAGCCACTTGAATCAACTGCGTGAGGTTCTCCACGCGATACACCGACTGCGGCTTGTGCCGCGATTGCAGCACGCGCTGCACCAGTTCGGTCGCGCGCGGCACGTCGCCGGCATCGGACACGGAAAAGAAGATCTGTTTCACCGCGTCCGTGCCGATGAAGTACCGGCTCACGCTGTAGGGAATCAGGATCGTGTCGTCGGCAATCTCCGACTGCCCGAAAGTCTCGACGCGTTCCCGGAAGCTGCCGATGATCACGAACGGCAGCCCGTTGATCTTGATTTCTTTATCTTTTGCCGCTTCCTGGCCGCCGAAGACGCGCTGCGCGAACTGCTGCGTAACCACCGCGACATGGGCTCGAGCCATGGCGTCCTCTTCGTCAAAGAAGCGCCCGGCCAGAATGTCCAGATTGCGCACCGTGGAATACTGCGGCGAGACGCCCAGCACCAGGATGTCGCGCTCTTTGCCTCCGCCCACGCTGATGCGGTCGTGCAGTTCGGTCATCGGCGAAGCCGCCTGGATTCCCGGGACTTCCTGCTGCACCGCGCGCAGGTCTTCAACCGTCAAATCGTCTCGCGCGCCGGTGCTCACCGAGGCGTTGCTGCCGCCTTCGTAATAAGCCCAGATCAGGTTCGCGCCGATTCCCTGGATCTGCCCCATCACGTACTGCTTGCCCGTGAGCGCAATGGTCACCACGATAATCAGTGACGCCGTTCCAATCACCATGCCCAGCGCCGTCAGCGCGAACCGCACCTTGCTCGTGCGAAATGAGTCGATGGCGATGCTGACGATCTCACTCAAAAGCATCGTCTTGGTCGCGGTCTCGGAGAGAGGACGATGGGTCATTGGTGCTATTGTAGGCTCTTTCCAGAAATCCCGAGCGGAGCGAGGGAGTCCTACAGTTGCCCAAGCGCCTCAGGATAGCCACTCCTTCCCGCGGATGATCCGCTTCTTATCACTCGCGGCCTCGCCGATGTGTAGGCAGACAGGTCTCCCCCTCGTCGCGCTCGGGATGGAAAATATAAAGGCGACAACCATGCAGTTATCGCCTTGGCTAAATAGCTAAGAGCTAGTGGCTAAAAGCTGTCTTACTCTTTCGCCTCCTGCTGCGGTTTGGTGATCGCCACTGTCTCGCCCACGTCGCCCACCTTGAAGCGGGCAAAGCGCCGCACGGAGATGTTCTCGCCCAGTTTGCCGATCTTGCTGGCGATGAGCTGGTGGATGCTGATGCCCGGCTCTTTCACGAAAGGCTGGTCCAGCAGGCAAACCTCTTCGTAGAACTTTGACATCTTGCCTTCCACGATCTTCTCCACCACGTTCGCCGGCTTGCCTGTGGCGGCCGCCTGCGCGCGGTAGATTTCCTTCTCTTTTTCGTAGGCGTCAGGCGTGACGTCTTCCTTGCGGATGAACTTGGGGTCCGCCGCGGCAATATGCATCGCGATGTCCTTGATCAGGTCCTTGAAGTCGTCGGTGCGGGCGACGAAGTCACTCTCGCAGTTGATCTCCACCAGCACGCCGATCTTTCCACCCGCGTGGATGTAGCTCGCGACCGAACCCTCGCTGGTCACGCGCGCCGCTTTCTTCGCCGCTGTGGCGATACCCTTCTTGCGCAGCCATACCAGCGCCTGCTCGACGTCGCCCTTGGATTCGGTCAGGGCATTCTTGCAATCCATCATCGGAGCGCCGCTGCGCTCACGCAGTTCTTTTACCTGGGCTGCTGAAATGTTCGTTGTGCTTGTACTCATTTCTTTTCCTTCTATGAATGCTGATAAACATTGACCCGCGTGGCACACGGCCTGACGCGGGCCATTCTTCAACCTTATCTTCCTTTGCGACAAGGGCCGAAGCCGTCCTGCTGAGGCCCGCCGCTACAGGGGCTGACGTCTCTTACCACGTGAACAACTCGCAAGCGGTTTGGAGCGCAGCGACAGGAAAATCAGTGGGCTTTGGCCACGTCCATGTCCGCTGCCGGTTCAGTCGCAGTGGTTTCCGATTCCGGCGCCTTGCGCACTCCGCGTCCGCCCAGCACTTCTTCCATGTTCAGCTCGTCTTCCTCAGCCAGATCAGCCGAGGTCGGTGCTGACGGAGCAGCCGCCGGGGCTGCAGCCTGCGCTTCGCTGCTGGCAGCTGCTGCGCCTGCGATCTCCGCGGTCTGCTTGTCGGTACCGGCCTGAACGCCTTCCGCAATGGAGTCGGCGATCTTCGAGGCAAACAGCCGGATCGCCCGCAGCGCGTCGTCATTGCCCGGGATCACCCAGTCAACTTCCGTGGGATCGCAGTTCGTGTCTACCACGGCAACCACCGGAATGCCCAGCTTGCGGGCTTCCTTCACCGCAATGGCTTCCTTGTTGGAATCGATTACAAAAATGATGTCGGGCAGCCGGTTCATTGACTTGATGCCCGAAAGGTTCGCCTGCAGGTGCTTGCGCTCGCGCTCCAGCTTGATGACTTCTTTCTTCGGCAGCAGCTCGTAGCGGCCATCCGTGGCCATCTCGTCGAGCTCCTTCAGCCGCTTCACAGATTTCTGTACGGTCACCCAGTTGGTCAGCAATCCGCCCAGCCAGCGGTTGTTCACGTAGAACATGCCGCAGCGATTGGCTTCTTCGGCGATTGCGTCCTGGGCCTGCCTTTTGGTGCCGACAAAAAGGACAGTCCTGCCCTCCGCCGCGCCGTCCTGCACGAATTTGCTCGCGTCTTTGAACATCTTGAGCGTCTTCTGCAGGTCGATGATGTAGATCCCGTTCCTCTCCCCGAAGATGTATTCCTTCATCTTGGGGTTCCAGCGCTTGGTCTGGTGTCCAAAGTGAACACCCGCCTCAAGCAGCTCCTTCATGGTGATGTTAGCCAAAATACCTCCTTATTGAATTGCATCCTCCGCGCCATTCATGCGCGCTCGGGATTTTTTCCCTTGTCCGCTCCCGTCGGAGCGGGAGGGAAGATTTGTCGTCCCGATGATCAACCGCCCAACCTGCCGCCGGGACGCCACGGCAGGCGGGCAAACTTAATTTTTTCTCTTGTGGCACAGGCCCGGGGTCCCCACGGCACCGCTTTTGTGCGGTGGGGTGGAGGTACTCTTGCCTGTGCACTTCAAAACAAACAGGACGACTCGCGCCGTCCCGCCAAAATCTATCGCTTGCTGAACTGGAAGCGTTTGCGGGCGCCTTTCTGCCCGTACTTCTTGCGCTCCTTGCCGCGCGAATCCCGCCGCAAAAAACCTTCCACCTTCAGCTTCTTGCGCAGCTCGGTGTTGAACTCCAGCAGCGCGCGGGCAATGCCCATCTTCAAAGCGCCGGCCTGGCCGTTGATCCCGCCGCCGGAGACGTTCGCCGTAATGTCGAAAGTAGAGCTGGTCTCGCTGGTCACCAGCGGCTGCTTTACTTCGACCCGCTGTGCGCCGGTCAGGAAATATTTGTCAAACTCGCGCCCATTGACCGTGAACTTGCCGCCGCCCGGACGCAGGAAAACCCGGGCCACACTCGATTTGCGGCGTCCGGTGCCGTAATACTGAACCTGTTCAGCCATCGTCTCTCAATTCGCTCCGATAAAACTCTTCAAACTTGTGGACCGCAGCCGCCCTCGGCTGCGCTCGATCTGCTGGTACTTGGTACTTGGTACTTGGCCTCAAGCAACGGACGGCGTTGCCCGATTCCAAATCGTTTGCATCTTCTAAGCTTGCCAAATACCAATTACCAGTTCCCTACGCCTGCTTCCGCCCGGCCAACGCCAGAGCCTGCGGCTTCTGCGCCTCGTGCAGGTGCTTGTCGCCCACGTACACTTTCAACTTCTTCCCCATGGCGCGGCCAAGCTTGCTCTTCGGCAGCATGCCCAGGATCGCTTCCTGAACGACGCGGTCTGGCCGACGGTCAAACAGCTTGCGGAACTGCTCTTCGCGCAGCCCGCCCGGAAATCCGGTGTAATGCCGGTACATCTTCTGTTCCGTCTTCATTCCGGTCACGCGGATCTTCTCTGCGTTGATCACAATCACGTGATCGCCGGTATCGAGAAACGGCGTGTACTGCGGGCTCTCTTTGCCCGCAAGAATGCTCGCGACACGCGTCGCCAGCCGCCCCAGCGTCTGCCCCTGGGCATCCACCACAAACCACTTGCGCGCAATTTCCTGCCCGCCTGGAAAACGGGTTACCATTTCCAAACTCCTGAGATAAAAGCTCTAAGAAAGACCGCTCGATGACGCCACTTACCTACTTCCTGAATGGAAGACACAAGGCGGGCAACAACTGCAGAGCAGTGAGCTTTAAGGATACTCAACTGAGCGCGATTATGTCAACGCTGCCGGACAGCCCTCCTCCTCTCCGCGCCCACAGCGTTAATGGCCTTTGGTTCATGGCACCTTCGACTGAGCGCCCTCGCATCGCCTTCTCTGTTCCGCGCCTCTCTGTGTTCGTTATCGGTGGGTTTCGGTTTTCTCTGGCGGCGATCACGGCGATTCCTTTTCTCCGTTCATCTCTGATCGGCCCATTGTCATCCCAGGTTGGCGTAGTTTTGAGCCGTGCGATTTGTTTCCCCTTTTGTTCGCCTTTATATCAACCCGAAATACCCGGTTTTTAGCTCGGTCGGCAGCGGGAGCGGGCAGCATCTACTGAAGCTTCGCGTATTCCGCTCTGGCCTGCTGGAGGACGGGGATATCGTTGTCGGCGTCTTTCCAGAGAGTCAGGAAATCCAGGTAGGCGCTGCGAGCCTTTGCGGAATCCTTTTGCAACGCGTAGGCACGCGCAAGTTGGAGGCGTGCGAGGGCTCCCAGCGGAAAGTTTGCCACCAGCCCGCGATGATCGATGAATTTCTGGAATTCCGCGGCCGCAGCGCCGCCGTTGCCTTTTGCCATGTAAGCCTGGCCACGCACATAGGCCGGACAAAGCGTGATCGCCAACTTGGTGGGCAAGCCGAGTTCATAACGAGCAGCGGTTTGCAGCAGTTCAATGGCTTTGTCCGGCTGCTTGCGTTGCAGCGCGATCGCGGCGCGGATGGTAGGGAGCCAGTTTTTTTGTATGAGCGTCCCCTGTGGAAGTGCCTGGTTTAACTCTGTGGCCAGCCTTTCAGCGGTAGAGGTGTCGCCGGCCCAGGCTAGCGCAAGAGCGGCCACGGCCTTGGCATCTTCGTTCTGCGCCAGACGCAACGCAGCCGCCGCATCGCGGCGCGCCATCTCTTGTTCACCCATGGCTGCTTCCCACAACGCAACCTCAGTCTGCATGCCACTTGCAGCTCCCTTGCTGCCAATTTGTTCAGCCAGTTCCATAGCCTTGCTGCTCAAGTCGCGGGCCTTTTTGGCGCGCCCATACCATGCTTCGGTGTCGGATTGCGCCACGAACAAAACCTCTTCCACTCCGGGCTTGCCTTGGGCAAGTGCGGCCAACCTTGCCATCTCCGCCGTGTTTGCTTTCAGGAAAGCCAGCTGGTAGCGCTCCAGCATGCTTCCTTCATCCTCCAGGTTGCGACGCTCGGCCTCTTTGTTGACCGCTTCCGCTTCCTCCAGACGGTTGAGTTCCATATAGGCCTCGGCCAGATTCTCATAGGAGATCACGCTGTCAGGGTCCAGGCGCATGCTTTCCTGGCTGTACTTCAAATCCTTGTCCCGATCGCCCAGCGCATCGAACATGCTCGCCAGGTTCGTGGAAGGTCCCCAGTCTCTGGGGTATGTTTGTTGCCAGAGTTCAAGGATCTGGCGGCCACGCTCCACATCGCGAAGCGCCATCGTGACGTAATGCGACTCGATATAAAAGCGCTCTCGCTCGCTCACCCTGGCGCGCAGTTCATAACCCCTGGTGACATTCTCGGCTGCCTCCGCCGGCGATCCCTGGTTGAAGTACACGGTCCCCATGGTTGAGTACGCCATGGCAAAATTCGGATCAAGTTCCACCGCCCGTTTGAAATAGGGCAGCGCCGCGGATTGCGATTGGGTGTCAAAGAGTTTGCGCCCCATGCTAAAGGCTTTAAGCGCCTCGAGCGACGATGTGGTCGCATCTTCCTGCGGCGTGGCGAACTTTTGCACCGAGCCCAGGGACTCGCCAAGTTTCGAACGCAGGTCGAGCGCGGCTTTATCGAGCGCCTTGAGCACCTCGGCTTTGCTGGCGGCGCGCGTCTGCTCCTTGGCCAGGGAATCGCCGGAGACGCAGTTGACGGCATTTAGGCCCAGAATGTATTCGCCTCCGAGGTTGGCAATCGAGCCCTCCACCATGGCTTTGCTGTCGACGCGCTGACACAGCTCGCGAGCGGTCTCACCGGTGAGCGGCTGGCCGGGCTCGCGTCCCATGAGGCGCAGGGTTTTGGCCACCTTGCGGTCAGACAGGATGTTCAGAAAAGGCGACTGCTCCAGGTCCACGGCCAGGGCCTGCTTTAATGTGTCATCAAAGACCGCATCTCCTGTGGTGTTGGAAAAGTCGGCGAGCACCAGAGTGTCTTTTTCTGTGAGCCCATGGGCCTGCGCGGACCGCCAATAGATTCCGGCTCCGGCGAGCAATGCGGCTCCAAGCACCACTCCGGCGATCGTCTGCTTCCGTCGTCTGGCAGATATCGGCGCGGGCGGTGCGACGTCTTGTCCGCCGGCGACGGTTTTCCTTTTGCTGCTGGAAGGGCGGCGGGAATCCGTCTGATCATCACCATTGGTTACAGGGCTTTTCGGCCACGGTTCGTCGCGAACGGCAACGCGGGAGGAATCGGTATCGCGCTTCAGCCTTTGCAAATCACCGCGCAGATCAGAGGCATGCTGGTAACGCAGGTTGCGGTCTTTTTCGAGGGCCTTGTTGATGATCCGTTCCAGGTCAGCAGGCAGATCAGGATTGAGCCGCACGGGAGCCGTTGGAGTGCGGTGCAGTATCGAATCAAAAATTGCTCCGGTTGTGTCGCCACTGAAAGGCAGCCTCCCGGTAGTCATTTCATACAGCACAATCCCAAATGAGAACAGATCGGTCCGGGGATCAAGTTCCTTCCCCAGGACCTGCTCGGGTGCCATATAAGCCACCGTTCCCACGGCGCTTCCCGGGCTGGTCAGATGCTCTTCCTTCACACCGGTTATTGTTGTAGCGGCCGCAGTGGCTTCCATCTGCCGGTCCACGATTTTGGCGAGACCAAAATCGAGAATCTTGGCATGGCCCCGCCGGGTTACAAAAATGTTGGCGGGCTTGATGTCGCGATGGATGATGCCGTCGGCGTGCGCCGCGTCCAGCCCATCCGCAATCTCAATTCCGATCTCCAGAAGCCTTTCCAGCTCCAGCGGCCGGTTGGCAACCATGTGCTTGAGCGTCTGCCCATCCAGAAATTCCATGGCAATAAAATTCTGGCCCGCATGCTCGCCAATTTCGTAGATGGTGCAGATATTGGGATGATTCAGCGCGGAAGCCGCGCGGGCTTCCCGGCGGAAGCGCTCCAGCGACTGGGGCTCCTGGGCGACGCCTTGGGGCAGGAACTTAAGCGCGACAAACCGGCCAAGCTGCAGGTCTTCGGCCTTGTACACCTCGCCCATGCCGCCGCCGCCCAGCTGTTCGACAATTTTGTAATGAGAAACAGTTTGCCCTAACAAAAATTGCGCCCCGATTCGGAAAGTGGACTGATATTAGTCGGCGACGACGAGTGAGTCAATCCAGCGGCAACCGGTTCTTTGCCGCCCACTGCCGAGTACCATCGTCCGGCGATTTAGTCGCGAATCGCGGGCCTCAGCCCAGGATTTATGTTTTGCGCGAACGAAGCGAACAAGACGTTCCTGGCGGCAGCGATGAATCCGGTTTGTCACCGCATCCGCCATGGTTGCGGCAAGTACGCTGCCGTAGGAGTACAGCTCACCCAGCCGCCTCACTCTCCGGCCGGTAAAACCCTTCGCTCCCAAATCCAAAAACGCGGTTCGATCGCGCGCGGTAGTTCTCCCACGCAATCGCCGCACCGAGCTCCACCAGTTGCGCTGTCGAGAACCGTTTCTGCAAGCGCTCCCGCAGCTCTGGCGTCACCTTTGCCGGCGTCGCCGTGATCGCATCCGACAGCTCCAGCACCAGCTTTTCATCCTCGCTGAAGAGATTGCTTTCGCCGTACCAGTTCAGATTGCGGATCTGGTCATCGCTCAGTCCTGCGCGTCTGCCTCCGGCAGAGTTGATATCGATTCAAAACGGGCACTCCACCAGCTTGGCGGCGCGGATCTGCCCCAGCACTTTCAATTTCGCCGGAACAAGGTTCGTCTTATCCAGCGCCATGCTGAAGCGGGTGTAGGGAATGAGCACATCAGGATGCGTCGCCAGCGTGCCCAGCGGCGCAATGTCTTTTCCCAGCCGCTTCCGCGCAAAGCGGCGAATGAGCGCGACCTTCAACCTGGTAAACATAGAACAGCCGCCTCCGTTTAGTTCGACGGTTTTGGATTCTCTGCCGATACCCGCAGTTTCTTTTTGTTTTGGCTAAGGGCTAAAAGCTCATGGCTGAGAGCTGCTCTTAGTGAAGAAACCCCAGCTTTTCCATCGGCCAGTAACCGAAGACGGCCTTGCCGTAAATGAAGCTGCGCATGACCGGCCCAATCTTGCGGCTGTCATTCGACATGGAACGATGGTCTCCGAGCACGAAGTAGGCATTGTCCGGGACCACCGTGTCCGGGTAGGATTGCGCGTCCTGGTAGTCCGGCGGCACATAGGGCTCCTGCAATTGCCTGCCGTTCACGAAAACCCGCCCAAAATCGATGCGTATCCGGTCGCCGGGCAGCCCGATCACTCGCTTGATGAAGCTCTTCTCCGGATCGCGAGGATTGTGGAATACCACGATATCGCCCCGTTCGATGCTCTCAAAGCGGTAGGCCAGCTTGTTGATGAAGATCCGCTCCTGGTCTTCCAGGCCCGGTTCCATGCTGCCGCCATCGACCTTCACCGGCTGGTAGACAAACAAAATGATGAACAACGTAACCAGGATGGAGAAGAACAGGTCGCGCATCCATCCGCGCAGCGTGCGCAGGGTCGCAGGTTCGGCGGCGGGTCCGGCTCCGGTTGCGGCGTTTGACGAAGTAGCGTCTGGCTCAGGTGTTTCCATTCGAGCTTGGCTCTAGCTGAATTATACCGGGCGATCCGGCTGTGAGGAATCTCACGGTCCCCGCTTCTATTCTGCGGTAAAATACCCTCTATATGAAGCACTTTTTTGCTGTTTTGGTGATCGCTTTTGCCGGCGTCATGACGCACGCCCAGTATGGGACCAATGAAGTTCCCGCATTTCATCCGGCGCGGCCCGCGCCAACGGAAAAGCTTCCCCCCATCCTGACGGAAAAGCAGCTCGCCGATCAGGGCATGATCCTGCCCGCGCAGAAGGAATCGTACAAGGCTGCGGCGCGCGCATCCGCCGTCGTTTATCAGATGCCCTGCTACTGCTATTGTGACCGCAACCATGGACACACCAGCCTGCGCAGCTGTTTTGAGAGCACGCACGGTGCTAACTGCGGTACCTGCATGCAGGAAGCGCTGTACTCCTATCGCCAGTCGAAAAAAGGATGGACGGCCAAGATGATCCGCGATGGCATTGAGCGCGGCGACTTCAAGTTGATTGATCTGCAAAACGTCCCGCCGGTCCAATAGCAGCGCGTTGCACCGATAAGGCTCCAGACGCTCTTCGCCAGCCAGTTGTCGCGTGATCGCCACACGATATTGCACCACTCATGGTGCAGTTGACGCTTTGTGAATTTCTGCGTATAAAGGGCTGCAACCCTAGGCAGCCCTTCGCTTACGGGGATAGCTGATCTTCTGATTTCCACAGCCCAGGTTCGCCGCTATTCCGTCGTGGGCCGCAAGGAAACAACAGAATGAAGAGAAAAGTGGCAGGGAACGTTAAGCGTTCTCCTGCTAAACATAACAAAACACAAACCGTTAGGAATCGAACGAAGATGTCTGGGAAGAAGCCGCCCGCCCCGCCGCAGAAGCCGACGTTCAAGGAAGATCCGGCTTTTGCACAGGCTGTGCAAAACTATGAGGCCGCGATCAAGGCCATGCAGGAGCACAAATTTGAGAAGGCGAAGACGCTCCTGGAGAAGGTCATCGCCGCCAGCTCCCGTGAGCTGCATGATCGCGCCCGTGTGCACCTGAGCCTGTGCAATCAGCAGCTCGCCGCAGGTTCCACCAGCTTCAAGACCCAGGAAGAGCACTTCGATTACTCCGTCTCGCTGATCAATTCCGGCCAGTACGATCAGGCGCGCGGCCATCTGGAAAAGATCCTCAAGCAGAACAGCAAAGCCGACTTCGCTTACTACGGCATGGCGGTCGTCGACTGCCTCACCGGCCAGGTTGAGTCTTCGCTCAAAAACCTGAATGAAGCCATCCGCTTGAACCCGCAGAATCGCTTCCAGGCGCGCAATGACTCCGATTTCCAGAACATGGCAGACGATCCGCGCTTTACCGAGCTGCTCTACCCCGAGCCCACAGACACTCAGTCTACCGAGCCAAGGAAACGATAGAGTATCGCGATGGCTCCTCACCCAGAGCAGGACCGCCGCCGCGCTGCTTCGGGGACGCGTGTAGTTGCCATCGGCGGCGGGACCGGTCTCTCCACGCTGCTCAAGGGACTCAAGAAATACACGCCGCGGCCAACTGAAATTCCTGCTCCTCAATTCATCTCTGACCTGACGGGAGTCGTTACCGTCAGTGACGACGGTGGATCCAGCGGCCGTCTTCGCCGCGAACTCGGCATGCTGCCGCCAGGCGATGTTCGCAACTGTCTGGTGGCGCTATCGGAAGACGAAAACCTGCTCTCCAAGCTCTTTCAGTATCGTTTCTCCAGTACCGGCGACCTCGAAGGTCACAGCTTCGGCAACCTGTTTCTTGCCGCCCTCACTGCCATGACGGGTGACTTCGCCGTCGCCGTGCAGCAGGCCTCAGAGATCCTGGCCACCCGCGGCCACATTCTTCCCGCGACTTCGGCCAACGTCCAGCTCGAAGCCATCATGGACAACGGCTCCCACGTGCTGGGAGAAACCCGCATCAACGCCAGCCGGCGCCGTATCGTCGAACTGCACATGGTTCCCGCACACCCGGAGCCGCTGCCGCAGACGCTCGAGGCCTTTGCCCGCGCCGACATCATCACCATCGGCCCGGGCTCGCTCTTCACCAGTCTTGTCCCGAATTTGCTGGTTCGCGGCGTTCCCGAAGCGATCGCCAACTCTCATGCGGTGCGCGTCTTCATCTGCAACCTGATGACCGAGGCCAATGAGAGCCTGAACATGACCGCCTCTGACCACATCAAGGCGATCTTCCGCCATTGTTCCGGCAGCAAGATTTTCGATTACGCGCTGATCAACACCGAACCGGTTTCCGCCAGCATGCGTGAGCGCTATGCGGAAGAGCATGCTGAGCAGGTCCAGGCCGACCTCGAAGCCGTTGAACAGCTCGGCGTGAAGTGCATTGCCGGCAACTTCATCATGGAACGGCACTACGCCCGCCACAACACTGACCGGCTCTGCCAGGAGCTGCTCGCTTTGGCGAAATTCTCCCGCCATCCTGCCGGTCTGGCCTCGCAGGCTATAACATAGTTCCTTCATGCCTCGTCCTTCGATCACCGGCTCCGGCGACTTCGCCATCGTCATCATGGCCGCGGGCAAAGGCACGCGCCTCAAATCGCGCCGCGCCAAGGTGCTGCATGAGATCGGCGGCCAGCCGCTGCTGGCGCATGTAATCAAAGCGGCAAAGCAGATCGTTCCTGCAGAAGACATTTACGTCATCATCGGTCACCAGGCCGAAGCCGTGCGCCAGGCAGTGGGGCCGCTCGGCGTGAACTTTGTCCTGCAGAAGGAGCAGCGCGGCACCGGCCACGCCATCATGTGCGCCCGCCAGGACGCACAGCGCTACCAGAACATCCTGGTGCTCTCCGGCGACGTCCCGCTCATTCGCCCGGAAACCATTGCCCGCGTGCGTGACTTTCATCTGAACAAAAAAGCTGCCATGACCGTCCTGACCGCCGAACCGCGCGATCCCTTCGGCTACGGCCGCGTGGTCCGCGCCGCTTCCGGAGGTGATCGCATCAAGGCGATCGTCGAGCAGAAGGCGCTCACCAAATCGCAGCACAAAGCGCGCGAGATCAATTCCGGCATCTATGCCTTTGCCAGCAAGCCGCTCTTCGCGCATATCGACCGCCTCAGCACTGAGAACGCTCACCACGAGTTGTATCTCACTGACATGGCTGCTCTGCTGGTAAAAGCCAAAGCAACAGTCGTTGCGGTCAAGGTCGATGAGCCTTCTGAGGTGCTCGGGGCTAACACCCTGGCTGAGCTCTCCACGCTCGACGCCCTGCTGCGCTTTCGCAAAGCCTATGCGCTGATGGCCGCCGGCGTGACCATCTACCGGCCAGAAACCTGCGTGATCGACCCCGAAGTGGAGATCGCCGCCGACACGATTCTCGAACCTTTTGTCCAGATTCTGGGCCGAACGCGTATCGGCTCCGACTGCCGCGTGCGCTCGTTCAGCATCGTCCGCGATTCGCAGCTCGCAGATAATGTCCTCATCCGTCCCAACTGCGTCGTTGATCAATCGTATATCGCCGCCGGCGCGCAGATTGGCCCGTACTCTCACCTGCGCCCGGGCAGCGAGATCGGTGAAGGCGCGCACGTGGGCAACTTTGTTGAGACCAAGAAGACCCGCCTCGGCCGCGGCGCCAAGGCCAACCATCTGACTTATCTCGGCGACTCCGACATCGGAGCCCAGGTCAACGTCGGCGCCGGCACTATCACCTGCAATTATGACGGCGTAAACAAGCACCTCACCGTGGTCGAAGAAGGCGCGTTCGTCGGCAGTGACTCGACGCTGGTCGCGCCGGTCCGCATCGGCAAAGGCGCCTACGTCGCCGCAGGCTCGACCATCACCGAAGACGTTCCCGACGATGCGCTCGCGCTCGGCCGCGCCCGCCAGACCACCAAGCCCGGCTGGGCCCGCCAGCGCCGCGAGAGCCGCGCCCGGGCTAAAGCAGAGAAATAACCGTGCCCGCCAAGTCTGCCGCCAGGACGTTTCAAGCCACGCTGGAGCACAGCGGCAACTCGCTCAACTGGATCATCGCCCGGGTTCCCTTCGACGTCTTTAAACAGTGGGGCACGCGCGGACACCTGCGCGTTCAGGGCGAAATCAATGGTTCCGCGTTTCGCACCACGCTCTTTCCCACCGGCAAGGGCGACCACTTCTTCATCGTCAACAAGAAAATGCAGTTTGCCGGAAAAGTTGCGCCCGGACTCACCGCCAGATTCCGCATCGAACCGGACGTGACGAAGCGCAAGCCTGTGGCGCCGCCTCAGGAGCTTCTGGACGCACTCGGACAATCCAAACGCCTGCTGAAAATCTACGAGTCGTTCAACCCCTCTTTCAGGAAATACATGGTCGCGTGGGTGGCCGAAGGCAAACAGGAATCGACGCGCCGCCGCCGCGCCGATCAACTGGCCGAGCGCCTGATGGAAACCCTGGAAGCCGAGCGCGAGCTGCCGCCGATGCTTCAGTTGGCTTTTCGCCAGAACCCGCTTGCGCGCGAAGCCTGGGAGCGCCTCTCGCCATCGCACCGGCGCAGGCACCTGTTCAGCATTTTTTACTATCGCCGGCCGGAGGCGCGGGCCCGGAGGCTGGCGAAATGCTTTGATGAGATTCTCAATCCCGGCAAGCGCGGCAAGGATCGCCTCAATGAAAGCCAGGAATGGGACTGACGCTTCCTTAGTGTTCTTCGTGTCCTTTGTGGTTAACCTTGTTCCTCGGCCACAATCGAGATTCCTGCCCGGTCCGCCGCTTCCACGATCTTGCCTCCGTCCAGAAAAAGACATTTCCCCGCATCCACGGCCAGGCACGTCGCTCCTGCGCGCGCCATGGTCTCAATGGTCTTCACTCCGATGACCGGCACGTCAAAGCGCATGTCCTGGTTCGGCTTGGCTACCTTCACCACAGTCAGGGCCCTGCTGAGAACCGACTCTCCTTCGTGAGCAGCGGGGTCCCCAACATGCGCCGGTTTTGCGCGTGTTGGGGTGCCAGTGGCGCTCTTCATAATCTCGCCTGCGCGCAGGATCGTCGCATCGGTTCC
>DASTJB010000139.1:0-4557 GCA_035717005.1 Candidatus Angelobacter sp.
TGCAGCTCAAGTCCGACGTGGACACTCTGAATGCGGCGATCGCCGCGCGCGAGGAGCGCCTGCGCCGCTGGCTGCTGGCTCTGCTCGTCTGGAATGCGGTGATGACGGTTGGCCTGATCGTCGTCGCCGTACTCGTCTTACGCCATTAATGGCAACAACGAAGTTACAGTTTGACGTGGTGGTTTTGGGCGGAGGCGCCGCCGGGCTCATGTGCGCTCTGGAAGCGGGCAAAAGAGGCCGGCGGGTGGCGGTGCTGGAGCGCGCTGAGCGCATAGGAAAAAAGATCCTGATCTCCGGCGGCGGCCGCTGTAACTTCACCAACCTGCACTGCCGGCCGGAGAATTTCATCTCCGCCAATCCACACTTTGCCCGCTCGGCGCTGGTGCGCTACCCACCGGCCGATTTCATCGCGCTGGTGGAAAAGCACGGCCTTGCCTATCACGAGAAGACTTTGGGGCAGTTGTTCTGTGACGGCTCGGCGCAACAGATAGTAGACATGATGGAACAGGAGTGCCGGGCCGCGGGTGTTGAGATCTCTACGCGTGTCGAGATAAAGCGGGTCACGCGTGAGGATGGATTTACGCTGCAAGCAGGTGAGCAGGAGTTTCAGTCGGAGTCGCTGGTGGTCGCCACCGGCGGGCTTTCCATCCCGAAGATGGGAGCGACTTCGTTCGGATACGATCTCGCGCGGCAATTTGGACTGAAGATCGTGGAAACGCGGCCGGCACTTGTGCCATTCACCTTGAGTAAGGAGGATTGCGAGCGACTGTGCGACCTGGCCGGGGTCTCGGCGGAGGTGATTGCGAGCTGCGCCGGGCAAAGCTTTCGCGAGAAGATGCTGATCACGCACCGCGGACTGAGCGGGCCGGCGATTTTGCAGATATCGTCATACTGGAGGCCGGGCGCCGAGATCACAATGGACCTGGCGCCGGAGCGGGAGCTGACAGGCGCAGTGCGCGATCCGAAAGTGCACCGCGACTTGAATGCGTTACGGAGTTCGTTCCGTGCTGCGCTGCCCAATCGCTTCGCCGACCGCTGGTTCGATCTGTATCCGCCGTCCGGCTTCAGTAATCATGCGCTGGATGAGGTTGAGCGCCACGTCCACAAGTGGCAAATCACGCCCGCAGGCACGGAAGGCTATGACAAGGCCGAAGTGACCGCCGGCGGAGTGGATACGAACGAGCTTTCGGCGAAGACGATGGAGAGCCGCAAAGTGCCCGGACTGTATTTTATCGGCGAGGTGGTGGACGTGACCGGACACCTCGGTGGATTCAATTTCCAGTGGGCCTGGGCTTCAGGATATTGTGCCGGGCAGGTGGTGTGAAGAAAAGCAATCAGCAATCAGCACTCAGCCAAACCGGCAAAGCTTTTTGCCGATTTATAATTTTGCCATGACTTTAGGCTCACGGCAGGAGAGGGCATGAAGATCGGGATCCTGGGGGCGGGAAACATCGGCGGAGCGGCGGCGCGGCTGTTGGTCGCAGCCGGACATGAGGTTGCGCTGAGCAATTCGCGCGGGCCGGAGTCGCTGAAAGCGCTGGTGCGGGAGCTTGGACCGAAAACGCATGCGATGACCATCGATGACGCTTCCCGTTTTGGCGACGTGGTGCTGCTGGCCGTGCCATGGCGCACGCCCGAGGCGCTTCCTCATCCTGAACTGCTGCGGGGCAAGATCGTGATTGACGCGATGAATCCCTACCGGCCCGATGGCGGCTTTTACGACCTGGGTGGTTCGACTTCGTCAGAAGTGGTCCTGCAGCGGATTCCCGGCGTGCGGCTGGTGAAGGCGTTCAACACCATTTACTACGTGCACCTGGCGGAACGCGGGCGCAAGGACCTGCCCCTGGAAGAGCGGCACGCCATTTACATCGCCGGCGATGACCGTGAAGCCAAGAATGTTGTGGCCCGGCTGATCGAAGAGATCGGGTTTGTCGCGGTGGACACAGGATCACTCCGCGAAGGCGGCCGCATGCAGGAGCCGGATTCGCCCATCTACAACCAGACCTACAACGGCGTGGAGGCACGCGAGTTCCTGGAGAAGATGAAGGACCGGGCGTGATGCTGCCGCTCTTTCTGCTTGCCTTACTGCTACCCGGGGCTGGCTACGGACAGGAAGAACCGGGCAAGCAGATTTCAATGTCCCAGGCCGTGGGCCACGCGCTGGAACAGAGCCAGCTCACGTTACCGGGCGGCAGGCCGTTCCACCTGAAGGCGCATATTGCGGCGACGGACGCCAAAAAGACCGAGTACACCGCCGACGTCGAAGAGTACTGGGCGGGGCCGCAGAAATGGCGGCGCATTGTAACGGCCAAAGAGTTTTCGCAAACGCTGATCGTCAACGGTGAGAGCGTTTCAGAAAAGCTGACCGGCGACTACTATCCTTTCTGGCTGCACGACCTGGTGACGGCCATCTTCGATCCACTGCCGATGGCGGAGCAGCTCAAGCGCATGAACACGCTGGTGGAGATCCCGGAGGACTCCATCAAGTCGCAATCGTGCGTGAGCATGCAATCGAAGACCGGCGTGGCGCCAGCGCAAGACACCCTGGCTTATGCGTTCTGTTTTGGCGGGAAGCTCGGGTTGCTCCAGGCGGCAGTCACGCCCGGGTACAAGGCGCAATTTAGCGACTACCTGCCATTCAGGAACAAGATGGTGGCGCGGACGATTACTGCGGACTTCGCGCCGGGTGTGACCGTCGCAGCGAAGATCACGGAGCTGACCGAAGTGAGGCAGGCTGATGGGACCCTGTTCGCGGTCGAGGTACCGACGCCACTGGCGCAGCAGATCAGGAGCAGCCAGGTAGGAGAAGCGTCGGCGCGGATTTTGGCACTGAACACGCCGGCGATGGTGTGGCCAACCGTGCGCGAGGGCAACACCTCGGGCGTGCTCAGCGTGTATATCTCGACCGACCGCAGCGGCCAGGTGCGCGAGGCGTGGCCGCTAGGATCGAGCAATCCGGCGCTGAGTGACGCCGCGCGCGAGCAGGTGCTGCGGTGGCAGTACAAGCCGTTCATGAACGGCGGTCCATCGCAGATGGAAGCGGTGCTGACGTTTGCCTTCAGCACGAAGATTGAGAATCCGGTGCCGGTGCTGACGAATGCCGAAGCGCGCAAGCTGGCCACGCGGATCGTTCCACCCGTTGTTGCGCCGGGTACGGCGGCCAAGGGAACCAGGTTCAGTTTGCGCATCTCAGTGGATGAGACGGGCGTGGTGAAGGACGTGCAGAACCCGAACAAGGTGGCGCCCGCGTTGTGGCTTGCGGGCTCGGCGGCGCTCAAGAAGTGGCGGTTCCGGCCTTACCTGAACAATGGCAAGCCGGACAGGTTTTACGCGGACATTACGTTGCAGGCGCCGTGAATTTTGCAGTCGGATGCCTGCGGCATATCTCAAATCGAAAGTATCTCTTGTTACGCCAGCAGTCTTGATTGGAGACAAGGCAGCGATTTTCAGAGTGTAAGGATCACGGGATCATTCCTCGTTTACCCTGCAGAGCAGCAGGAGCCGATCCCTCGGCCTCACACCGGCATAGCAAGAGTCCCGCACCGCGAGTCGGCGTTCGGCCTCGGGATAGCGCATGGTGAGATGAAACTGGATGAAAGACAATCACGATGAAACATGACGATGCGCTTAAACCCGCGTGGCCGACGGTGATCGAGAAGATCCGCGCGCGCACGCCGGCGCGGGTGCTGGTGGAGCGCGCGGGCGCGGCTTACCGGACCGAGACGCAATTGGAGTTGCGCGAGGCCCACGCGGCGGCGCGTGATGCCGTACGCACGGAGTTCGATCTGGAGCGCGATCTGGGCGCCTCCACCCCAGAACGCACAAAAACGGCGCGTTCCGGGGACCCCGGTGCGGAGTTCGTGCGCCAGTGGAAGCTCTTTGCGGTCTCCACGATGGCGCGGAACAAAGATGAGTATCTGCTCCGCCCGGACCTGGGACGGCAGCTGAGCCCGGAGGGACGCAAGCTGGTCGAGGAGCGGTGCGGCCGAGACGCCGATTTACAGATCGTAATTGGCGACGGACTCTCGGTGACGGCGGTCCGCACGCAGGTACCAAAGCTGCTGCCGCTGATCGCGGAAGGAGCGCGAGCGCGCGGCTGGGCTGTGGGGCAGAGTTTCGCGGTGCGCTACTGCCGCGTGGGCGTGATGAATGCCATTGGCGAATTGCTGCGGCCCAAGGTGGTGGTGCTGCTGATCGGAGAACGGCCCGGGCTGGCGACGGCGGAGAGCCTTTCGGCGTACATGGGATTCCGGCCGACAAGCGGCCACACGGATGCGAGTCGAAACTTGATTTCGAATATTCATGGGCGGGGCGTGCCGGCGGAAGCGGCGGCGCGAAGGATTGTTGCGCTGGCCGGGCAGATGATCGAGCGCAAGACCAGCGGGGTGGAGTTGAAGGAGGACCTGCCGGGGCCGAAGTGGCTGGAGGAAATCGGGCGATCGGGTGATCGGGAGATCGGGTGATCGGAAATGCCAGAACCGCCGAAATTGCCGAAGATCGCCGAAATTGCGAAGGAACGTTTTTGTGCACAAAACAAGTTGCTGGAAGCAAGCGGCT
>DASTJB010000140.1:0-4542 GCA_035717005.1 Candidatus Angelobacter sp.
GGGCGCGTTCAAGACGCCACTGCTGGTCACGGGCATTGCGTTCGCGCTGGGAACGATTTTGAATTTTTTGCTGCGGCGCGCGAACCGTACCTTCGCGGCGAACCTGGCGCTGACGTGCATGACCGTGGCGCTGCTGCTGGCGACGCATCGGGCGCTGGAGATTTTTTCACCGGTGCTGTCGTCGAAGGTGCTGGCGCAGGAGATCGAGCGGAACTGGCAGCCCGGAGCGGTGATCGAGGACAACGGCGACTACGAGGCGGCATCGAGCGTGAACTTCTACACGCGCCAACAGATCAGGATCCTGAACGGACGCTGCAACAACATCTGGTATGGATCGAAATTCCCGGATGCGGCGGCAATCTTTGATGACGATGCATCGTTCGAAAAATTATGGCGCGGCAACAAAACTGTTTTTCTTCTTACTGACGCCAAGGCCAGCCCGGATCGAAAGCCGGCGGAGGAGTGTCCGCACAAAGAGCACCTTCCCGATTACGTGGTTCGGGACGCCTGCGTGCTCGCGAACTGGGGCGGCAAGCTGGTGCTTACGAATGGGCCGAAACCTTGTCCTGATCAGCTTTGGCCGCGCTAACGCGCTCCGGCGCGAGAGGATGGGCGGGACGGATCCGGCCGCGCTCCAAAATGAAGACTTCGCCGCGCCAGTGGACGGTGTGGTCAGCAAAGCTGGCGAACCAGACCCCGAAGGCCACGAGATCGCGCAGAGGCACCAGCCAGAGACGCCGGAAGACGGCGCTGTCATGCACCACGCCAACTCCTACTTTGAGCGCCACGGCCGCGCGCAGTGCCGCGGCTGCGGCAAGCGTTGTCCATGACCACCAGCTAAGCGGCGCCAGCAACACGGCAAAAATTGACCACGGGAGCCCGAAAGTCAAAAGCAGGCCGAGATAGCCCATGCGGCGGGAATCGCGCGTGCTGCGGGCCCAGCGCATCTGGTGCTGAAAGAACCCGCGAAAGCTGTAGGCCGGCAAGTGGGTTTCCACCACGATATCCGCCAGCACTACTTCATAACCTGCTTTGGCGATGCGGTAGCCAAGTTCAAAGTCGTCGGCAAGGTAGTCAACCAGGGGCCGCAGGCCGCCAATGGCCTCAAGCGCTTTGCGCGACATGGCCAGCGTAGAGCCGAGAGCAAAGTGAATTCCGCCTTCAATCTGCCGGGCCACCAGCACTCCGGCGATGAAGTCCGTGCTGATCCCGATGGATTCCAGCTTGGAGCCCAGCGTATCGGCGGCGATGCCGCGATATGGGCAGGTAACCATGCCGACTTGCGGGCGGGCAAACGGCGCCATCACGCGCCGCAGGTAATCCGGAGTGACGTAAATGTCACTGTCGTTAATCAAAATGTAGTCGTGCTGGGCGAATGCCAGCATCTGCACCAGGTTGCTGGTCTTGCGATTATTGCCCAGCACTTCAGGGCAGACCAGAAGACGGATTTTGCAACCGGGAAATTCGCGCATCAGCCGGTGAACGGCCTCTACGGCGGGGTCGTCCGGCTCACTTACACCGAAGATGATTTCGTATTCGGGGTAATCCTGCACGCAGTGGCTGCGGAAACTCTCATACATTTGCGGGTCGACGCCGCGCAGCGGCTTGAGGATGGTCACTGGCGGAGTGACGGCAGGCGTGTGCTGGCTGCTGGTCCGCTGAAAGCGGCGTGCGCTCCAGAGGCAGAGCAGGTAAAACCCCATGCCGCACACTGCCAGCCCAGCCGCGATCAATCCTGGTACAAGATTCAACATTGCTGAAGTCGATCTGCCTCACATTCTACTCTGGCTATGCTTCTGATCTTAATATTACTTTACGTTTCCGAGGGTTAGATGCAAGTGCCTGAAGATACAAGGCAAAATATTTCGGGCCCTGAACTGGGGTGGTGGATTGGTTACATGGTCAGGGCGTTGTTGACCTGTTTCCAGTCGATCTTGTGCAGCAATTCCTTGATACGGTCTTCCGGGCCGAAGATCCGGACTTCTACATTCTCAATGAATGGCGTATCAGGCTTATGAACAAAGAAATTCCGATAAACGTCATTGACCTCTTCCCATCGGCCGGGCTTGCCATTACTGAAAAACAGAACGTAGGCCACGCCGTGGCCGAAAGGATTGTTGCGGTCCTTGTGCACAAAGTTCGCACCCGGGACCTTGGGGTCAACTTTGGGGTCGGGGCCGGTGATCATGGGGACGACCAGCATGTTGAAATGGACCTGCACCTGTAGATGTTGCAGGTCTTCAGTCTCGGCGGCCTCAAGCTGCTTTTTGTTGATGTCTTTTTCCCTGGCCACTTTCTCAAGCCGGGGCAGGACGAGCGTCTTATAGCGCTTTGAATCTTTGCGGATCTCATAGGTGCGCTGGAGAAACTGGTCGATATCCATGGGACGGTCGCCAAATGTACTGACATTGGGGTTATCGATGATGACATCGATTTTTTCGTCCCAGTCAGGACTGCGGAACTGGTCAAGCACCTTGTTCATGGTGTCAACGTATCTGGTGATGGCCTTTTGTTCGGCAGGGGTGGGTTTGTGCGCGGCAGAGAACCCAAAGGCTGCCGTGGCAGCAACCGCACACAGCAGCGCAAACTTCCAAATGTGACGCCTCATCAATCGCTGGCTCCTTGAAGGGACATTTGTGCCCGCCCGCAGCGCTTGCACGGGGTAAAATCGGGCGCCGGTCTGAATTCATCTTATAATATGGATAGCTGATGTCGGACCGGATGGTCGCTGTCTGGGTTGTGGACGCCGGGGTTTCCCGGGCTGCGCGGCCCAGAGAGAGGAAAGTCCGAACTCCGCAGAGCAGTGTGCCGGATAACGTCCGGGAGGGCGCTTTGGCGGCGCGTTTTGGCGCGGCGCTGAAGTGGCTCGACGGAAAGTGCCACAGAAAATATACCGCCCTGGGCTGAAAAGCTCTGGGTAAGGGTGAAAAGGTGCGGTAAGAGCGCACCGCCTGCGCAGTAATGCACAGGGCAGGGCAAACCCCACACGGAGCAAGACCAAATAGGGAGGGAATTCTGAATAGCAATATTCAGGATGCGTGCCGGCTCGGTGCGCTATGGCGAGAGATCCTTCGACTCCTCCTTCGGAGTCGCTCAGGATTTCGGCTGCGGGCTCAGACGCCCGCAAGACGCCTCAACCTTCGGGTAGGTCGCTTGAGCCGTTCAGCGATGACCGGCCTAGAGGAATGACCGTCAGCGGCGGCAACGCCGTACAGAATTCGGCTTACAGGTCTGACATCACTTGCGGCCCTCAGGTTGTGAAAGCAATCTGAGGGCTTTCAACTTTGCTGCAAGAGATCCGGCACGTTACTGCCGTCTTGGAAGCGGATGGAGACACAGTGAAAGTCCGAATCGAAATTCAGTTCAAACCATCTCGACCGTCCGGCCTGTCAAGGCCGGTTCTGGGCGGCATGATGGATGTGTAAGACTTCGACGGTTTGTTCCTTGATACGGTAGACAGCAATGTAGGGTAGGCGAGAAAAAACCAGTTCGCGGGTTCCTGACTCGCGTCCCGGACGCCCACGCTGTGGGAATGTTTTTAGGGAACGAATGGCTTCGTAAAGCTCAAGGACGGTGGATCGTACAAGGTGGGGATAATGCTCGGTTAGATAGTCCTTGATCTGCTCCAGATCATCTGCCGCAGCCGGTGTCCAGCGGATGCGCATCAAGACGGGAAGAGCCGCCGGACACGAGCATCCATCTCATCTTCGTCAATCAACTGTCCCTGGTCAGCCTGTTGGATGCCTTGACGCACGGCGTTACGAAAACGGGTGTCATCCTCAAGCAGGCGTAAAGCGGCTTCCTTGACCAACTGCGCGGGGTCAATGCCTTCATGCGTGGCAATTTGCAAGAGCCGGGCTTCTTGCTCATGGGTGAAATGTACTTCCATACTCGTCAGTTTAAGAGGGCATTTCTAACGCTGTCAACAGATGGGTTAAGTCGAAGGTCGTTCGACTTTCCGCAGGATTTCGGCAACGGAAGCTTTCCATTTTCTTCTTGTGCCCGTTACGATAAGCGGTTCTTGTGTCCCAGATCACGAAACACATTCCCGCTACCGCACGCTACTTTCAGTTCTCGATTCTCATCGCAATATCCGCGGCAACCGTTCTTACGCGATTCGCTCCGCCGGCTCGTCATAAGCGCTCGCCTTGTTCAGCTTCTCCATCGACTCGCGGTCCAGCTCAAGCCGCGTGGCTTGCGCCAGCTCATTCAACTGCTCCACGCTGGTTGCGCTGGCGATCGGCGCGGTAATACTCGGCCGCGTCATCAGCCAGGCCAAAGCCACCTGTGCCGGTCTGGCCTGATGACGTTCTGATACCTGGTCCAGCGCCTGCAAGATGCGAAAGCCGCGATCATTCAGATACTTCTTTACCGCCTGCCCTCGCGGGCTCTTGCTCAGGTCGTCCTGCGAACGATATTTGCCGGTGAGAAAGCCGCTGGCCAGCGAATAGTAAGGGACAACCGCCAGCTTTTCCTGCACGGCCAGCGGTTCCAGCGCGGTCTCATAAGTTGCGCGCTCATACAGGTTGTAGTGCGGCTGCA
>DASTJB010000141.1:0-18073 GCA_035717005.1 Candidatus Angelobacter sp.
TTGCCGCGCGACTTCGACATCTTGCTCTCTTCAAACAGCAGCCAGCCGTGCGCGATCACCGATTTGGGCAGGGGCAGGTCGGCGGCCATGAGGAAGGCCGGCCAATAGACGCAGTGAAAGCGGATGATCTCCTTGCCGATCATGTGCACGTCGGCCGGCCAGTAGCGCTCGAACTTCTTCTGCTCGTCTTCTTCTTTTGCTCCCAGGCCGATGGCGGTGCAGTAGTTGCTCAGCGCGTCGAGCCACACGTACATCACGTGCTTCGGGTCGCCAGGAACGGGAATGCCCCACTTGAAGGTGCTGCGGCTGATGGAGAGATCGCGCAAGCCGCTCTTCACGAAGGCAATGACCTCATTGCGCCGCGTCTCCGGCCGGATGAAGCCAGGATTCTGCTGGTAGTGGGCCAGCAGCTTGTCAGCGAAGGCCGAGAGCTTGAAGTAGTAATTCTCTTCGCTTACGGTCTCGGTCGGGCGGCCGCATTCAGGGCAGGGAGCGCCGGGACCAACGGAGTCCACGTAGAGCTCGTCGAACACGCAGTACTGCCCGGTGTAAGTCCCCTTGTAGATGAAGCCTTTCTCCTGGATGCGTTTCCACAGCTCCTGCGCGCCGCGCTTGTGCCGCGGCTCGGTGGTGCGAATGAAGTCGTCGTAGCTGATGCCCATCTTGTCAAAGATGGCGCGGAATTCGGCGGAGATCTTGTCCACCCAATTTTGCGGCGGGGTCTGGGCTTCAGTGGCGGAGCGCTCGATCTTTACCCCGTGCTCGTCGGTGCCGGTGAGGAACCAGGTATCAAAGCCCAGCATGCGCTTGCGCCGCGCAATCGCGTCACAAACCAACGTGGTATAGGCGTGCCCGATGTGCGGCCGCGCGTTCACGTAGTAAATGGGCGTGGTGATGTAGAACTTTTCTCGGCCCTTATCCATTGCTTCTTTCCAGATATACCTTGATGGCTTCCTGCATGACGTTTTTCAGTGGCACGTTCTTTTCCGCCGCGATGCGCCGGCAATCTTCGTACTCAGGAGCGTAGTTGCTGACCGTGCCGTTCAGGTTGGCCAGCTTCATGCGCACCTCGCCCCACTTCGTGTTTACGCTTACATGCCGCCGCGCCAGAGCTGCCCGGTTTTCCTGCCGCATGCGAACTCCGAGTGTCGTAGTCTCAGCCAGGATGGTTTTTATCAGGCGCTGACTGTCTTGCGGTCGGCACAGCACGGTCAATAGCATTCCGGGACGGTTCTTCTTCATCTGCACCGGCGTGCCGAAGGCATCGAGCGCGCCTTGCTGCAGCACCCGCTCCATGGCATAGGCGAAGACCTGGGGCGTCGTGTCATCAACGTTCGCTTCAAGAACGCTGATCTGTTCCACCGGAAAGGCCGGCTCCTGCTGGGTTGCGAACTCACCGACTGTGAGCCGGACCACGTTGGGGAAACCTTTGAAATTGCGCGTCCCCGCGCCGTAGGAGACCTTTTCGGCCTTTATGGCAGGGAACTTCTCAAAGCGCGAAGCCAGTACGCTGACGATCGCCGCGCCTGTTGGCGTGACCAGCTCTTTCTGGATTTCACCGGAATAAATAGGTGCGTTCTTCAGCAGTTCCAGCGTTGCCGGCGCAGGAATTGGAAAAGTTCCGTGCGCGCAATTGACGGTCCCGCCGCCGACGTTCAGCGGAGAACAAACCCATTCCTCCACGCCCAGCACCTCTGCGCCGACGGAAGCGCAGACAATATCGACGATGGCATCTATCGCGCCGACCTCGTGAAAATGAATCTTCTCGATGTCCGTGTTGTGGACCTTGGCTTCAGCGGCGCCGAGCGCTTCAAAGATCCTGATGGCACGGTCCTTCGCTGATTGGCTAATGGTCGCGGCGTTGATGATGTCTCGAATTTCCCTCAGCCCGCGATGAGAGTGAGCGTGATGCGAGTGCGAATGATCCGCTTCGTGATCGTGGCTGTGCTCATGCGAATGGCCGTGCGATTTGCCGCCGCCATGTCTGTGTCCATGGCCGTGGCTGACTGCGGATTGCTGACTGCTGAGTGCTTTTTCCCAGAACTCCTCCCGCGGCAGCTCCTTTTCTCCTGCTGCGATCACGTCCACTTTGGTGGCGCTGATGCCACTGCGGTCGACCCGGGAAATCTCCAGGCGCGCATCCAGGCCCAGGGCTTCCACCGTACGCGTGAAGACCTCAGGCGGAACTCCGGCATCCAGCAGCGCGCCCAGGAACATATCGCCGCTGATTCCGGAAAAGCATTCTAGATAGGCAATGCGCATAAGGCCAAAATTTCATCATAGGTTCCGCCGGGAATGACGTCAAACTTCCACGAACGTCCTGGCGCGCGCCATCCTGAGCCGAGCACAACCCGAATTCCAACCGGACCATGCCGGCAGTGCGAGGCGAAGGATCGGCTCCGCTGCGCTTCGGGGCCACCTGTTTGCAATCCGCCGTCAACCCAATTTGTTTACTCCAGAGTTAACTTTTCCCGTCACCCCACCCCCCTATAAACTCTTTGTTGAAAACAAAAGTCAAAGTGGCATTCGACAGGCCTGTGACCGACCAGTCGAAACCCTGTTTCGACCTCCATCCGGCCCCGAATCGCGTTCAATTTTTTCCGCCGCCGCGATCGTCAATGTTACTGGTTAAGCAACTGCGGGGCCGCTCGCTCGAGCTGACCGTTGAGTGCTGATTTTCAAAGAACTCTCCCCGCGCGCCCCTGAGGGCGCCCTGTATGTTTATATCGTATTTTGTTCGCCTTGTCAAGGCGTCGCCATCCAGGAGAGTCTTTGGCGGCTCGCGCCTATGTCAACGCCGCTTTTGGGCTTTGAATTGTTCCGAGATTACTTTGCGAAGGGCTGGCACCATCAGCTGGTCGGCTATCCAGTTAGAACGGTCAATGAACGCATGAATATCGTTAAGTTCATGCCCGGCAGGATACCAGCGTATGGACTTCGGCTGACTCGCGGCTTCGAAATAGGACTGCATGGCCTGCTTGGAGAATGAAGGTTCATATTGAGCAAACTGGAACAAGAGACGTACAGGAGCGGCAAACGGCACGTACCGGATTGCGTCCAGCGGACGCATCACTTCTTCAGCTTTACCGAGGGACTGTAAACCTGCTTGCTGCTGGATGGCGATTACATCTGGCGATTTTCCTTCCAGGAATATGGCCCGGTAAGACGGAGTGCCGGTAATGAGCACGGCGGCAGCCATACGTTTGTCAACGGCCGTCAAAATGGCGCCGAACTGCGCACCGAAGCTGTGTCCAACGTATCCAATGCGGCTGACGTCAACGCTGGGCTGAGCTCTTAGAACATCGAAACTCCTGCGCAAATCTACCACCGCTTGAATTTCGGTCTTTTTGTCCTGCTCATCGCTGGTCTGGGACGTGAAAAGGGGCTCGCGCCAGGGTTGAGGGCGCACCCATGGGTAATCAATCATGATCGAAACGATGCCTGCTCTGGCGTATACCAGCGCTTCCGGCAAAAACTCGAAGCGGTCGCCCTGTCCCCAGTGCGCAAAAACAACGCCGGGATGGGGGCCTGCTGAACTTGGGATTACCAGGAACCCGGTTACGCGTCCTTCTATCGGGCTGGCAAAATCAATATCGTAGATAGTGGCTGACGGCAGACGATCAAAGACTCTCTGCTTCAGGTCAAGCGGAGCAGAGGAGTTGTAGTTGAACATCTTTCCTAACTCTTCCGGCACATTCTGCGCCTGGGCTGCCGATACAATGACAAGAATCAACAGGACCGAGCAACGACAGAGGGTTGCGGGAATTCTATTCTGCAGCATAAGCGAGCATGATTCTACAGCCGCGTGCACGCGGGCGCGATTGTCGTCTCAATAGCGGTCAGGCAGCGTTTGTTATAATCGCTTTTCCGTCAGCAACTTACGGCAACCAATGACCTCCAATCGTTAAATCCTCCTTCGGAAAAGGCAAAGGACTTGTATCTCGAACTCGAGCAGCAGCTTATCCAGCGTGTACGCGAGCTCTTGCAGCGTCAATACTCGCTCGACTTGCCGCGTATCGTCGTTGACCAGCCGCCAAACGTGGGCCTGGGCGAGTACGCGCTGCCGCTCAGTTTTGAGCTGGCCAAAAAGCTGCGCAAGCCGCCGCGCAAGATCGCTGAAGAGCTCGTCGCCGGCCTGGGCGAGGTTTCTGGATTTGAAAAGTTCGAGGTAGCCGGCGCCGGATATATCAACGCACGGCTCAATCGGGAAGAGGCGGCGCGGCTGTTGCTGACGTTCCAGGATGGCGGAAGGGAAGTTTCTGGTCCTGCCGCGGGGAAGAAAATTCTGGTCGAGCACACCAGCATCAATCCCAACAAGGCGGCGCACATCGGCCACCTGAGAAATTCCGTTCTCGGCGATACTTTTGTACGCCTGCTGCGGGCCGCGGGCGCCCACGTCGATATTCAAAACTATATCGACAATACCGGCGTCCAGGTCGCCGACGTGGTAGTGGGATTCCTTTATCTGGAGAAGAAAGGGAAGAGCCAGATCGAGACGCTCATCGCCTCTAGTGGCGCTCCGCCCAGCTCTTTCGATTACTACTGCTGGGACCTCTACGCGCGCGTTTCGCAATGGTATGAAGAGGACAAAGAAAACTTAAAGCTTCGCTTGAAGACCCTGCACGAAATTGAGCAGGGCGGAAACGAGGCGGCCGAAATCGGCAAGCTGGTTTCCAACGCCATCATCCGCCGGCACCTGGAGACCATGCAACGCCTGGGCATCAAGTATGACTTCCTTCCCCAGGAAAGCGAAATCCTTCACCTCCACTTCTGGGAGCTGGCCTTTGAGCAGATGAAACAGAAGGGCGTCCTCTATTTCGAAACCGAGGGCAAGAACAAGGGCTGCTGGGTGATGAAGCGGGCTTCTTCTCAAACCGCTAAACGGCAACTCGGAGCCGAAGACAAGGATGCTCCTGAGACAAAAGAAGGCCCGGACGAAGACGCCAAGGTGATTGTGCGCTCCAACGGCACGGTGACCTACGTCGGGAAAGACATTGCTTATCACCTCTGGAAATTCGGATTGCTGGGCCGGGACTTTGGCTATCGCAAGTTCTACCGCTATCCCGATGGTCACGAGGTTTGGATCTCCGCCGAAACCAGCGAGCCCGGCGCTCCGCATTTTGGCGGCGTGCATGCGATCTACAACGTGATCGATTCGCGCCAGGCCGATCCGCAGAACAATGTCATCGAGGCCATCCGTGGCCTGGGCCATACCGAGCAGGCGGAGAACTATCACCACTTTTCTTATGAGATGGTCGCGCTCACGCCGCGTTGCGCCATGGAGTTGGGCTACCGGGTTTCAGAAGAGGAGCAGAAGAGACTTTATATCGAAGTTTCCGGGCGGAAGGGCTTTGGCGTGAAGGCCGATGACCTGATCGATGCGCTGATCGCCGCGGCACAAAAAGAAGTCGATTCCCGTCATCCCGAGATGACCGCGAGCGAACGCCGCGATATCGCCGCGCAGATTGCCGTCGGCGCGCTGCGCTACTTCATGCTCAAGTTCACCAAGAACTCCGTCATTGCCTTCGACTTCAAGGAGGCGCTCAGCTTTGAGGGTGAGACCGGCCCTTACGCGCAATACGCCACCGTGCGCGCCAGCAATATCTTCCGCAAAGCCGGACTCTCTCCGGAAGAGATGCCCGCCGGCGATATTGATCTGCGCTTCCTCAAAGAGGACGACGAGCTTTGGGAACTGTGGTTGCGCGCCGGCCAGCTCTCCAATATGGTCGAACAATGCATTGCTACGACTGAGCCTGCCTACGCGGCCAAATACGCCTTCCACCTGGCGCAACAGTTCAACAACTTCTACCACAAGCACCACATCCTCACCGAGGAGGACCAGGCGCGCAAGCAATTCCTGCTGGCGACTGCGGCGGTCGTGCGCCGAGCGCTGGTCGCGAGCCTGGAAATGATGGGCATTGACGCGCCGCCGGTGATGTAGTTCTTCCGAAGTTCCGAAGCTGAGCCTGGCGAAGGGGAGGAATCCCTATTGTGACGAGAACCTCTCGGTTCTGCATGTTTCACAAAGCCAACAGCCGGCAGCCAGAAGCTGGAAGCTAGCGGCTGGTCATATAATCAACCCCGTGGCCAGCCCTTTTCGAACCGGTGTGGCAGACCAGCCGGGCCAACAGCCGAAGCCCCATCTTCGCGTGCACGCGGTGAACGTCTTCGTTCGCGATCAGGAAGAGGCTCTGCGCTTTTATCTCGACAAGCTTGAGTTCACCCTGGCCTACGATATCCGGCTGCAATCCGGGCAGCGCTGGATGGGAGTGGCTCCTCCGGACGGTAGTGCGGTCCTGACGCTGGTGGCGCCGGAGCCGGATTCAGAGCAGTACCAGTTGATCGGCCGTCCCACCGGGATCGTTTTTGTCACCGAGGACATCACCAGCAAGTACACGGCGTGGCGGAAGCGCGGAGTGAAATTCCATCACACCCCGCGGCTGCGGCGCATGAAATATGAGCACGTGCACGACGATGAGCATCCGACGGTGCTGCAGGGAAGAGAGACGCCCGTCTGGGGCAGCGTCTTCACGCGCTTTGAAGACCTGGACGGGAACAGCTTCATGCTGATCAGCATTGACGAGATGACGCAGGCGGTGGAGGCGCAGCGCCGGGCGGACGAGGAGCGGCGCGAGACGGCGCGGCGCACGGCGCATGAAATGGAGATCGCGCGGCAGGTACAGGCGCGGCTCTTTCCCCAGAGCCTGCCGGCGATGAAGTCGCTCGATTATGCCGGCGCCTGCATCCAGGCGCGCGAAGTCGGCGGAGACTACTACGATTTTCTTCCCCTGGGCGACGAAGGTCTGGGGCTGGTGCTGGGGGACGTTGCCGGAAAGGGAATTGCAGGTGCGCTGCTGATGGCGAACCTGCAGGCCAATCTGCGCAGCCAGTGCGCGGTGGCGCGCGATGAGCCCCGGCGGCTTTTGCGCTCAGTGAACCAGCTTTTCTACGAGAACACCACGGACAATACCTACGCGACGCTGTTTTTCGCGCAGTATGACGACCGGACGCAGCGCATGCGCTACATCAACTGCGGGCATCTGCCCGCGCTCGTGCTCCGGCGCGATCGCAGCGTTGTGCGCCTGGAGTCCACGTGCACGGTGCTGGGCCTGTTCAATGAATGGGATTGCCAGGTCCGCGAGATCGGTCTGAGCGCAGGCGATATGCTGGCCATCTACACTGACGGCGTGACCGAAGCCTTGAACTCAGCAGAAGAGGAATTTGGCGAAGAGCGGCTGGTGAATGTCCTGGATCGCCACAGAGATCGCCCTGCGGGTGATGTGCTTGCGGCTGTGGTGGAGGCTGTTCGCGGGCACAGCACGGGCGAACAATCGGACGACATTACTCTGGTCGCCGCACGCTGCCAGAGCGCGCGATGAACGCGGTTGTCGAAGAGACAGCCTGAGCAGCCCTCTTTCCTGGAACTGAAAACTCGCCTCCTGCTCTGCACTGCACGATTGAGAATAGCTGCTCAAGCGTGCGGACACCCTCTGTATGGCGGCCGGGGACAACTGGGTCGAATTCATTGGCATCATCTTCAGGAACTACCCGTTGATGAGGTGTTTAGCTGGGTCGGGTACTCGGATTGTTACCACGCGGTACAGGGAAATCCGCTGCTCGGTGCCCGGGGAGGGGAATTGGATTTGGTAAAAACTGGGGCCGAACGAAATCGCAGCGAGGAGCCAACATTCTCGATAGGTCCCCCTGCGCCAGACAATCCTGCCGTTCCCGCCGCAATAGACTGCGCTGCTCTGCTATTGGCCGCCATCGTTGAATCTTCTGACGACGCGATTGTCAGCAAAGACCTGAACGGAATCGTGACCAGCTGGAACCAGGCAGCCGAGCGCATCTTCGGGTGGCAAGCGGAGGAGATTATCGGCAAATCCATCACCATGATCATTCCGCCGGAATTGCACGACGATGAATCGGTCATCCTGGCCAAGCTGCGCGCCGGAGAGCGAATCGATCATTTTCAAACTGTGCGCGTGCGCAAAAGCGGCGAGCGCCTGGATATCTCCCTGACCATTTCGCCTATCCGGGACCGCTCGGGCCGGGTGATTGGCGCGGCCAAAATCGCCCGCGACATTACGCAACAGAAGAGGATGGAGGCCGCCATACAGGTCAGCGAGCGGCTGGCTTCCGTGGGGCGCCTTGCCGCCACGGTTGCCCACGAGATCAACAATCCGCTGGAGGCGATCACGAATTTCATTTACCTGGCCCGCCACCATTCAGGGCTGCCGGAGACAGCAAGACAGTACCTGGAGCACGCCGACCACGAACTCTCCCGTGTGGCGCACCTGGCGCGGCAGACGCTCGGCTTTTACCGTGACCCTTCAGAGGCCACTGAAGTGAATGTTCCGGGCCTGATCGAAGACGTGCTCGCGATTTACGAGCGCAAGCTCAAGTACAAGTCGTTGAAGGTCGAGCGCAGGATCGAGGCGGGCCTGGCGATCTGCGCGATGCAGGGCGAGATGAAGCAGGTCCTGTCGAACCTCATCGCCAACGCGATCGACGCCAGCAGCCAGGGGGGAAGGATCATCGTTGGGGCCAGGAAATCCTACGATTATCGCACCGGGCAAAGCGGGATCCGTATTACGATCGCCGATTACGGCAGCGGCATCTCCGCGAGCAACAAAGGCAAACTGTTTTCTCCATTCTTCACCACAAAAAAAGACATAGGGACCGGGCTTGGACTGTGGCTCACGCGGGACCTGCTGGGGAAAAAGGGCGGGCACATACGCTTCCGCAGCCGCAGCTCCCGCCCGTCAGGCACGGTGATGAGTGTCTTCCTGCCCTCGATGCCGGCTGAGGTGGACCGTGAATTGGACGCTGAACGGCGGCAGCTTTGCGCCTGAGCTGAATTCTGATCGCCGCCTATCCAGGAAATGTGACCGCAAGACGCGCACGCCAGGGATTTTCAAATCTTAACGAGATTCTTTTTCGCTCAGTCCGCCAGGCTAGTAAAATAAATAGATTACATCCCGGCCCTGATCTGGCCTGCAAATTTAGCATTCATTTTCCATGGAGAGCGAGCCAATGAGCGTGACCCCACTTTCGCAGCCTGAAACCAAAACAGTACAACCGCAGCAGGGAACCAAGTACGTATATTTCTTTGGCGCGGGCAAGGCCGAAGGCAACGGCAAGATGAAAGACGAACTGGGCGGCAAAGGCGCCGGCCTGGCGGAGATGACCAATGCCGGACTGCCTGTGCCTCCCGGATTTACGATCCAGACCGCGGGCTGTCGCGAATACATGAAGACGAGCAAGGTGGCGCCGGCCTTGGAACAGCAGACAGCCGACGCGCTTAAGCGGCTGGAAGAACTGCAGAAGCAGAAGCTCGGCGCGGGTGAGAACCCGCTGCTGGTGAGCGTGCGCTCGGGCGCAAAGTTTTCCATGCCGGGCATGATGGATACCATCCTTAACCTCGGCCTGAATGACCAGAGCGTGGAAGCTCTGGCGCGGAAGAGCGGCAATCCGCGTTTTGCATACGATTCCTACCGTCGCCTGATTCAGATGTATGGCAACGTGGTGCTCGATATCGAGAAGTCTGCTTTTGAGGAAGTGTTCGACGGCCAGAAACACAAGCGCGGCGTGAAGCTGGACACGGAACTTACTGCCGAGGACCTGAAAGAGGTCATTAAGAGCTACAAAGAGTTGGTCCGCAAGCATACAGGGCACGATTTTCCGCAGAATCCGCTGGAACAGCTTAGCGGCGCCCGCAACGCAGTGTTTCGCTCGTGGAACAACGATCGCGCCAAGGTTTACCGCCGCATCAACAATATCTCTGACGACCTGGGCACCGCGGTGAACGTGCAGGCGATGGTTTTCGGCAATCTGGGCGAGACCAGCGGAACCGGCGTGGGTTTTACGCGCAATCCCGCCAACGGCGACAAAGAATTTTACGGCGAGTTCCTGATGAACGCGCAGGGCGAGGACGTGGTTTCAGGCGTGCGCACGCCGGTCCATATCAGCGAACTGCACAAGCTGATGCCGGACGTTTATCGCCAGCTCCACGAGATCACCACGCGCCTGGAGAAGCACTACCGTGACGTGCAGGACTTCGAGTTCACCATCCAGGAAGGCCGCTTGTACATGCTGCAGACGCGCAACGGCAAGCGCACCGGACGCGCCGCGGTACGCGTGGCGCTGGACATGGTGAAGGAAGGGCTGATCAAGCCGGAAGAAGCCATCTTCCGCGTGGAGCCGAACCAGTTGTACGACTTCCTGGTTCCCAAGCTGGACGAGAGCACCGGAGAGCCTGAGGTGATTGCCAAAGGGCTGCCGGCTTCGCCGGGCGCAGCCGTAGGGCAGATCGTTTTCACCGCGAATGACGCGGTAGCCAAGGCGGGCACAGCGGCACAGAAGAACCCGGTGATCCTGGTGCGCGGCGAAACGACGCCCGAAGATATTCACGGCATGGAAGTCGCCGCGGGAATTCTCACGTCGCGCGGCGGCATGACCAGCCACGCAGCGGTGGTTACGCGCGGCATGGGCAAGTGCTGCGTGGCCGGCGCAGGAGATATCCAGGTTGACGAGAAGAGAAAAGAGATGCGCGTGGGCCCTCTCACGCTGAAAGAAGGCGACTGGCTTTCGCTCGACGGCACCACGGGCCGCGTGATCAAAGGGCGGCTGGGAACAGTGCCGGCCAAGCCCGACGATCCCGATCTGCAAACGCTGCTCAAGTGGTCAGAGCCGTTCCGCAAGCTGGGCGTGCGCGCCAATGCCGATATCCCGCGCGACGCCATCGCAGCGCGCGCGTTTGGCGCTGAGGGCATCGGCCTGTGCCGCACCGAGCACATGTTCTTTGCCGAAGACCGCATCGGGCACATGCGCAACATGATCCTGGCGCGCACGGAGAAAGAGCGGAAAGAGGAGCTGGCCAAGCTGCTGCCGATGCAGCGCTCGGACTTCGAGGGCGTTTTCAAGGCGATGGACGGGTTCCCGGTGACGATCCGGCTGCTCGATCCGCCGCTGCATGAGTTCCTGCCGCGGCGCGAAGAGCTGATGGTGGAGATTGCGCAACTGGAAATCAAGAGTCCGCAGTCGCCGGAGATCAAAGAAAAGCGCGAGCTGCTGCGCCGGGTAGAAGAGCTGCACGAGTTGAACCCGATGCTAGGCCATCGCGGCTGCCGCCTGGGCATCACCTATCCGGAGATTTCCGAGATGCAGGCGCGGGCGATCTTTGAAGCTGCGGTGAACGTGGCCAAGGCCGGAGTTAAAGTTTTCCCTGAAGTCATGATTCCGCTGGTCGGGATGGTGAAGGAGATGGAAAACCAGGGCGCCATTGTGCGGCAGGTCGCTGACCAGGTATTCAAAGAGAAAGGCGCGAAAGTCGAATACCTTGTCGGCACAATGATCGAGTTGCCGCGCGCGTGCATGGTGGCCGACCAGATTGCGCAGGACGCCGAGTTCTTCAGCTTCGGTACCAACGACCTCACCCAGACCGCCTACGGCTTCTCCCGTGACGACATCAGCAAGTTCCTGCCGGCGTACATTGAGCGCGGAATCCTGAAAACCGATCCGTTCGCAACCGTCGATCAGCAGGGCGTGGGCGAGTTGATGGAGATCGGCGTGAAGAAGGGGCGCAAGACGCGATCGAACCTCAAGATCGGAATCTGCGG
The DNA here is from genome assembly GCA_035717005.1 of Candidatus Angelobacter sp. Classification (GTDB taxonomy): domain Bacteria; phylum Acidobacteriota; class Terriglobia; order Terriglobales; family Acidobacteriaceae; genus Angelobacter. The sequence goes on from DASTJB010000141.1 coordinate 11,622, forward strand.
CGAACATGGCGGCGATCCGGCCTCGGTCGAATTCTGTCACAAGGTGGGGCTCAATTACGTTTCCTGCTCGCCGTACCGCGTGCTCACAGCGCGACTGGCCGCAGCGCAGGCCGCCGCTGCCGAAGAGTTGAAGACGGAGGCGGGCCGCACGAAGTAGCAGGAAAGCATTCAGCCGTCAGCATTCAGCCCCGCAACAGTTTTGCTAGTAGAAACTGCAAGGCGGGGCTAGATGTTTCAGGGCTGACGCTGAGCGCTGACGGCGGGATGGTGTTACTGCACCTTTTGCAATCGTTCGATCAGTTTCTGCGCCAGGTTGTCTTCCGACTCTGACCACAAGACGCGGCCGCTGATGCCACAGTTGGTTTCCACGGCGCTGGTGAAATTCACCAGTTTTTGCACGTTGGATTTGATCCGCTGCTCCAGCGTACTGGTGAAGTCGGCTTCTTCGTAGAGGAAAGGGGTGTCCAGGCCAAAGTCGACCTGAATATGCCCGTTCTGCTGGAAGGTCGCATCCTCGAATTTAGGTCCGTAGGCGACGAACTTTGCCGGTTGCGGAAGCAGCTCCCAGGTTTCGTCCAGATCGCCTTCCTGCACCGGCACCCACAGGTCCCAGAGCGCCTCGATTTCGTATGCGTTGTCCTCATGCAGAAACTCGCCGGCAAGGGTGAGCGCGCGCTCGGGATCAGCGCGATAATCGAAGGACTGCTCGAACACCACCGGCTGGTCCCAGGAGACGCTGCGCACGCCGACGTATCCCACGCCGCCGCGCTTGGTGGAAAAAGGGAACTGCTTCACCACGGAAAGGAGGCGTGGCATCATCTCCTGCGTAGTGAAGCTGGGAAACCAGATGCTCAGGTAGAGACGGTCAGCCATGATTAAAGACGCTATTGTAATCTGAGATGCGCAATTGCGACTGGCGACCGGGAAATTGGCGGGCACTGCGGCGGAATTATGATTCATTGGATGAAGGAATGGAGGGGCAGATGCGTTCTCCGGGGCGCTCATTTGCGGCTGGTTTGACCATGCTGGTGTTTCTCACCCCAGCCGTGAGCGGGCAGAACCCGGCACCGACGCCAACGCCGGCATCACAGCCAGGACCGTCGCCTGCGGAAAAGGCACAGGCTGCGCCGGAGAAGAAGCCGGTCATCGAAACCCCGACGATGCGTCTGGCAGCGGCGAGAAACGTCGTGCTTCTTCGTACCCGGGGAGGCGCAATTCCCGCGGACGTGATCCGCACGACCATTGAAGGCTGGGGGCGATTTAACTTTGTCGAGACGGTCGCGAAGGCGGACCTGATCATCGAGGTGGCCTCGAGCGGGGATTCGGGGGTGCAGGTTTCAAGCTCGTCGAGCGTCTCCGCTCGGACGGGACAAGAGGAAAAGTCCACGTCGACACGGAAAGATATTTCTCCGACGGACATAAGAATGACGGTCATCGATGCCCGCAACAAAAGGGTGCTGTGGACCGCGGCGGAGAATGTGAAATTTGCGATGAAAGAGAAAGCCAAGGAGAACAACCTGGTGGAGGCAGCGGAGCGGCTGGCGCGGAAATTCCATGACCGGCTGGAGCCGCCGGTGAAATAGTGCGATTCGTACCGCTTGCGAAAAGGGAACCCCGATGCCAAGTTGTGCCGGCAACAAATTTCCCCTCAGAGAAGCCCGTTCGCGAACAACTCACGCAACCCGCATGAATACTGGTGAATCCTACTTAGCACTGTGCACCACTCGTGCCCCCTTCGCGCCAGAGGGGCGTACGTCGTCATCCTACTTCTGTACGTTTTGGCAGTAGCCTTACGCTGTAACGCCCAACCCGCCACCCAGGGCCAATGGTCCGCTCTTTCGACCTGGCCAACACGCGCCGTTCACACCACTTTGCTTCCGGATGGACGCGTCTTTTTCATCTCTTATTATTCGGAATCGCTGCAGCCGTATATCTGGGACCCGACGACGAACACCTTCACGACGACTGCCGCGTCAGCTTACGCGCTCTTTTGCTCCGGCCATACGAACCTGGCCGATGGAAGGGTGTTTATCGCCGGAGGACATGTCGCGGATTACACAGGCTATGCGCACGCTGTGATCTTCGACGCAGCCAAGAATACCTTCACTACGCTGCCCGACATGAACGCGGGCCGCTGGTATCCCACGGTGACGGAGTTGCCCAATGGCGACGTGCTGGTGGTCTCCGGGGACATCAACGCGAACACGAATGTCGATACGCTGCCCCAGGTCTTCCAGATGTCAACCAACAGCTGGCGGAACCTCACCACGGCGACGCTGGCAATGCCGTTGTATCCCAACATGCTGGTGGCGCCGAACGGCAAAGTGTTTGACGCCGGCCCAAGCCGGCAGTCGCGCTACCTGAATACATCTGGAACCGGCGCATGGAGCAATGTGGCGGTGATCAACTTCGGGGCGTCCAGAGACTACGGCCCGATATTGATGTATGACGTCGGCAAGGTGCTGGCGGTGGGGGGATCGAATCCGCCCACGGCGACGTCTGAAATCATCGATCTGAATGCCACTACGCCGGCGTGGAAATTTACCGGTTCGATGCACTTCCCCCGCCGCCAGCATAACGCGGTGATCCTGCCTGACGGCAAGGTGCTGATTGTGGGCGGCAGCAGCGGCAGCGGTTTCGACAACTCGTCGACGCCGGTGTTGCCGACGGAGATGTGGGACCCCGCCACCGGCGCATTTACGACGATGGCCAGCATCGCGGTATATCGCGGCTATCACGCCACGGCGCTCCTGCTGCCCGACGGCCGAGTGCTCTCGGGAGGCGGAAATGTCGGCGGGGCAAATGCGCAGCTCTTCTCTCCGCCGTACCTGTTTGCCGGCACGCGGCCGTCCATCAACTCTGCGCCCACCAGCGCGGGATACGGGCAGACAGTTTTTGTCGGCACGCCGGACGCAGCTTCCATCACCCAGGTAACGCTTCTCCGCGCCGGCTCGACGACCCATACCAATGACATGAGCCAGCGCTTCATGCGTTTGAGCTTCACCGCGTCCAGCACCGGGCTGAACGTCGTAATGCCGGCCAATGCCAACATTGCTCCGCCGGGAATGTACCTGCTGTTCATTTTGAACGGCACCGGCGTTCCTTCGGTCGGCAGCATGGTGCAGGTTTCTTCCGCGCCGGTTACGAACGGCACCATCACCGGGAACGTGACCAACACCTCCGGCGCGCCGGTGCAGGGAGCGTCAGTTACATCAGGCGGTAACGGTGCGATCACCGGCTCCGATGGGGCTTACAGCATTTCAGCGCCGGCCGGAACAGCCACTGTGACTGCCGCGTTGAGCGGCTACCAGAGCGCGTCGACTACGGTGACGGTCACAGCCGGAGCAAGCACGGCAGCTTCGACACTCCAGCTTGCGCCGATTAATCCCGGCAACGTGACCGGGAGCGTGGTAAACAGCAGCAATGAAGGGCTCTCCGGCGCAACCGTGACTGCGGCGGGGCTGAACACGGTGACTGCGGCCGACGGCAGCTATGCATTGAACAATCTGCCCGCGGGCAGTACCACCATCACGGCTTCTCTGACCGGGTTCCAGAGCAATTCGACGAGTGTGACGGTCGTGGCGGCCACGACAACGGCGGCGCCCACCATTACCTTGACTTCGAACAGCGGCTCAATCACAGGCACGGTCACGAGCGCTGCGGGCGGGGCCATTGCAAGCGCTTCAGTCGGCTACGGCGGAGGCACAGCCACAACAGACAGCACCGGCAGATACACGCTCAACAACGTTCCCGTCGGCGCCGTGCAGCTGGTGGCTTCGGCCAGCGGTTTCCAGAGCGCAACCCAGAACGTCACTGTCAATGGCGGCGCGACCAGCACAGCCAACTTCACCTTGAGTCCGGTGACAGGCGGGACCGTCACGGGCAAGGTGACCAACATCTCCAATGGTGCGACCCTTGCCGGAGCAGCCGTAAGCTGGAGTGGCGGCTCCACGACAACGAACACCAGCGGGATTTACACGCTCACGGGCGTCACCGCCGGAACCCAGAACATCACGGCGAGCGCATCAGGGTACCTGCCGCGCACCCTCGGCGCTGGTGTGACCAGCGGAGCAACCACGACTCTCAACATCCCGTTGGCGACAGCAGGGAAGATCACGGCAAAAGTCGTAACGTCAACCGGCGCTGTTGTCAGCGGAGCGACGGTGACGATCAAGGGCGGCGCGGTCGCGACAACCGTCACGGGCACGACGAATACCTCAGGGTTATTCACGACAAACTGGATTCCCGTCGGCACCTACACCGTGACGGCGGCAAAGACCGGACACACCACGCAGAGCAAGTCGGCAGGCGTGAGCGCGGGCGTGACTACGACCGTCACGTTCAGTTCATTCTAGGAGAGAAGATGTTTCGCAGCAGAACGACCCAATGGTTATGTTGGATGGCGTTGATCGCGCTGCCGGCAGCGGGCGCCTGGGCGCAGGCCTATACGATCACCGATCTGGGGACGCTTCATCCGGGCAGCGCGCGCGTCCACGCGGTGAATGCATCGGGACAGGCGGTGGGGGGCTCCGGTTTTCCTCACGGCGCAGACACCCACGCATTCTTCTGGGACAAACGCGGCGGCATCCGCGACCTGGGCACGCTTGCGGGCGGGGACTACAGCGCAGCGTTCGGCATCAACGATTCGGGCACGGTGGTGGGCTCTTCGAACACTGCCACGAGCATGCAGGCATTCAGTTGGACCAGTGCGCAGGGGCTCCGCGACCTGGGCACCCTGCCGGGAGCGAATTCCAGCGCCGCATTCTCCATCAACAATCAGGGCCAGATCGCCGGATCGTCTGGCGCACACGCGGCGCTGTGGAGTGGAGGCACGGGCGTCATTCAGGACCTGGGAACACTGGGCGGCGCAACCAGCGAGGCACACGACGTGAACAACGTTGGCGCTGTGGTTGGAGTGGCCGACACCAGCAGCGGGCCACACGCCTTCCTGTGGAACAACGGAAGCATGCAGGACCTGGGCGTTCTGCCGGGAGACAGCAGCAGCCGTGCCGATTTCATCAACGACAATGGCATGGTAGTGGGCGCATCGGAGGGCAGCGGCGGCGTGCGCGCATTCGTCTGGGCCAACTCAACCGGCATGCAACCGCTCAGCTCGTCTTTGGACGGCGCTTACAGCGAGGCGTTCGCCGTGAACAATCAGGGCCAGATCGTGGGTGAGACTGCCGGTTCACTGGGTACGCGGGCGTTCTTATGGACCAGCCAGAACGGTATGGTCGACCTGAACGATCTGGTATCCAATCTGCCGGCCGACGTTGTGCTGATCGGCGCCTTTGCGATCAACGACAAGGGACAGATTGTGGCCGTCGGACTAAAAAATCCGAACGTGAGCAAGCATCACGAGGTCAATGCAGACAGTCACATTCATGCCGGGCCGACCAGAATTTTTCTTCTGACTCCGCAGTTAGATTGAAGGTGGACTTCGCTCAGCCGCAGTTGACCAAGCTGAGCGTTGTTACTCAAGGCCGTTAATTGTTTACACATCAATATTAAAGTTATGCTTTAGATCAATGATCACCGCTTAAGGGTGACGCAACGGTAGTTTTCCACATTGAAACGCCGCCTGTGGGAGGCGTATGGTGGTGGCGTTTCGTACAACGTATAACCTACCGCCGTAGTGACGGTACAACTTTCAACCCTCAACGAAAGGAGTACCACGATGTTTACCCGAGTTGTAGAAGTGACCAGCAGAACGGGAAAAGCGAGAGACCTGACTCGCACAGTGAATGAGAGGGTTCTCCCGATCCTGAAGAACCAGCCGGGCTTCCTCGATGAGATCACCCTGGTTTCCGATGAGGACCCCAACCGCATTCTCGCCATCAGCTTCTGGAAGAGCCGGGAGCATGCCGACAACTATCACCGGGAGCATTTCAATACCGTGACTGAGACCATCAGCAACCTGCTTGAAGGGACGCCGCATGTGCGGACCTTTGAAGTGGAAAACTCCACCATACAGAAGATCGCTTCCGGCAAGGCAGCCTGATCAGCGGGCAAGTTGGGAAAACAAATGCGGGCCGTGGAGGCCCGCATTTTTGCTTGCAGCTTTCCGGATCAACGCATAGGCGCGCGCTGTCCGGTCAAAACCGACGGCGGCAGAGTTGTCGAATGGATGGGGATCGGATCTCTGATTACGTATGTTCCCATGACTTCAACGCTTGGGCTCGTCACGTCAATAGTCTGCTTGAGTTCTTCGACCGCCAGCTTCAATTTCAGACTAGTAAGGTTTCCTTCGTGTACCACGACTGTGGCCAAAAATGTGCGGAAGCCATTTGCCCTGGCCGTGACCTGATATTCTCCGGGAGCCATGGCGCCGCTTGTCCACTCTCCGGCGGGCCCGGTTTGTCCGGTGAAGATCCCCCTTCCTGATCTGCTTTCGACGATAATTTCCGCATTCGGTATAACAGCGCCATCGTGATCGGTAATCGTGACTCTGA
>DASTJB010000142.1:0-17664 GCA_035717005.1 Candidatus Angelobacter sp.
TTTCCCGAGCCGAAGCCCGGCAACCGCACGCGGTTCAGCTTGTCGTAGATGGGAATCGACGCCTGGTCCACTCCGACCCCGTAAACGGCGATGTTGTTCGACTGGAGAATTCGCTTGACCTCATCGTAGCCGGCGCTGCTCCCCTGCTCACGGCCGTCGCTGATGACGAAGATGATACGGCGGCGTGAGCGGTCGCGCCGCGCCAGGTCCTGGGCGGCACGCAGAATCGCATCGTTCAGCACGTAGAACTCGCGGGGCGCCGTCTGTACCTCTGAAGATCTTCCGCCGGTGGCGTTCGGATCGTTGACCGGATGGCCATTGATGCTGGGTCCGCCGCCAAAGGGCCCGCCGACCATCGGAGGCCCGCCTTCACGCCCGGGCTTTTTGATTCGATTCAGCGCCGCCGTGGGCACGCTGCCTGCTCCGGTGTATCCCGCAACCTGCGACACCGTGTGGTCGTAGCGATACAGTGCCACCTCGTCGTACTGGCTGAACGCCCCGATCAGCGCCGGCAGACTCTCATTCACCTTCTTCATCGTCGTGGAAGGCAGGTTTGTGGCTATGACAATCGCGGCAGAGAGCGGAAAGGCATCGGCAGTGAAAAACCTGAGCTGCTGGAGCTCACCCTCTTCGTAAACCTTGAAGTCGTTTGATGTGAGACCGGCCACCAGTCGGCCCGAACTGTCCTTAACAGTTGCGGGGACAACAACAAAATTCACCCGGATAGACATCGTCGGCAGCTGGCTGCGGTCCATTACCACCCCGCTATTGTTTGCCGGTCCCGCCGGGGTTGGCGTAGGCGTGGGTGTAGCTTCGTGGCTATTTTTTGGGGCGGGCGGCGCATCCTGGGGGAACTGTCCCTGCTGCGACTGAGGCTTCGGTTTAGGGGCGTCGGGGATCGTCTGCTGGGTCTGGTCCTTGGGCTTGGGCCCGTCGGGAAGGCTCTGTTGTGCCAGGGCCAGCACGGCAAACGCAATCAGGGCGCACACCAGACTGATGGTCCCACGGGTTGACCTGAACATCAGTTCCTCCTACCACTTAGAACGTCTTAAGCGCCGGAGCTTGCGCCACTTACCGCCGCTTGGCTTCGCCCTGGATCCCCAAACGCAGCCAGCACATTTTTCCCTGAACCCGGGGCGGCACGACCTCTCAATTCATTGTAAATGTTTGGATGGCGCTTTGTGAGGCAACTCCCAGGCATCTAATACAATAGATCCAGAACCCAATCAGAGAGGCATTACCTGAAGAGCGTTATGCGGACCCATTTTATCGCGTTCGTGCTCGCGTTCGTTTCCCTGGCGACCGTTTCCGGCCTGGCGCAGGAAGATGCGCCGCCTAAGCCTGATCCACCGCGTCCGGGTGAAAAGATCGGCGAACAGCAACAGCAGCCGATCCAGGTGGAAAAACAGGACAAGATACCGACCTTCCGCAAGAACGTCACCGTGGTTACCGTGCAGTTCAACGTCAAGAACCACGGCGAACTGGTCCCTAATCTGCCCAAAGATCGCTTTGAGCTGTTCGAAGACGGCAAGCCCCAGACCATCAAGTATTTTTCTGCCTTGTCAGACCTGCCGCTCACGCTCGGCCTGCTGATTGACAGCAGCAAGAGCATGGAACGCACCTTGCCGGAAGAGAAGGTCGTGGCGGGCGGCTTTCTGCAAAAGGTGCTTACGCCCAAGGACCTCGCGTTCGTCATCAGCTTTGACGTCAACGTCGATCTGCTCCAGGACCTGACCTATGACATGCATCTGCTGCGTTCCGGCCTCGACAAGGCGCGCATCAACACCAACACTGTTGGTTTGGGGCCGATGGGGAACCCCGGGCCCGTGCCGACCGCGCAAAACAACAAGGGCACACTGTTGTTCGATGCCGCCTATCTCGCCTCTTCTGAGGTCCTTGGCCGGCAGTCCGGCCGTAAGGCGATGGTGATTTTGACCGACGGCGACGACGTCGGCAGCAAAATGAGGTTGAAAGACGCCATCGAGGCGGCACAGAAGGCCGACGTGGTCTCGTACGTTCTCCTGATCACCGATCCCATGTACCCTTCGAACTACGGAGACATGAACAAGCTCTGTGAGCAGACCGGCGGCAGAGTCATCGAGGTAAGGAACCCGAACAAGCTGGACAAGGCCTTCGCCGAAATTGCCGCCGAGTTGCGCAGCCAGTACAGCATCGGCTTCAGCTCTGATAATCAGAAGAATGACGGCAAATTCCGCCGCCTGGAAGTTAAGTCGAAGGACGGATACAAAGTCCAGGCGCGCAAAGGCTACTACCCGCCCAATGAGATGACGGCAAGCCAATAGCTTTTTGTGCAATCCCGAGCGGAGCGAGGGAGCCCTATAAATCTTTAAGAATTTCAGGTTAGAGCAGTAACAGATTGCCTTCGCAGCTTGGAAGAGGGTAGGGCTCCCTCACCCGCAAGAACGCGGGTTCGGGATTTCAGGAAAAACCTACTGCCTCAGCGGCACGTAATAGCCCTTCTTCGCCCGCACCTTGAATTTCTTATCCGCAATGATCTGGATAGGCCGGAACTTTCCGTTGGCCTCAAAGTTTTCCGCGCGATAGGAAACTGAATACTGGCTGCGCAATTCGTCCTGAATATCTCGGAAGGCGGCGGAAACGTCGTCGAGCTTTGTGGGGAAGAAGGCGCGCCCTCCGGTGGATTCGGCCAGCAGTTTGAGATTGTCGTCGCCCTTGGTGTGCATGCCCATGAGCGAAGTGCTGATGGTATAGATGATCACCTCAGCGCGCTGCGCCATGTCGATAGCTTCCTCGCGATAAACGCGGCTGGCGTTATCGTCGCCATCGGAAACCAGAATAATGGCCCGGCGCACCGCGTTTTTTGCCGGCTCCTTCAACAGCTTTTCGCGGCAGGCATAGTAGACCGCGTCCCACAGCGCGGTTCCTCCGCCAGCGGCAATGCCCATCACGCCCTTTTTGAGCTTGTCCAGGTCGCCGGTGAAGTCCTGCGTCATTTCCCACTGCTCATCGAAGGCCAGAATGAACGCCGCATCCGACTTGGGCCGGATGATGTCATACAGAAATTCTGAAACCGCGTCTTTCTCGAACTTGAAGCGGTCGCGGATGGAGTTGCTGGAGTCAATCAGCAGCCCGACATAGAGCGGCAGGTCAGTCTGGGCGCGGAAGTCCAGAATGCGCTGCGGCGGCAGATGATTGTCCAGGATCTTGAATTGTTCCTGCTTCAGGTCGCGGACAAAGCGGCCGTCTTTGTCGACTACCGTAAATACGACGTTGACTTCATCCGTGCGCACGCGAACGGTGGGAATCTCCTGCTGCGGGCCTTGCGAAGTGGCGGGCGTAGAGGCAGGCTGCGCGGGCGAAGATTGCTGAGGCGTTTGCGCCAATGTAAACGGCGACAGAAGCAGAAGCGATAAGAAAACAGGGAACGGCATTCGATGCATAGGGTCTCGGTGTTGCTATTATAGCGGCATCTCCGTGGCCGACTTGTTGCCGGCGCCGCCTTAGGAACAGCCTTGGCCTTCAGTCCAACCTGCCGATGTCTGCTTTAGCTGAGCTAACTGCTAATTGCCGGGTGCTGATTGCTCAAAACGAAAAGCCCGGCTTTCGCCGGGCTTCGCCAGTTGCGAATCGAAAATCTTAGTACCGCGGCACGTAATATCCCTTCTTGGCGCGGACTTTGTATTTTTTGTTCTCGGCGATGATCTGGATGGGCCGGAACTGCCCGTTGGCCTCGAAGTTTTCCGGCTTGTAGAACACCGAATACTGGCTGCGCAGCTCCTCGTTGATGTCATGGAAGGCGTTGGCCACGTCCTGGAGTTTGAACGGGAAGAACGCCTGGCCGCCGGTGGCGTCCGCCAGCATTCTCAGGCTGCGGTCGCCCTCATCCGGGGTGTTGCTGAGATTGGTGCTGATGGTGTAGACGATCACGCCCGCGCGTTGCGCCATCTCAATGGCTTCCTGGCGCAGCACGCGGCTCTGGTTGTCATCGCCGTCGGAGACCAGAATGATCGCTCGGCGCACCGGGCCGCTTTCTTTCTCTTTCATCAGCTTGTCGCGGCAGGCATAAAACACCGCGTCCCACAAGGCGGTGCCGCCGCCGGGACGAATCACCTTGATTCCCTTGGTGAGTTTGTCCAGGTCGTTGGTGAAGTCCTGGGTGAGGTCCCAGACTTCGTCGAAGGCCAGGATAAAAGCCTTGTCCGTTTTAGGACGAATGATCTGGTGCAGGAAGGCGATGGCTGCGTCCTGTTCAAAAAGGAAGCGGTCGCGGATGGAGTTGCTGGCGTCGATCAGCAGGCCCACCCGCAAGGGCAGGTCGGTTTCCGCCGCGAAATCCAGGATCTGTCTGGGCGGGCGGTTGTTGTCCAGGATCTTGAACTGGTCTTTCTTCAGGTCTTTGATGAACTTGTTGTGCTTATCGGTAACGGTAAAAATCACGTTCACCTCGTCTGACCGGCTCCTGAAGGTCTGGACCGGCTGCGTGTCATCCACGCTGGACGAGGGATCGGCTACCGCATTGGCTTTGGGCGGCGCTTGCGGCGCAGCCGAAGCCGTTGGCTGCGTTTGCGCCGTGGCCATCGCGCAAAACAACGCGAGGGTGAACAAGACCGCTGGAATCCGTGAAGACATATCAGCAACTCTCCGGTACTGGTGCAGTTTGAAAATTGCACCAGTGCCTGTATCAGCGTCTAGCGATTCGCTTGCGCATCGCGGGCCTTTAGGCAGACGTTCATCGCGAAGCCGGGTCCCCCGCACGCGCCGCTCTTGCGGGCCCCATCCGTTCCGCGTTTTCTGCGGAAGGGATGGGCTGGCGTGCTGGGGTGGGAAGCGATGAAACCTAGAAGGCAAACTGCACCACCCAGCTCTCCTGCTCATTATAAGTCTGGGAAACAAACCTCAATCCCCAATCTGACGGAGAAAATTTGTTAACTCAGCCGGTAACGGCTGCTGGAACGAAAGCGGCCTATTACTGATTGGATGCTGAAATTGTAGCTCGAAAGCATGAAGAAAGTTCCTCTCCAGAGATGCAACCCGCGAACCTGTACCTACGTAACTCTCCTGACGCGGCGCCGGGGTCCCCAGCGCCAGGGCTCCCGGATCGCGCCGCCTTTGCGCGATCTGGGATGGCAGAGCGCGCCGGTTTTGCGCGCGATGGGGTGGAGGCGCGCCGTAGAGAGTATCGCCCGCAACTGGATGGCCGATCGAGGCCAGGTGGACCCGGATCTGGTGCGTCCGTCCGGTTTCGATCTTAACCTCGAGCAGCGAAAATTTGCCGTGTGGTCCCTCGATTTGTTCTTTGACAGCCCAGTGCGTGATGGCCTCGCGGCCTGGTTTTCTATTTAGGCCTCGCCGCGTCGTCATGCGTGCCCGCCGGATGAGATCGCGACTGATGGGGGCATTAATAGTGCCTTTCGTCTGCTTCATCAAGCCGTGGACCAGCGCGATGTAGGTTTTTTTGACTTCGCGGCGCGAGAACTGCTCGGCGAGCTTTCGATGCGCAAGATCGGTTTTGGCCACCACCACCAATCCGCTGGTTTCTTTGTCCAGCCGGTGTACGATTCCCGGCCGCAGCCCACCACCGAGTTCGGAAAGCTGCTTGAAGCGATGCAGCAGCGCATTGACCATCGTACCGCGATTGCCGGCCTCGTCTTTGCCGGAACCGGCATGCACGCTCATGCCGGCCGGCTTGTTGATGACCGCGATGCTCTCGTCTTCATAGACCACGTCGAGTGGAATGTCTTCGGCGAAAGCCTTCAGCGGCGGCAGTTCGACCGCGCCGGTGATTACGATCTCTTCACCCCCGCGCAGGCGCAGAGAAGATTTGGGCACGCTGCCGTTAAGCACGATTTTTTTCTGCTCAATCAGCTGTTGTACGCGTACCCGGCTTACCTCAGGCAATTGCGCAGCCAGCCACTGGTCCAGGCGGACGCCGGCGGCGTCAGGCGGAACGGAGAAGACCTTCTGTGGACTGGTTTTTGCCACGAAGGGGATTGTAGTGGATCATTGCATCTGCTTGCTGGGCACCGATTTCCGGCTAACTGCTGCTGGCGGGCCTGGGCCTGGTGGCCTGCGCAGTGCCGGCGCTGCGGGCCACGCGCGTCGATCCGCTGGTGGCGCTCAGGAGCGAGTGACAAGCGAAATCACTGAGCGACCGTTTGTTTGTGATAGGCGGGCGAAATCTCGCGCAGGCGCGCGACAGTCTCAGGAATGACCCTCGCCGCAAAATCGATCTCTTCCTGCGCGGTCTGCTTGCCCAGGCTCACGCGGATGCTGGCACGGGCGCGCTGATGGGGAAGCCCCATCGCCAAAAGGACGTGCGAGGGCTCGATGGCGCCGGACGAACACGCTGCGCCGCTTGAGACTGCCAGGCCCTTGAGATCGAGCGCGATCACCAGCGCTTCGCCTTCAACGTGGTCAAACCAGAAATTAGTAGTGTTCGGAACCCGCGGCGCGCCAAAGCCGTTGACGCCGGCATCTTCCACCGCGCTTAAGACTGCGCTCTGCAAATCATCACGCATCTTGGCCATATCGGCGGGACCGCTGACGCCCAGCCACTGTTTCGCAAGTTCTGCAGCCTTGCCCAGCCCGACGATTCCCGGCAGGTTCTCCGTGCCCGCGCGGCGCTGGCGCTCATGGCTGCCGCCGTAGATCAGCGGCTGAATCAGCGTGCCCTTCCTGAGGTAGAGCGCGCCCGTGCCCTGCGGCCCGTGGATCTTGTGGCCGGAGATGGAGAGTGCGTCGCAGCGGATTTTCTCCACGTCGATGGGAATTTTCCCGGAGGCCTGCACCGCATCGGTATGGAAGAAGACGTCCGCCTGCTCGGCAATCTTGCCGATCTCTTCCACCGGCTGGATGACGCCGGTCTCGTTGTTGGCCATCATGATGCTGATGAGCCGCGTGTTGGGCCGCAGCGCCGCTTCCACATTGCCGGGATAGATCTCGCCCTGATTGCCGACCGGCACAAACGTCACCTCGCAGCCCATCTGCTCCAGCCGCTTGCAGGTGTTCATGACGGCGCTGTGCTCGATGGTCGAGGTGATGATGTGGTCGCCGCGTTGAACGAGCCCGAAAATACCGAGGTTGTCAGATTCGGTGCCGCCACTGGTGAAAACGATCTCTGCCGGACGCGCGTTCAGCAGCGCGGCCACAGAGGCACGCGCTTTCTCCACCGCCGCGCGCGCGTGCTGCCCGTAATGATGGATGGACGAGGCATTGCCGAACTGGTCGAGATAATACGGCCGCATCGCCTCAAACACCTCCGGCAGAAGCGGGGTGGTGGCGTTGTTGTCGAGGTAAACGCGGCGCATAGCTCTATTCTACTGCTTAAACCACAAAGGACACGAAGGATCACAGAGTAGGTCTTTCCCAACCCTACTTCGTGTTCCTTTGTGTCCTTTGTGGTTAAGTCCTTACCGCTGTTCCATCGGCACGTACTTGTTCGGATGCGCCGGCCCCACATAATCCGCGCGGGGGCGGATCAGCCGGTTGTCATCGAGCTGCTCGATCACGTGTGCGGCCCAGCCGCTGATGCGTGAGACGGCAAACACCGGCGTGAACAGGTCCACATCCAGGCCCAGCGTGGTATACGTGGAAGCCGAGTAGAAGTCCACGTTCGCATTGAGATGCTTTTCGTTCTTGATGTACTGTTCGATCTTTGCCGACATTTCAAACCACTTGGGGTTGGCGGAGCGGCCCAGGTCGCGCGACATGGCGCGCAGGTGCGTCGCCCGCGGGTCTTCGGTGTGGTAAACGCGGTGGCCCATGCCGGGGACTTTCTTCTTGTTGGCCAGCATCGCTTTCACGTGTTCCACCGGGTCTTCACCCTTCTTGTCGATCTCAAACAGCATGCGCATCACCGCCTCATTGGCGCCGCCGTGCAGCGGGCCTTTGAGCGCGCCAATGGCGCTGGTGATGGCCGAATGCATGTCAGAGAGCGTGGCCGCGGTTACGCGCGCGGCGAAGGTGGAGGCGTTCAGCTCGTGGTCGGCGTGCAGGATCAGCGCGACATCAAGAGCTTTTTCGGCGGTCGGTGAAGGCTTTTCGCCATTTAATTGGAGCAGGAAATTGGCGGCGTGCGAGAGGGAAGGATCGGGATCGACTAAGTTCTTGCCTTTGCGGATGCGGTCAAAGCCGGCCACGATCATCGCAATCTGCGAGGTCAGCCGGATCGCCTTGTGCACGTTGGCATCGTGGTCAACCCGTTCGGCCTCGGAATCATAAAATGAGAGCGCAGAGACGGCGGTGCGCAGGACTTCCATGGGCGTGGCCGTCTTGGGCAGGCCGCGCATGAAGTTATAAATAGCCGGATCGATCTTGCGCTCGGCGGCCAGCTTCTGCTTCAGGTCGGCCAGCTCTGCCTTGCGAGGGAGATGGCCAAACCACAGGAGATAACAGGTCTCTTCGAAATTGGAATGATCGGCAAGATCGTGAATGTCAATGCCGCGATAAGCCAGCACTCCGGCATCGCCATCGATAAAGCAGACGCTGGAAGTGGCCGCAACTACGCCTTCTAGGCCTTTCGTTGTAAGTGTGCTGGTGGACATGGTGTTCCTGGCGCCGTTTTCCGGCTTCTCTAGTGTTGGAAGTGTTTCGGTGCGCAACATTTCTTTATACTCCAATTTCCGCGCACTTTCCAACCGCCCGGAACGGGACAGTACCGCTTCGGACGAGTGGTGCGCTGCGGACGAGAGCCCGTAGATACTCGCCCGAAGGGTACCGCCGCGTTTCTCAGCAGGTCTGTGACGCAGGTCACGTGGGGGAGCACTCAGCACTCCGCAGTCAGCATTCAGCCCTCTTGAACACTCTCGTATGCTCAGTGAAAACCCTTGAAACGCCGGGGAACGGAGGAAGCGGAGGGACGAAGAACCGCTCGCACAATTCCTTCGGTTACTCCTTTCTCCGTGTTTCAAAGGTTTCTGTGGGAGTTGCCGAGAACCTTCAGGGGCTGAATGCTGATTGCCGAGTGCTGACTGCTGGGTACTACCGTCCGAAATACCGGTAGTGCCCGGTGATGGTCCAGTCGAAGAGCACGTCCTCCATTTTTGGTCCGGCGCCGATGTTGTGGACGATCATGTAGCGGCGGCTGAAGAAGCCCTTTTGGTCAACCACGATGCCGATGTGGGTCAGCCCACGCCCCAGGTCCCAGGTGATCAGGTCTCCAGGAGCGTAGTCTTCGGCCCGGTTGGTGATCGGGAGCGCCTCGCCTTTGCGGCTGAAGAAGACCATCAGGTTGGGCACCCGACGATGATCGATGTTCGGGTCAGGGCTGGCCCGGCGCCATTTTGTCGGATAGGCGCTGAAGTGGGCGACCATGTCTTCATGCACGTCCTTCTGCAGGTCGACTCCAACGGCGCGAAAGGCGCGGATGACTTCGTCAGTGCAGACGCCGGTTTCCGGGGGTACGTCGCCGCCGGGGTAGGCGATCCGCACGTAAGCCGGGTCATAGCGGACGGAGTGGTGGGTGCGCTCGATGGCCGCAGCGACAAATTTGTGCAGAAAGTCGCGGCGGGAAGCGGCGGGCGCAGAGCGGGGGCGCGGCTGAGGGAAGACGGCAGCCGCAATTGCCAGCATCATCAGCGCCGGCCAGAGATTCTTATTGCGCAGGGAAGCCATCTATTCGACTTCAGACACCGCCGGCAAATCCAGAGTTCCCGGTTATTGACTTGGCCATTTCAACCAACCAAGCCGGTTGAGCACACCCATCACAATGAAAGGCAGCAGAACCACCAGTACCCACCACTTGGCTGACGATCGAATTTTCTCTTCTTTTTCCCAGCGGAAGAGCTTCAGGGCGATCAGTCCGCCTACCAGAGTCGTTACCACCAGGGCCAGGGTAGGAAGCCAGTTCTCGACCAGCGTTTGTCCATTGGCCATCATTCCCCTCATGCCGCGGACCAGATAAGTTGCCGGAACGAATTCGTGGATCGTCTTCATGACGCCCCTGAAGCCCTCTTCCGGGATGGTAGCGCCTCCCAGCAGGAGCATGGGGAAGTAGAACAACTGGACCAGGATGGTGCCTTCCTGCATCGTGTTCGCGACGGAGGCAATCACCAGCCCGAGCGCGCGGAAGGCGATCAGCCCGAGCGAGATGAAGACCAGCAGGTCAAACATGTGGGCCGGCAGCTGCATGTGATACAGATAATGCGCCAGCAGCAAGAGCAGCACGATGTACGGCAGAAAAATAATCCATCCCGTCACCATCGAGCCCACCAGCAGTGGAGCGGGAGTAATGGGCGTGACCTTGTAGCGGCGCAAAATGTTCAGCTCGCGCTCCTGGATGGCGCGGATACCGGCGCCAAAAAAGCCGCTGCCCAGCACGCCCAGGGTCACTGACATTCGGACTACATAGGCGATGTTGCCCTGGTCGCGGCCCATGAACATGGCAAAGGCGAAGAAGAAAATCAGCGGGAAAAGATAGTTAAAGAAAATCACGGCGCGCAGGCGCAACGCCAGCCGGATATCCATGGCGATAATGGCGAGATACGTTTTCATTTTCTTCAGCTACCCGATGTCCCGTTGTCCCGTTGTCCCGATGGTCCGATGACCCGATGACCCGATTCTGTCAGTCCCGCAGCTTCTTTCCCGTCAGCTCGACGAATACGTCTTCCAGCGTCGGCCGCTTCAGGTGGACATCTTCGAGTTGAAGCCCCTGCTGGTCGAGCCAACGCATGATCTCGAATAATGTACGCGCCGGACGCGACGAATAGACCGTCAGCGACCGGCCGTCTTCGTCCAGCTTGCTTTCCAGCGCCTCCGGCCATTGCGGCAGCGCTGCGGCATTGAGCGGCTGGGCCGTCACGATATCGATCCGCGACTGCTCCCGGCTCTTCTGCTGCAATTCACGCGGCGTGCCCATGGCCACGATCTTGCCTTCGTCGATGATGGCCACGCGGTCGCAGAGCCGCTCCGCTTCTTCAATGTAATGCGTGGTCAGTACCACGGTGCGCTTTTCCGACTTCATCTCCTCGATCAGCCCGTGAATCTCCAGCCGGATCTGCGGATCAAGGCCGGTGGTGGGCTCGTCGAGGAAGAGCAGTTGCGGATCGTTCACCAGCGCCAGGGCCAGCGCCAGCCGCTGCTTCTGGCCGCCGGAAAGGGTTTCATAAAAGGCTGCGCGCTTCTCCCACAGCTGAAGCCGCTTGAGGAGTTGTTCTGTGCTGATGCTGCGCGTGTAGAACGACCCGAATAGGTCCAGCGCCTCATGGACGCGGATCTTCGCCGGCAAATTGGTGGCCTGAAGGCATACGCCGATGCGGTCTTTGAGCTGTTGCGTCTGGCGGTCAGGATCGAATCCCAACACGCGGGCCTCGCCGCCGGTGCGCGGGCGTAAACCTTCCAGGATCTCGATGGTGCTGGTCTTGCCGGCGCCGTTCGGGCCAAGCAGCCCGAAGACCTCACCCTCAGCGACCTGGAAGTCGATGCCTTTGACGGCTTCAACCTTGTCATAGCGCTTCTCCAGCGCCTGCACCTGAATCACGGGAGATGTGCTCATGGGTCTGTCTAGGGTAGTTACGAAGAGCAGCTCTGTCCAGCTCCCTTTTTTCTAATGGCGATTCTGTCGATCAAAGGACCAGCGTGCATTCACCGGATTCGTCGAGCTGGCGTATGATCTCCCGGCATTCCTCACCGCAGAAGCCCCAACGCACGCAAAGCTCTTCCTCCCGCCACTCCTCAGGAATTCCCTCCGCCAGCAGATTGCCCCTGTGAAACACGGCATAGGTGCCATCTACTGTCCTCACGAATTTCCATACGTTTCGGCCCATGCGTTTCGATTCCCTCCGGAGCATCCATTATTGTCGCCAATTTTGGCGATGTGCAGGATTACTTTTCCGGTCGTCCGATCTTTGATACGCAGATCAGCAGTCCTTCGTGCCCTTTGTGGTTAAAGTCCTTTTGCAATCTCGCCCGCCGAGGTTTACCCTTTTGCGCGAACGTTCAAGGGACATTCCCCCTATGGCCAAAACCGCCGTTGTCCTGCTTTGTTCCGTGTTCGTTGCGGGCGCGCTTCGCGCTCAAAACGCCGATCCCCAGCTTCTGGCCGAGATCAACAAGATCAAGGCGATCGACAATCATTCCCATCCTCCCAGGCTGGTAGCGCAGGGCGAAAAAGACGACGAGTATGACGCGCTGCCCTGTGATCCGCTGGAGCCCGGCGATCCCACCACGGTCACGCGCCCGGAAAACCCGGCGTACATTGCAGCGTGGAAGGCGCTCTACAACTATCCGTACGAGGATCGCAGCCCGGAGCACGTGCGCGAGCTGCTGGCGGCCAAGCAAAAGGTCATGCAGGAGCAGGGCGACAACTTTCCCAACTGGGTGCTGGACCAGGCGGGGATTGAGACGGAGTTGGCCAATCGGGTAGCCATGGGGCGGGGCCTCCAGCCGCCGCGATTTCGCTGGGTGCCCTTCGACGATGCGCTGATCTTTCCGCTCAAGAACTCATGGCTGGCCAGTGAAACTCCCGACCGCAAATTCTTCTTTCAGCGCGAAACCATGCTGCTGCGCCGTTATATGAAAGACGTGGGCGTGGATGGGGTGATGCCCAAGACGCTCATGGACTATGCCAGGACGGTTGTGACCCCGGTGCTCGAGCAGCAGAAGAAAAACGGCGCGGTGGCCATCAAGTTTGAAGCGGCTTATCTGCGGTCGCTTGATTTCGGCGCTCCCGAGCCGCTGGAAGCGGCGCAGCAGGTCTACTTGCATTATGCCCGGAGCGGCGTGCCGCCACCGGCCGACTATACGCGGCTGCAGAATGCCTTGTTCCGGTACATCGCGCGCGAGGCCGGACGGCTGGGACTGCCGGTCCACATCCATACCGGCGGCGGCTGCGGAACGTACTTCAATCTGCTGGGCTCCAACCCGGCGCTGCTGGACTCTGTCTTGAATGACGCTTCGTTGCGCAAGACGACCTTTGTCCTGCTCCATGGCGGCGCGGGGCCGTTTACCAAGTACGTTTCGTATCTGCTGATGAAGCCCAACGTCTATGCGGATTTCTCCGAGCAAACGTGGCTGATTTCGACCCGCAAGCTGAGCGAGGTGCTGCGCGACTTCCTGGAGTGGTATCCGGAGAAGGTCCTGTTCGGCACCGACCTTTATCCCAACACGCCGGAGATCAACTGGGAGGAGATTGGCTGGCAGACCAGCCATTCCGGACGCGAAGCCCTGGCGATCGCCCTGACAGGCATGGTGCAGGATGGGGAAATCAGCCCGGAACGGGCGCTGGAGCTCGCTCACATGGTCCTGCATGACAACGCAGCCAAGCTGTATGGGTGGGAGAAGAAGTAAGCGCCGATAAACCGGCAAAACATGTGGAAGAGAAACATGAATCGCGAAGAGGTGGCTCAACTCATTGAGGGTTACCTGGAAGGACGCAGCCTATATCCCCAGGAATGGAATGATTTTGTGGATACTCACCAGAAGGACCACATTATTGACGATTACAGGCGGCAATGCTACGAACTGGACCCCCTCGTAAACCGGCTTCGAGTGCCCGATCCGGAGGCAGTCGCCCGCCTTCGGCAAATGATTGAGCAGTTGCGATCAGCCTGAGCCAGAAAAACTTATGAAATTCCAGCCTGTCTCAAAATAAGACACCCCCAAAGAACCGCTGTTTTAATGTATTTTCGGCAACTTACCCCTTGACTTGGGCATAAGACACTGCAAAACTCAAGTCTGTCCATCCAGGTGAGTTGGGAGGTGTAATCATACTTGGCTGAAGTCAGGCTGCAAGAGGGAGAGCCTCTTGAGAACGCCCTGCGCCGCTTTAAGAGAAAAGTCCAGCAAGAGGACATCATTAAGGAAGTGAAGCGGCATTCCTTCTATCTTAAGCCCGGCGAGAAGCGCCGCGTGAAGGAAGCACTGGCGCGCAAACGCAATCGTAAAAAGGCCCGCAAGGAGCAGGATTAAGCGGATTAACCCGGGCCGTTCCCCTCGGACGGCCCGGATTTACATAAGTACGGCGCAGCAAGTCGGATTCATTCGAGCTTTGTCTCATAGGTTTTCTGTAGTAACACGCGGCGGGTGCCGTGTGGGGCCGAACCCACGGTAGGGATTCATCCTGGAGTGTCCCATCGAGCGACGGATGGGCTCTGGCCGGATGTTCAGGATGAATGCAGGAAAGGGGGCACTCTCAATGGAGTTCCAGGACAAGGTTTTGAAGTGTGTGGACTGCGGCGCCGATTTCGTATTCACCGCTGGTGAACAACTCTTCTTCCACGATAAACAATTCAAGAACGAACCCAAACGCTGCAAGAACTGCAAAGGCAAACGCGCCCAGGCGCTGGGACTTCCGCAGAATGGCGGCAATTACCAGCGGGTGGAAACAAAGGCCATCTGTTCCGGCTGCCAGCGGGAAACCACAGTGCCTTTCAAGCCCACGCAGGGACGTCCGGTGTTTTGCCGTGAGTGCTTCCAGCAGCGCAAAGCAGCAGCCGCTTCCGCGTAGCTTGAGGCGCTTAGAAGGCGTGAGCGATCCCGCAGAGCGGGAGCCTTCTGCCGAAATTCTGAGGGCGCCGCCCGCAGCATCTTCACCTCACCTTAACTCTTCGCAGTTGGGGCTCTCTTCCGCGCGTGGGGAGTCGTGTGGGTCTTAACCACAAGGACACGAAGGATCACAAAGGAGTTCAGGGCTGGCACAACCCGAATGTCTTTGTGTTCCTTCGTGTCCTTTGTGGTTAAGTTCTTACGCCGGCTTTTTGGCCGCCACCTGGAAACGGTTGGCCCTGGCGCTGCTCTTGGCGGCGCGTTCCTGTTTCTGGTCCTCATGCTGGATCAGCAGTACCTCGATGCGGCGCAGAAGATCGTCAGTATTCATAGGCTTCACCAGCATCGACTGTGCGCCTTCGGCCTTCCAGTCGCCGCCCAGCATTGGGTAGGCGGTCAGGATGGCAACAGCCGGGTCATAGTCAGTCTTTCTGGCGGCGCGAAGCACTTCGTAGCCGGCTTTTTCATGCTCCATCTTCATGTCACTGATGATCATGTGATAGGTGTTGGCCTTGAGCTTGGGGATGGCTTCCCTGGCTGAGGTGGCGGTTTCCACGTCAAAGCCGTGGATTTCCAGAATGGCTTTCAGCGTCAGCAGAATGGCTAATTCATCATCAACCAGAAGGATGCGGCGTTTCATGTGGGCTCCAGGGGGAAGTGCAAACCACTTACGTTGCGCTATTGAGATGCCGGCAGCACTGCACCGGGTTGTGAGCAGCTGCTGGAATCTGGTCCGGTCGAAAGCCCATTATAATACCGATGAGTGCCTGAATATTTCGTACAAAGCTTTGGCTGCCGCGCCACTCAGGCGGATGGCGCCCTTTTGGAACGCCAACTTGCGTCAGCCGGCCTGCGCCCCGCCGCTTCAGACTGGGAAGCGGACCTGGTGGTACTTAATACGTGTACGGTGACCGCCGCGGCCGATCAGGACGCGCGCGCCGCCATACGGCGCATCCATCGCGAGAATCCCGAGGCAAAGATCCTGGTGACCGGCTGCTATGCGCAGCGTGCGCCGGACGAGGTGGCTGCGCTGCCCGGAGTGGCCTGGGTGGTCGGGAATTCACATAAACACCGGATCGCGGACGTCGTAGGCGGTTCGATGCCTTCCCCAGCCGGAAATGAAGACACAATGCCATACGATGCCGGCGTTGCGGCACACTCTTCGCCGGGCTTTGTCTCGCTCGATGCTGTCGCGCTCTCTGCACCCGCCTTCACACTGGTGGGCGACATCTTTGCGCATACCGAGCTGATTGCCGCTCCGGTGTTCGCGGGAGAAACCATCGCGGAGAAGACCCGGCCGAATTTGAAGGTCCAGGATGGCTGCGACAACCGCTGCTCCTTCTGCATTATCCCCAGCGTGCGCGGGCAGAGCCGGTCGATGAAACTGGAGCGCGTGATTGCCGAGGCGAACGCGCTGGTGGCCGCCGGATATCGGGAGATCGTGCTCAGCGGCATCAACCTGGGGCGCTGGGGCCGCGACTTCCAGCCGCAACGGCGCTTTGAGCAACTGGTGCGCGCGCTGCTGGAGCATACGGACATTCAGAAGATCCGGATCAGCTCGGTTGAGCCGATGGACTGGAGTGACGAGCTGATCGCGCTGGTGGCGGGTTCGCCGCGTATTGCGAAGCACGCGCACGTTCCGCTGCAATCGGGCAGCGACCGCATTCTGCGCCGCATGCACCGCAAGTACCGCCCCTGGCACTACGCGGAAAAGATCAGAAAGATTCATGAAGCCATGCCCGAGGCCGCCATCGGCGCTGACGTGATGACCGGCTTCCCCGGCGAGACCGCCGAGCTGTTCGAAGAGAACCGCAGCTTCATCGAGCGCCTGCCGTTCACGTACTTGCACGTCTTTACCTACTCATCGCGCCCGGGTACGCCTTCTGCGGCCATGCCAGACCAGGTGCCGGTACAGTTGGCACGGGAAAGGAACCGCATCTTACGCGAGCTGGCGGCGGAGAAGAACCTGGCATTCCGGCGGAAGTTCCTGGGCAGGACGCTGGAGGTGATCACGCTGCAGACGGGCGACGACGAATACACCGAAGCGCTGAGCGACAATTACGTGAAAATGCGATTGCAAGGCCGGCACGCGGCCAATCAAATTCTGCGCGCCGACGTTACTGAGGTCAGCGATGAAGAGCTGGTGGCCGTGGCGCAAAAAGACATCGTTGCACACGTTGTTTAGCCAGCGCGTGCCGTGGCCGCATGAAACGGGGGCGAGCTGGCCCCAGGCGCTGCCGCCGATGGCTCAGCCCCCTGTTGAACCGCATCCAAAGAACGCACCCGGCGGATTCTATGTTGTGAACAGCGAGTGCATGAGCTGCGGTGTCCCACACCATGCGGCGCCAGAGCTAATCAAATGGGATCTGGACTCTGAAGGGCGTACTCAGCACTGTTATTTTGGCAAGCAGCCTGAGACGGCCCTCGAGCTAATCCATGCTGTCAAAGCCGTGGAGGGAAGCTGTTGCGGCGCAGTCCGCTATCGCGGCTCCGATCCTCAGATCATCCAGAAGCTCAAAGATGCCCGATGCGGTCATCTCATTGATCGTTAACACTGCGCGACCAATTCCTGAGGGAAGGCTCTAGATGGCCAACCTGCCCGCAGCAGCCCACATCTAGCTGAGACAAGTCCCGAACCTCGTTTCCAGCCCCGTCATCCCTGGCGCTGAGGGCCATCAAGCGGCTTACTTATCCCGACAAGCGCGGACCGCTTTGTCCTTGAGGTCTTCATGAAAGTTATCAGTAAAGGTTTCTGGATGGTTGGATTATTCTGCCTTCTTCTGGGCGCCGGACTGGCTGCTTCGGCGCAATGCACATATACAACATTGAATATCCCTAATGCGGTCACCAGCACCGCTCTGGGAAACAATGACCAGGGCGCGATCGTCGGGGCGTTCACCACCAGCACCACAGACGATCGCGGATTCCTGTTGTTTCAGGGCAAGTTCACTCATTTCAATTTTCCCGGCGCGGAGAGCACGGAGGCTTTGGACATTAATAACAATGGCCAAATTGTCGGCGACTACGGCAACAGCACGGGACAGCACGGTTACGTAGTGCAGAATGGGGTGTTTCACTCGATCTCCGCTCCTGCGGCGCCCTCGCAAACCCGCGCGCTGGGGATCAACAACTTCGGCGTGATCGTAGGCGCGGCCGGCGCGTTTGGATTTCGCCTGAGCAGCGGCCATTTCACCACTATCA
>DASTJB010000143.1:0-27770 GCA_035717005.1 Candidatus Angelobacter sp.
CGGCTGCGCGCAATGGTGTCCCGTGCGCACGGCAACGCCTTCGCTGTCCAGGATCGTGCCGATGTCGTGGGGATGTATGTCCTCCATCACGAAAGACAGCACGCCGGCTTTTTCCTTAGCGGTGCCGATGATGCGAACGCCGGGAATAGCCTCAACCTTGCTGGTTGCATAAGACAGCAGCTCAGCTTCGTGTGTCTCCATCTGATCGAGCCCCAGTTCATTGAGATATTCGATTGCCGCTCCCAGGCCAATCGTGTCGGCGATGTTCGGCGTTCCCGCCTCGAACTTGTACGGCAGCCGGTTGTACACGGTCTTCTCGAATGTGACCGAGGCTATCATGTCTCCGCCGCCCTGATACGGCGGCATGGCCTCCAGCAGCCTGGTTTTGCCGTAGAGAACTCCAATGCCCGTCGGCCCATACATCTTGTGGCCGGAGACGGCATAGAAATCGCAATCCAACTTCTGCACATCCACCTTCATGCGTGGTGCGGCCTGCGCTCCATCCACCAGCACGGGAATATTCCGTGCGTGCGCCATACGCACAATCTGACGCACCGGGTTAATCGTGCCCAGTGCATTGGAGAGATGTCCCACAGCGACGATCTTTGTCTTCGCGCCAAGCAGCTTTTCAAACTCGTCCAGCAGCAGTTCGCCGCGATCGTTGATCGGCGCCACGCGCAGCTTCGCGCCCTTTTCTTCGCACAACAACTGCCAGGGCACGATGTTCGAGTGGTGCTCCAGGGCGGTGATCAGGACCTCATCGCCGCTACCCACGTTTTTGCGGCCGTAGGTCTGCGCCACAAGATTGATGGCCTCGGTGGTGCCGCGCACAAAGATGATCTCTCTGGAATCCGCGGCATTCAGGAACTTCTGCGCCGCCACGCGGACTCTTTCGTAGGCCTCTGTAGCCCGCTCAGAAAGAGCATGCACGCCGCGATGGATATTGGAATTATCGTGGCGGTAGTAATTCTCGATGGCTTCTATCACGGCCAGCGGCTTCTGCGTCGTGGCGGCGTTATCCAGATAGACCAGCGGCTTGCCATGCACCTTCTGGTGCAGAACAGGAAAATCGCGGCGTACCCGCTGCACGTCAAAGCCGTGCTCAGAATGTATCTGGTGAGGCGTCTTTACCACCGTACTCATCCCACTTCCTCCAAATTGCGCTCAGCTACCTCTCTACGCTCGCCGGTATGCCGCGCCTGCTCCGGCAGCGCCTTCACCACCAGCCGCTTCAGGCCGTCGCGTATGGCTTCACAATTCATGCGGTCCAGGCACTCATTGGCAAAGGCCAGCAGCAGCACGTGCCGCGCTGAAGCCTCGTCCAGCCCGCGCGAGCGCAGGTAAAACAGAGCGTTCTCATCCACCTGGCCGATGGTCGCTCCGTGGGTGCACTTCACGTCGTCGGCGTAGATCTCGAGCTGTGGCTTGGTATCAATCTGCGCATCGTCCGAAAGCAGCAGGTTGCGGTTGGTCTGCTTGGCGTCAGTCTTCTGGGCATCTTTATGCACGATGATCCGCCCGTGAAAAACGCCATGCGAATTTCCGTTCAAGACCCCGTTGTAGAACTGCCGGCTGTTGCAGTGCGGGCTCGCATGCTCCACCAGCATGTAGTTATCCATGTGCTGGCGGCCGTTGGCCATGAAGAGACCGTTGATCAGGCACTCGCTTCCTTCGCCCGCGAGCACCGGATGCACGTTATTCCTGACCAGCGCGCCGCTCAGCAGAAGCGAATGCGTTGCCACATTGGCATTTCGGCCCTGCTGGATACGCAGGGTGGAGAAGTTGTAACTGCTTTCGCCCTCACGCACGATCATGTAATGCTCGACGTTGGCGTTGTCTCCCGCGATCAGTTCTGTCGCGGCGTTCGAGAAAGACACGCCCTCCTCATCGTAAGACATGTAATCTTCCACAATCGTCAGCTTGCTGCTCTCTCCGGCCACAATCAGGCTGCGCGGATGGTTCATTGGCGGCGCTCCGCCGGGCACGGTCAAAAAGGCGGCGTAAACAGGAATGTCTACGACGGTTCCCGCAGGGACCTCGATGTAAATTCCATCCTCAATGAAAGCCGTGTTGAGCGCGGCAAAAGCATCACGCTCGATATTCAGGTACCGGCCCAGATGGCCCTCTACGCTCTCCGGCAAACTGGCGATCTGCTCTGCCAGGCTGCCGACGATGACGCCCGCAGGCAAGGAGCCGATGTGGGAAAGTTCTTTGACGAAAAAGCCATTGATGAACGTCAGGCGGCAAGCTTTATTAAACAAAGGAAACTGTACGGGCTCGGGTCGTTCCATGCCCAGAATGGCAGGCTGCGCCAACTCAAATTCCGTCCCTGAGACCGCACTTACATTCGTGAAGCGCCAGTCTTCATCGTGCGTCGTGGGAAAGCCCAGGTCAGAAAAACGTTCAAAGGCCTTTTGCCGAAGGGACTGCAGCCAGCGCGGCTGCGAACCGCTCCTTGCCCGGGATTGCTCGAACGTCTCCAGGTATTTTTCCGGGGCCTGAGTCGTAGTAATCACCGTCTCGCTCCCGCCAACTGGCCTTCCGTCCAGCTGTAGCCTTTCTGCTCAAGTTCCAGGGCCAGCTCGGGCCCGCCGGACTTCACGATGCGGCCATTGACCAGAACGTGAACAAAGTCCGGCACAATGTAGTCGAGCAGACGCTGGTAGTGCGTCACCAGGACCATGGAGCGCTCTTTGCTGCGCATCGCATTTACACCTTTGGCAACGATCTTCAGCGCGTCGATGTCCAGCCCCGAGTCGGTCTCATCCAGCACCGCCAGCCTCGGCTCCAGCACCGCCATTTGCACAATCTCATTGCGCTTTTTCTCGCCGCCGGAGAAGCCTTCGTTCACCGGCCGGTTGAGAAAGCGCTCGTCCATCTCAAGCATGCGCATCTTTTCCTTCAGCAGGGGAAGGAAATCCATGGCGTCCATCTCGTCTTCGCCGCGATACTTGCGGATGGCGTTCAGCGCCGCGCGCAGAAAGTAGGCGTTGCTGATCCCGGGAATCTCCACCGGATACTGGAACGCCATGAACAGCCCTTCGCACGCCGCTTCCTCGGGCTTCATCCCCAGCAGGTCTTTGCCGGCAAAGCTGATCGCACCGGCGGTCACGTTATAGCTTTCGCGTCGCGCCAGCACCTGGGCCAGCGTGCTCTTGCCCGAGCCGTTCGGCCCCATGATCGAGTGCACCTCGCCCGGATTCACCGTCAGGTCGATTCCCTTCAGGATTTCGTTCCCGTTGACGCTTGCATGCAGGTTTTTGATTTCGAGCAAACTCATCGTTTATCCAACACTCCCCTCAAGACTGATGCTGAGCAGCTTCTGCGCCTCCACGGCAAATTCCATCGGCAGCTCCTTGAAAACCGCTTTGCAGAAGCCGTTGATGATCATGCTCACGGCCTCTTCCTTGGAAACTCCGCGCTGCTGCAGGTAAAAAATCTGGTCTTCGCCGATTTTCGAAGTCGACGCCTCGTGCTCCATCCGCGCGCTGGCGTTCTTCACCTCGATATAAGGAAAGGTGTGCGCGCCGCACTTGTCGCCGATCAGCAACGAGTCGCACTGCGTATAGTTGCGCCCGCCGGTCGCTCCCTTCAGGATCTTCACCATGCCGCGGTACGTATTCTGCCCGTGGCCGGCGGAGATGCCCTTGGACACTACCGTGCTCTTCGTATTCTTGCCGATATGAATCATCTTCGTGCCGGTATCGGCCTGCTGATAGTTATTGGTCAATGCCACGGAGTAGAACTCGCCCACAGAGTTGTCGCCCTGAAGGATGCAGCTCGGATACTTCCAGGTGATGGCCGAGCCCGTCTCCACCTGTGTCCATGAAATCTTCGAGTTCTTCCCCAGCGCCTTCCCGCGCTTGGTGACGAAGTTGTAAATCCCGCCTTTGCCTTCCTTGTCACCCGGATACCAGTTCTGCACCGTCGAATACTTGATGGTGGCGTTGTCATGCGCAATCAGCTCGACCACCGCCGCGTGCAGCTGGTTCTCATCGCGAATCGGCGCCGTACAGCCTTCCAGGTAGCTGACGTACGCGCCCTCGTCGGCGATGATCAGCGTGCGCTCGAACTGTCCGGTGTTCTGCGCGTTGATGCGGAAGTAGGTCGAAAGCTCCATGGGGCAACGCACGCCCTTGGGCACATAGACGAACGACCCGTCGCTGAACACCGCAGAGTTCAGCGCGGCAAAAAAGTTGTCAGTGTACGGGACCACCGAGCCCAGGTACTTCTTCACCAGCTCAGGATGGTTCTTCACTGCTTCAGAAAACGAGCAGAAGATCACGCCGGCTTCGGCCAGCTTCTCTTTAAACGTGGTGGCCACGGAAACGCTGTCAAACACCGCGTCCACCGCCACTCCTGCCAGCAGCTTCTGCTCGTGCAGAGGAATACCCAGCTTGGTATAGGTGTCCAGGATTTCCGGATCCACTTCGTCCAGGCTCTTCAGCTCTTTCTTCTTCTTGGGTGCCGAGTAATACGAGATCGCCTGGTAATCGATGGGCGCAAACTTTACGTTGGCCCACTTCGGCTCCGCGTGCTTCTGCTCCTGCTGCGCCCAATAGCGATACGCCTTCAGCCGCCACTCCAGCATGAACTCTGGCTCGCCCTTCTTGGCCGCGATGGCGCGAATCACGTCTTCATTCAGCCCCGGAGGCAGCCGGTCCTCATCCACCTGCGTCGTAAATCCCCACTTGTATTCCTGCTGGGTGAGGTCCTGAATCTGATTGACTGTGCTGCTCATCTCACTCCTTCCGCCACTCCGCCTGCCGGCTTGATGGAGGCGACAATCTGTTCTGGTTCGTGCCGGCGTTCATGCTTTGCCATCTCGTGATTCAAATCGGAAAGCATCACATGGTCCAGCGCATCGCGCAGCGCATCGCCAATGATCTGGGAGTTGCTCTTGATGGCGCATGAACGTTCCATGTTGCAAAGTCCTTTGACCACGCTGCACTCGGTAAACCCGATCGGCCCCTCGAGCGCGAGCACAATCTCGGCCACTGAAATCCCGGCGGCATCGCGCGCCAGGTTGTAGCCGCCCTTCACGCCCCGGTGCGAGCTCAATAGCCCGCTCTCCGAGAGCTGCCGCAGGATCTTGCCGACGGTCGGCAACGGGACCCGCGTGGCCCTGGCGAGGCTGCGCGCGGTGTGCGGCGTCTCTTTGTTGCCGCGGGCCACGTGCGCCATGAGCACAATGCCGTAATCCGTAAGCTTGTTCAGCCTGAACATCAGATTCTCCGCTCCGCCGCACCGAGCCGCTGCGGGCCGGATACAATACCAATCCAGTATTATTTTACCGGGTGCGGCAGAGGAAAACAAGACCGTTCCGGTCTGGATTTACCCCGAAAGGAGCTGTCGTGAGCCATCGATTTGCAGACAAGATCGCCCTCGTGACTGGAGGCACCGGCGGCCTGGGCCGTGCCGTCACGCTGGCCTTCCTTCATGAAGGCGCTTCGGTGATCGCCAGCTACATCAAAAAGGACGAAGCCGACGCCCTCCGCGATGCCATCGGTCCGCATGCCCATCTGGAACTCCTGCCGCTTGACGCCACAGATGAAAGCGCCTGTCGCGCTCTGGTGGACGGCATCACCGCACGATATGGGCGGCTCGATATCCTGGTAAACACCATCGGCGGCTACGCCGCCGGCAAGCCCGCCTGGGAGACTGAGTCGAAGATCGTCGAACTCATGCTCACCCTCAATTTCCGCGCCGGGTACAACATGGTTCGCGCTTCTGTTCCTGCCATGTTGCGGCGCAAGAGCGGTGCCATCGTGAACATTGCGGCCAAAGCCGCTTTCGATCATGCTGCCGGCGCTTCAGCGTACGCGGCTTCGAAATCCGCCTCTCTGGCGCTTTTCGATTGCCTGG
The DNA here is from genome assembly GCA_035717005.1 of Candidatus Angelobacter sp. Taxonomy (GTDB): domain Bacteria; phylum Acidobacteriota; class Terriglobia; order Terriglobales; family Acidobacteriaceae; genus Angelobacter. Next base: position 5,866 of record DASTJB010000143.1, read on the forward strand.
CGCAGGACTTGAAAGGCACCGGGGTTCGGGTGAATTCAGTTTTGCCCAGCATTATCGATACCGAGCCGAATCGCAAGGCGATGCCCGATGCAGACTTTTCCAAGTGGCCCAAGCCGGAAGAGATCGCCGAGGTCATTCTGTTCCTGTGCAGCGACTCGGCCAGGGTCGTACATGGGGCAGCTATTCCGGTATACGGCGAAAGCTGAGCTGTCGGCGGGCCTTCGGTAAAGAAGTATTAACCCAATCTTCGCGAAACTTCAGACAGTCTTTTTTTCGCTGATACTATAATCAAAACGTTGAGTCTCCGAACCACCTTTCGGCGTCAAAACACAATATTTGTGCGATCTTGGCCCCATCCAAGATGAATCCGGCTCACTCTTAGAGGACCTGGCAGATGTGGATAGTCCGTTTAGCGCTGCGGCGCCCTTACACATTCATCGTGATGGCGCTGCTGATCCTCATTCTCAGTCCAATCGTCATCACCCGTACGCCGGTCGATATCTTTCCTGAAATCAACATTCCGGTCATCAGCGTGATCTGGCAGTTCCAGGGCATGTCCGCCCAGGAGATGGCCGAACGCATCGTCAGCAACACCGAACGCGGCCTTACCACCATCGTCAACGATATTGAGCACACGGAGACGCAGGCAATGGACGGGCGGGCGATCACCAAGATCTTTTTTCATCCTACCGCCAACCTTCAGACCGCCATGTCGCAGGTGACCGCCATCTCCCAGACGGCGATCCGCAGCCTGCCTCAGGGGACACAGCCGCCGCTCATCATCGTGTACTCGGCCTCCAGCGTGCCCATTGTGCAGGTGGGAATCAGCAGCAAGGTCCTTCCCGAACAGGTGCTGAACGATCTTTCCGTGAACTTCATCCGGCCGCAGATGACCATTGTTCCCGGCGCGGCAATTCCCTTCCCGTATGGCGGCAAGCAGCGTGTGGTTGCCGTGGACATCGATACTGCCGCCATGCAGGCCAAGCGACTCACTCCGGTGGACGTGGTGAACGCAATCAGCGCGCAGAACCTCATACTTCCAGCCGGCTCGGCCAAGATCGGCGCCCTGCAGTATCAGGTCTCGATGAATGGCAGTCCGGACACGATCGCAGAGATTAATGCGCTACCGGTGAAAACACAGAACGGCACTACAACGTACATCCGCGACGTGGCCCACGTGCGCGACGGTTTCTCGCCGCAAAGCAACATCGTCCGGCAGGACGGGCTCCGCGGCACGCTGCTCACGGTGATGAAAAACGGCGGTGCCTCGACTCTCGATATCGTTCAAGACATCAAGGACGCGCTCAAGCGAGTCGCTCCCACGCTGCCTGACGGCGTTGATATGAAGGCGCTCTTTGACCAGTCGCTCTTCGTGCGCGCCTCCATCAACGGCGTGCTGCGCGAGGCGCTGATCGCTGCCTGCCTCACCGCCATCATGATCCTGCTTTTCCTGGGCAATTGGCGGAGCACATTGATCATCGCGGTCTCCATCCCGCTCTCGATTCTTTGCTCGGTCATCATCCTGAGCGCGTTGGGCCAAAGCCTCAACATCATGACCCTGGGAGGCCTCGCCCTTGCCGTCGGCATCCTGGTGGATGATGCCACGGTCACCATCGAAAATATCGATCGCAACATGGCGCTCGGCAAGACTCTGATTCCCGCCATTCTTGATGGCGCTTCGCAGATCGCGGTGCCGGCATTTGTCTCCACGCTCTGCATCTGCATCGTCTTCGTACCGATGTTCTTCCTCACCGGAGTGGCCAAGTTCCTTTTCGTACCGCTGGCTGAGGCCGTGGTCTTCGCCATGGTGGCGTCATACCTGCTCTCACGCACCCTGGTGCCCACTATGGTGATGTACCTGCTGCGCGGCCACGAGCACGATGACAGGTTCAAGCCCGGCCGCGGATTTTTTGGCGTTTTCAAGAACTTTCAGATCGCCTTTGAGCGCCGCTTTGAGCGGCTGCGCGATGCCTACCACCGCACCTTGCAGTCCGCCATGGTGCACCGCCGTCTCTTCATCAGCGCCTTTTTGGGATTCTGCGCCGTTTCGTTTTTCCTGGTCTTCTTTCTCGGCCAGGACTTCTTCCCTGAAGTCGATGCCGGCATCTTCCGCATGCACGTGCGCGGGCGCGCAGGGCTGAGGATCGAGGAAACCGCCCGGCTCTGCGACCAGATCGAAAACTACGTGCGCAGCCGCATCCCCAAAGACGAGCTGGTCACGGTGCTGGACAATATCGGCCTGCCCTACAGCTCCATCAACAACACTTACTCGACCGCCGGCAGCATTGGGACTTCCGATGCTGAGATCCTGTTCTCGCTCAACCAGGAGCACCATCAACCGACCGCGGGCTACGTGATGCAGCTTCGTGAAGAGCTCCCACGGCAATTCCCTGCCGTCGAATTCTTTTTTCAGCCCGCGGACATTGTCAGCCAGATCCTGAACTTCGGGCTGCCCTCGCCCATCGACATCCAAATTGTCGGCAAGAACCTGGCGCAGAACTATCAACTGGCGCAGGAACTCGCCAACCAGCTCCGGCACGTGCCCGGCGCGGCCGACGTTCACGTTCAGCAGCTCATGAACTCTCCGGCATTGCGATTGAACGTGGATCGCACGCGCGCACAACAGGTCGGCCTGCAGCAGCGCGACGTAGCCCAGAACCTGCTCGTCTCCTTGAGCGGCAGCTTCCAGACGCAGCCCACTTTCTGGCTGAACCGCGAAAACGGCGTCACCTACAACGTCGCCGTGCAGACCCCGGAATACCGCGTGGATTCGCTTCAGGCGTTGATGAATACGCCCATTGCCGCTCCCGGAGCGCCGGCGCCGCAGGTACTGGCCAACCTGGCCACTGTCTCGCCCGGTGTGACTCCGGCGGTGATTTCGCACTACAACATCCAGCCGGTAATGGATGTTTACGCCAGCGTGCAGGGGCGCGACCTGGGCGGCGTGGCCCGCGACACGCGCAAGATCGTCGCCGACTTCGAAAAGAAACTGCCGCGCGGCTCGAGCATCGTCATGCGCGGCCAGGTGGAAACCATGCGCGGCTCTTTCGCCGGGCTGCTCTTCGGGCTGGTGATGTCGATTGTGCTGGTCTACCTGCTGATCGTCGTCAACTTCCAGTCCTGGCTCGATCCTTTCATCATCATCACTGCCTTGCCCGGCGCTCTGGCAGGAATTCTCTGGATGTTGCTGCTGACCCGCACAACATTGAACGTGCCTTCACTGACGGGTGCGGTCATGTGCATGGGCGTGGCCACAGCGAATAGTATTCTGGTGATATCCTTCGCGCGCGAGCGCATGACTGAAGGACTCACCGCGTGGGATGCGGCGCTGGAAGCCGGCTACACCCGCATGCGCCCGGTCCTCATGACTGCCCTGGCGATGATTATCGGCATGGTGCCGATGGCGCTCGGCTTTGGCGAGGGCGGCGAGCAAAATGCTCCGCTGGGGCGCGCCGTGATTGGCGGCCTGATCGTTGCCACCGTGGCCACGCTGCTGTTCGTTCCGGTCATTTTCAGCATGATTCATGGCCGCCGCGCTGCCAAAGATGTTGCCGTGGAGAGAGAGCGGCAGGAAGTTCTTTCGGGAATCTAAGACCTTTATGACGCAAACGACCCAACAACCAACCTCGGCGCCTCCATCGAGCAGCCACTCCGGTCCTGTACCAAAGGGCCAACGGGCGCCCAGGAGCGGACGCTTCGCGCTCCTGGTGGTGGCCATCCTGCTGCTCGCCGGCGGCTTTACCATCGTCCGCCGGTTTGCCGAGCGCAATGCTTTGGCCAAAGAGACTGAGAAGTTGGCCGTTCCGACGGTCGGCGTAACTACGCCCGGCACAGAACCGGCCTCTGATCAATTGGTGCTCCCTGCCCAGTTGCAGCCGTACGTAGAATCGGCCATCTTCGCCCGCACCAACGGCTATCTTCTGCGCTGGAACAAGGACATCGGCAGCCACGTCAGCAAAGGCGAGTTGCTGGCGGAAATCGACACGCCTGAGATCGACCAGGAACTCTCGCAGGCCAAAGCCGCGCGGCAGCAGTCTGAAGCACAGTTGCAACTTGCCAAATCCACCGCGGAGCGCTGGACCAACCTGCGCAAGACCGACTCGGTTTCCCAACAGGAAGCGGACCAGCAGGTGAGCGCCTATGCGCAGGCGCAGGCCAACCTTGCCGCGGCCGACGCCAACGTGCGGCGGCTTCAGCAACTGGAGTCGTTCAAGCACGTCTATTCGCCAATCGCGGGCGTAATCACCCGCCGCAATACTGACGTCGGCGCACTGATCACAACCGGCAGCACGGGACAGGGCCGGGAGCTGTTCGATGTCGCTCAGGTCGATCCGCTGCGCGTCTTTGTCAGCGTCCCGCAGATGAACGCACCGTCCATCCGCGCGGGACTGCCGGCCTACATCGAGTTGCGCGAGTATCCGGGGCAGAAATTCAGCGGCAAGGTGGTCCGCACCGCTGACGCCATCGATCCGGCTACGCGCACTCTGCTCACTGAAATCGATGTACCTAACCGTGAAGGCCGGCTGCTTCCCGGCTCGTACGCCGAGGTCCATTTTGCCGTCCCCATCCAGATCACGCGGATGTCGATCCCGGTGAACGCGATCCTCTTCCGCTCCGAAGGACCGAGAGTCGCTGTGGTCGGCAGCGATCACAAAGTGCATTTGAAGCCGATTCAAATTGGCCGCGACTTCGGGACCAAGGTGGAAATTCTGGGCGGGCTCGATGCCAATGATCAGATCGTCCTCAACCCCGCAGACTCGCTCGAAGAAGGGCAGGAAGTAAACGTGCAGAGCGGAGGGCGCCCCCAATCGTGAGCTCTGCCTTTCGGCCCATAACTGCCGCAGCTTTGTTGATCGTCCTCGCCGGTTGCGCGGCCGGTCCCAATTACCACCGCCCCGATGTTGCCGTTGCGCCCACATGGAAAGAACAACCGCCCTGGCGCACTGCCGCCCCCAGCGACTCCATTCCCAAGGGCGAATGGTGGAGCGTCTTTTCCAATCCGGAGCTGAGCCAGTACGAAGCCCAGGCACTCAAGGCGAACCAGACAATTGAGATCGCACGGAACCAGTTACAGCAAGCCCGGGCCTCCGCCCGAATCAGCTCGGCCGGACTGTTCCCGCAGTTGAGCGCCGCGGTATCTGCCCAGCGCTCGCAGACCTCCGCCGGCAAGCCGACCTCGAGCGGCGTTCCCCTGGCTGCGCCGTCCACGAACAACGATTTCCTGGTTCCTTTTAACTTGAGCTGGGAACCCGATCTCTTTGGCGGCGCGCGGCGCGGCATTGAATCTGCCAATGCGGCCTATCAGGCTTCAGCCGCGGGTTTGGAGAATACCCGGCTCCTGGTCACCTCCGAGCTGGCCGTCGACTACTTCACCCTGCGCGAACTCGATGCCGAAATCGCGGTGGTGGACGCCTCGGTCGAATACCAGGCCAAATCACTCCAGTTGGTCCAGAACCGCCATGCTGGTGGCATCGCCTCTGGCCTCGACGTCGCTCAACAGGAGACGCTGCTTAACTCCACCAAGACTCAGGCCACGCTCCTGCGCCGCCAGCGTGCGCAATTCGAACATGCCATCGCCGCGTTGGTGGGAGTTCCGGCATCCGGCTTTTCGATTCCCACCCGGCCGCTCGATTCCGCCCTGCCCGCAGTTCCCATCGGCGTGCCTTCTGACGTTCTGGAGCGCCGCCCCGATGTCGCCCAGGCGGAGCGGCTCATGGCAGCGCAGAATGCCCAGATCGGTGTCGCGAAGAGTGCGTTCTATCCCGGAATCAACCTTTCCGCGGGCGGCGGCTTTGAGAGTAGCGATATCGGCAAAATCATCAACGCTTCCACCGGCTTCTGGGCATTGGGGGCAAACGTCGCGGAGACAGTCTTGAGCGGCGGACGCCGTCGCTCCCAGGTCGATTTTGCCAGGTCCGCTTACGGCGCATCGGTCGCCAATTACCGGCAAACCGTCCTCACTGCCTTTCAGGAAGTCGAAGACTCGCTCTCGGGGCTCGGCGTGCTGGCCCAGGCCGCAGAAACGCAGCAGCTTTCCGTTGAAGCCGCGCAACGCGCGCTGAAGATCGCCAATGACCGTTACACTGGCGGCCTGGTCACCTATCTTGACGTTATCAACGCCGAACAGACCCTGCTTGACAGCCAGCGCCTTGCTACACAGATCCTGGGCCAGCGTCTGGTAACCTCAGTCACCCTGGTGAAAGCGCTTGGTGGCGGCTGGGACGCTTCCAGCTTGCAGGCCATTCATGTGAAAGCTACACTCAAGCAGGCAATCCAACCCTGACATGCTCAAAGCTGTACGAGTCTCCGCCGTGGTGGCGCTCTGTTTCGGGTTTCACTTTTCCTGGGCCGTACAGCCCCATCGGGCGACGCTTGCTCCCGCGGATTATCCTGCACTGATTGAACGCGCCGCAGATAAAGAGATCGCCGCCCTGGAAGATCCTGTCCCATTTGAATACACCGAACGCCTGAACTGGAGTTGGGGCTCCGAGACTCGGTCGGTGATTGAGACGCCGGCAGGCCGCGCCGACCGCATTGTGCTCTTTCGCGATGAGCCGCTTGCACCCGACCAGCAGCAAAAACAAGGCCGCCGTCTGGAAAAGCTGTTGCGCGACCGTGACGCGGTCAAAGACGAACTCCACGAGCAGCGATCGGAGACGGACCGTCGCATCCGCATGTTGAAGGCTTTACCCAAAGCGCTGGTCTTCGACTTTGCCGGACGCGAAAACGGCTTGCTGCGCTTTACCTTCCGCCCCAATCCCGATTTCTCTCCCAGAGACCGGGAGACGCAGATGTATCGCGGCATGGAGGGCGAGCTTTGGCTGGAGCCGGTGCAGGAGAGGATCGTGCGTGTGGAAGGCAGGCTGGTCAAAGATGTCTCTTTCGGTTGGGGAATCCTGGGAAGGCTGAATAAAGGCGGGATCTACCGGATCGCGCAAACCCAGATCAGTCCTGGCATTTGGCGGATCACCACGCTGGATGTCGACGTCAGGGGGAGGCTCCTCCTGGTGAACACTTTCCGGGTGTTCCGCGAGGAGAGCAACTCCCACTTTCGCCGGACCTCAGCCTCAATGACTTATCGCGAAGCAGTTCAGTCACTCCTTTCCACTCTGGGCCCGGTACTCGGAAAAGAACCTCATTAGTTTGTGACCGCGATCACATCTCCCCTGCCGCTATCCCGGCCAAAATGAACTTTACGGCTGCTCTGCCGAAATTATCGGCGAGTGGGCCGGAACGTTCGTCGTTCGTTGTGCATCTAATAGTGGAATGTTGAAGCGTGTGACATTTTTCGTTGCAGGTTGGATGTTCCTGGTCCTGGGAGCCGCCGGCCTCGTGCTGCCAGTGCTGCCGGGCGTTGTGTTCCTGTTGTTGGGCTTGTCTTTCCTCTCTCTGGAATACGCCTGGGCCCGCCGCTGGAGTTCACATCTTCTCCGTCGTTTTCCCACCGCCGACCGCAAATTGCAGGAGATGCTTGGCAAGACCAGGCCGCCCCAATCCAACGTTCCCTCCTCTCTTTAATCCCGATCACAAACCCGTTGTGATGCACCTTTCATTCAATTGTGCCGGGCGCTGCATGGACCGATTGACAGTGTTCTCCATCTCAACATAGCCTTTAATCATCGGCCATGAACAATCTTTTGCCCCGGGCCAGCCGCCTGCCTCGATCATTGTGGAGAAAGCTGTCTTCGGTCCTCAGCGTCACGTTACTTCTCTGCGCAACCGGCGCTCTCGCCGCGCAGTCCAGCGGGCAGCATTACCTTGAGGACATCAAAACGCTTACCGCCCCCCAGATGGAAGGACGCGGTGATGGCACCAGGGGCCTGACTCGCGCCACGGAAATGCTGGAGAAGCGCTACCGCAATCTTGGGCTTGAGCCGGCGGGAACGATAGGCTATTTACAGCCATTCACCGTGATCACTGGAGCGCGGTTGAAGCAGGACAACTATCTGCACGCGCAGAACCTCTCGCAAAAAACCGCGTTGAACCTGGAACAGGATTTTGTCCCTTTCAGCTTCTCCGCATCGGGGTCAGTGAGCTCTGCCGTTGTCTTTGCCGGCTACGGCGCTTCGGCCCCGGAATTCGGCTACGACGATTACGCCAACATCGATGCCAGAGACAAGATCGTGCTCGTGCTTCGCTATGAGCCCCCGGGCTTTGCTAAAGCCCGCGCCGGGCTGACCCAGCACTCCGACCTGATCACCAAGGCAATCAATGCGCGGAACCACGGCGCCAAAGCAGTCGTCATCATCAATGGAAAGCTTCCTGAAGGCACGGAGGACCTGCTCACCCGTTTCGGCAGCGTCAGCGGGCCGGTGGATAGCGGCGTCATTCTGCTGCAAGCCAAGAATGCTATAGCCGACGCGTGGCTGCAGGCATCGGGAAAGTCCCTGGAGCAGCTCCAGAACCAGATCAATGATTCCAACAAGCCCGCCTCGTTCGCTTTGCCTGAGACTCTCCGGCTGAGCATTGCTGTCAATGTGGAGCACACAAAGGCCACCGTCAACAACGTGCTGGCGTACCTCCCCGGCGCCACGGACGAATACATCATTCTTGGCGCGCACTATGATCACCTGGGTAGAGGCAACTTCGATTCACTGGCCCCCTCGCAAATCGGCCAAATTCACCCTGGCGCCGACGACAACGCCTCCGGGACCGCCGGCTTGTTGGAATTGGCCCGGCGACTCTCGCCCATGAAAGGCAAGCTTCGCCGCGGGATCCTGTTCGCGTCCTTCGCCGGCGAAGAGCTCGGCCTGCTTGGTTCCGCAGAGTGGGTCAAAGAGCCTACGCGCCCGCTGGAAAAAGCCGCGGCCATGCTGAACATGGATATGATCGGCCGCATCAAGGACGACAAAATTTACATCGGTGGCGTAGGGACCGGATCTGCTTTTAAGGAAGTACTGGGTCGGGCACAAGCGAAATCCAGCTTCAAGATCGAAGCCTCACCAGGCGGATACTCTTCCAGCGATCACACGTCTTTCGTCTCAAAACAGATTCCTGTCCTGTTCTTCTTTTCCGGACTGCACTCGGATTATCACAAACCCTCCGATACCTGGGAGAAGATCAATGCTGAGGGCGCGCTTCGCCTGCTGGACCTGGTGGAAGATGTCTCCCGGCAGCTTGCCTCCTCACCGGCGCGTCCCGCTTTTGTGAGCGTGGTGGAAGACAGGCCGGCGGCTTCAGGCAGCGGTGGTGGTGGCTATGGCGCCTATTTTGGTTCGATTCCTGATTTTGGCCAGGTGGAAAATGGCGTCCGCTTCTCTGACGTGAAGCCCGGCTCTCCGGCAGCGAAGGCAGGACTCAAAGCCGGGGATGTTCTCATCCAATTCGGCGATCTGCCGATCAAAAACCTCTATGACTTCACGGACGCACTGCGGCGCAGCAAAGTCGGCGATGTAGTCGAGGTCAAGGTGCTGCGCAACGGCCAACCGGTAAGCGCAAGCGTGAAACTGGAGCAACGAAAGTAGGAACTGGGTAATCATGCCTAAATTGTTTTCATACCGATATCTTCTTGGTTTTGCCATCGTTCTCGTGGCCGCAGGGCAGGGACAGCAAACGGCGAGTCCTTCCAATGACTCCCTCGCCCTGCCTCAGGAAAAGCATCTGCGCAATGTTCGCCAGCTCACCTTCGGTGGCCAGAATGCCGAAGCCTACTTCTCCGCCGATGATCGCAACCTGATTTTCCAGCATCAGGGCGGCGATGTCGCGTGCGACCAGATCTATACCATTCCAGTGGAAACGCCGGATGGAAAACCGGCTCAGCCCAGGCTCGTCAGCACGGGTAAGGGCCGTACGACTTGCAGCTATTATTTCCCGGCCGGCGACCGGATTCTCTTCTCTTCTACTCATGCAGCCGGCAGCGAGTGCCCGCCCAAGCCCGATTATTCCAGGGGCTATGTGTGGCCGATCTATTCCACTTACGACATCTACACGGCCAAACCTGACGGCAACGATCTGCGCCGGCTCACCAACTCTCCCGGATATGATGCGGAGGCAACCATCAGCCGCGATGGGAAGAAGATTGTCTTCACCTCAATGCGCAATGGCGACCTCGATATTTACACCATGGATGCGGATGGGACGCATGTTCGCCAGCTCACACATGAACTCGGCTATGACGGCGGCCCCTTCTTTTCCTACGATGGGAAAAAGATTGTCTATCGCGCCGAGCACCCCAATACGCCGCAGGAAATCGCCGACTACAAGTCCCTCCTGGCGCAGGGACTCATCCGTCCGGGCAATCTTGAGATCTGGGTGATGGATGCCGATGGGAAACACAAACACCAGGTCACGCACAATGGCGCAGCCAACTTCGCGCCGTTCTTCCTGCCTGACGGCAAGCGGATCATCTTTGCCTCGAACCAGGCCGATCCCAAAAACGGGCGCGACTTCGATCTCTACATCATCAATGCAGATGGAACCGGACAGGAGCGGATTACGTTTTATCCGGATTTTGACGCCTTTCCCATGTTCAGCTCGGATGGCAAGAAGCTGGTATGGGCGTCCAACCGTAACGGCAAAGCGCCGCACGAAACCAATATCTTCATAGCAGATTGGGTTGAATGAAGCGGTGGTACCGGCGCTAGGAACGGCAGCGGCTTGGTCGAGCGCTGCGCGTGACGAATGTGCAATGGAGTTCGTGGCTGGTGAAGTCGGGCTGCATGATGTCTGCGCATCTGCCGCACAGCCAGAAATATTCCACCGTGGCGCGGGTCGCGGAGGCGCTGTTCCTGGGCACAGCGAAGAGCCTGCCCGTTCGTAAGTAAACGAAGGGCTCGTTGCAATCCGGATTGGCGCACTGTGAAACCAACAAATCTCCCCTTAAAAAACTAGCCTGACTGTACCGCGAGACGCGGCGTGGTTCTGTGACGCCCATCACAGGGCCCGGAGCAATACTCTTCTTCAATCGGTTTTTGGAGCGTTGCCCGCATCGCGGGCGCGTTATGCTACAGGCAATGAAAGCGCACTTGCTCAAAGCGCCGGCGCCGGTTGAAACCAATCCGCTCGTCCTGAGCGAAGTTCCAGTCTCGGAACCTTCGCGCGGCGAGGTTCTGGTTCGAGTCACTGCTTGTGGCCTGTGCCGCACTGACCTGCACGTCACGGAAGGCGAACTGCCGCCTAGAAAGCAACCGGTGATTCCTGGACATCAGGTGGTTGGCGTCATAGAGAGGCTCGGGCCGGGCGCTTCCCGGTACGCGATCGGCACGCGCGTAGGCATTCCCTGGCTGCACAAGACTGACGGTGTATGCGAGTACTGCCGCACCGGCCGCGAAAACCTCTGCGAAGCTCCGCTCTTCACCGGCTACTCGGTCGACGGCGGATTCGCGGAATACACAGTGGCCCCGGAAGCCTTCATCTACCCTATTCCCGATGGCTTCGCCGATCTTCAGGCGGCGCCGCTGTTGTGCGCCGGCATTATTGGCTTCCGCTGCCTGCGCGTTTCCGGCATCGCTCATGGCGGGAACCTGGGCATTTATGGATTTGGCGCAGCGGGGCACGTCTGCATCCAGGTTGCGCGGCATTGGGGAAGTAAGGTGTTCGTTTGCACCCGCGAAGAAAAACACCGAAAACTGGCGCTCGAACTGGGAGCGGTCTGGGCCGGAGGCGCTGCGGAAAAACCTCCGGAGCGGCTCGACGCGTCCATCATCTTCGCGCCTGCCGGCGAACTGGTTCCACCGGCTCTGGAGGTCCTCAAGAAGGGCGGCGTTCTGGTATTGGGCGGCATCTATATGAGCCCGGTGCCATCGTTCCCTTACAATCTGATTTACCAGGAGCGGTCGATTCGCAGCGTCGCCAACAATACGCGCGAGGATGGCCGCGACTTCCTGCGCGTTGCTGCTGAAATTCCTATCCGGACAGAGATCCAGCTTTTTCCCTTCGCCGATGTTAACCGCGCCCTGAATGCACTGAAGAACGATTGCGTCCGGGGCGCGGCTGTGCTTCAAATCAGTGACGGCCTTGGCACAACGAATGTGACGTAAGTCACGGCCTGCCCTCAGTTCGGACATTAGGATGCGTCAAGGCGCTTGATAACGCATGGTCCGCGAGGAGAGGCTTGTGAAGACCTGGACATTCAAAACCTACCTGATGATTGGTTTGCAAGGGTTGATATTGCTGGCGGGGCTGGCGGCCGCGGCGAACATGGCGGCGGACGACACTTCCAAGCAAAAACCGAAAACGCCGACGGGTCCGCTGATTCACTCGCTGCAAGGGCCGGACCTTTATCGCGCCTACTGCGCTTCCTGCCACGGAATTGACGCCACAGGGAACGGCCCGGTGGCGCCGGCACTCAAAACGACGCTCCCGGACTTGACCACGATTGCCCAGCGAAACGGCGGGAACTTCCCCGGCAGTCGCATACGCAGAATCATCGCTGGGGACGAAACCTTCATCGCGCACGGCACGCGCGAGATGCCGGTTTGGGGGCCAATCTTCCATCAGATCGAAGAAGACCGCGACTACGGCGCGGTCCGGCTGCAAAACCTGACGGTGCATCTCGAGTCTTTGCAGAAGAAATAGCCTCGCTTCCAACCTTGCAAGAGGCTTTGTTGGTTTCCCCATGTCAGAATGTAAGCATGGGCAATCATACCCCGGCTTCGTTCCAGGCGCTTACGTCCACAGCCCTCGCGCGTATGGTGGAAGAGGCGGCGCAGCGCATCCAGCCATTCGTGACAGAAACACCGTTGGAACCGGTCACGCCGCTCGTTGCTTCGAGCGGGACAAGCCTTCTCATTAAATTAGAAAACCTGCAGCAGACCGGGTCATTCAAACTACGTGGCGCGAGCAACAAAATTCTTTCTCTCTCGGCAGACCAGGCCGCCCGGGGCGTGATTGCTGCTTCCAATGGGAATCACGGGTTGGGAGTGGCGGCAGCAGCCCGCCGGGCGGGCATCGCCGCCGAAGTTTACGTCTCCTCTCAGGTCTCTCCGGCCAAGTCGCATCGAATTGAAGAATACGGCGCTCGCGTTCATCGCGCGGGAGATGACCCATTGGACGCCGAACTTGCGGCGCGTGCAGCCGCTGAACAACAGGGCAAAGTCTTCGTTTCCCCGTACAACGATCCTGAAGTCATGGCCGGCCAGGGCACCATTGGTGTCGAGTTGCTGCGGTACAAGCAGCAGATTGATGCCATCTTCGTGGCTGTAGGAGGCGGGGGGCTGATCGGAGGCATAGGCGCATATATCAAGCACGCCTCACCGCAGACCCAGATCGTCGGCTGCTGGCCGAAGAATTCCCCAGTCCTCTATGAATCCATGCAGGCAGGCCGAATTATTGAAGTCCCGGAAAAACCGACGCTCTCTGAAAGCACCGCGGGCGGGCTGGAGCCCGGTTCTGTAACGCTGGAGATTTGCCGCAAGGTGATTGATCGCTCGGTGATGGTTTCAGAAGATGAGATTCTGGACGCAATGCAGAAGGTGCGCAACGCCACAGGATCTTTGGTGGAAGGTGCAGCCGGCGTCGCAGTGGCGGCGTTTCTGAAACACGCGAGCGATTACGCCGGGAAGACCGTTGTCGTGATTATCTGCGGAGGCAATCTTTCGCCGGCGGTGCGGCAGCGGCTGCAGCAGGTTTAGTTCTTGCGCGCAGTGAGAATCAGGTCACCATAGACGTCTTTTGCGCTGTGGAATTCTCCATAGCGCGTAACGAACGGGTGCACATTTTCTATGCTTCGGTTTCCCATCGCCGAAAATACCGGATTCAGCCCTCCGAGCAGACCGCGCAGATTTTCTCCCAATGCACCGAGACCGCGCGGAATCCAAGGACGCGTTCGCTGGACTGTAGTCACATATACCTCGCTTACTCCGGCAAGGTGTCGCATGATCCGCTGTTCAAAGGTGGCTTCATCGTAAATTCGCTGGAAGAAATAAGCCTTCTGGTCTCCAGTCTTACGCGCGGCGCCGGAGAAGCCCACCCTTTTCTGTTCGACGTAGCTGGCTCCAAACGGAACGCTCAACACCAGCAGGCCCCCGGGCTTTAATACGCGAAGCAGTTCGCCGATGGCAGCCGAGTCGCCACCGTCCCCTTCTATGTGCTCGAGCACTGACATGGAATACACAATATCGAAAGCAGCATCGGCAAACTGGAGCTGCCGCGCATCCTGCAACAGGAAATTGGCCTTGCCTCTGGCCCGCTTCTCCAGCGCTTTCCACATTATTTTGTACTCATCGATGTTGATTTCACTGATATCAGTCAGCGTCAGATCCGCGGCAGCCTTCGCGGCCAGATACAGTCCCAGCAGCTTGGGGCTGCCGACATCGAGCACCGCGGCGCGACCACCGGCGGCCAATCCTGCCAGATGGCCGCTGATTGCGCGATCAAACCAGTAATACTCAGGGAAACGGGTATACGAGTTGACCGGCTGCAGGATCTTGCCTGCGGTCTTCTTCACTCCAAGACGCAGACCATTGGACACCAGGTTCGCTACGCCGGCGCGCAGCCCAAAGAAATAGTACGTAAGCTCACGGTGGCGAAAAAGGCTCATCTCACTCCCGCTGCCGGCCACGCGTTATCGGCGTTTGCTGGAACTGTGCTCAATTCGTCACCACATAGGACTTCGGGATGAGCAGGAACCTTTCAGTTTTGACCTGGCATCCCGGAAACATCTGCTTGAGTTTCCGTTTTGAGATCCAGGTCACGTCATAGTGATACGGCCGTTTCCACAACCAGCCATTCAGAGTGAAGTAGCGCAAGAAGCGCGGCTTGAGCCAGGAAGAGGGCAGCCAATGCAGAAAAAATGCAGAAAGATGAGGATCAATGGGGAAATAGCGCGATGGGGTCTGGCAATAGATGCGGCGGCCGACCCGCATCATCTCCCGGGCAAATTTAAACTGGTTCTCCTCGCTTCCCACGTGCTCGATGGCAGAGTTGGCAAAACTCAGGTCGAAAGACTTGTCGGCGAACGGCAATTCGCAGCCCGAGCCCACCACAAAGCTGAATCCGCCGGTCGCACGCGGGTATTCGATATTTAGAATGATCACGCCATCCGTGCGGCCAATCATCGGCCAAAGATCGTAAGCTCCGCCTACGTCGAGGATGGTCCTGCAGCCGCCATAGTCTTTGAGAAAAGTCTGGAACCTGCGTCTGCGGAAGAACCGCCGCACAGGCATCTGAAGCTGGATTGGATCCATAGTCTGACAGACATTTTAAAAGAATCTGCGCGGCTTGTATTGTCGCGGTGATCGCCGGTTCGATACGATGGAGCAGAATTCCGTTCTTCAGATGAAAATCGCCATCGATGCTCACAGCCTGGGCACTCAGGCCGGAGGCAATGAGACTTACTACCGGCAACTGGTCCGCGGGCTGGCGCAAGACAAGAGCCTTAATCGCTATACGCTGTTCCACACGCATCCATTCAGCCTCCCCGAAGCTGAAAGTGACGCGCGATTCACTCTGCATAAAATCTCCGCCAACCCGCTCCTGCGGCTGACGGCAGCGCTTCCGCTGGCTCTCCGGAAGATTCGAGCCGAGGTCTTCCACTGCCAGTACATCAAACCGCTCTGGGGCAGCGGCAAAACAGTAGTAACCATCCACGATCTGGCCCATGAACACCACCCCGAGTTCTTTCACCCGGCCGAGGTCTGGCAAATGAAAAAGCTGGTCCGGTGGACGGCGCGCAAGGCACACCACATCCTGAGCGTCTCCGAATTCTCTGCCGCCGACATCGCCTCACGCTGCGGCGTGCCGCGGGAGAAGATCACCGTCGCTTACCAGGCTGCCTCGCCGGACTTCCATCCTCGCGACAAGCAGAGTTGCCAGGAGCATCTCTCCCGGACGTACGGAGTCCGTCCGCCGTTCATCCTCTACGTAGGCCGGATTCAAGCGCGGAAGAACCTTCCCCGGCTGGTGGAAGCCTTTGCGCGCCTGCGCCAACATGGAGCAACAACGAGTCTTGTGGTTGTCGGGAAGAAGGACTGGCAGTCCGAACGCCTGCTTGAAAAGGTCCGGGAACTGGGATTGGAATCAAGCGTGCTCTTGACCGGCTTTGTCCCGTTTAAAGACCTGCCGCTGTTCTACAATGCCGCGGACGTTTTCGTCTTTCCATCATTCTTTGAGGGCTTCGGCCTGCCGGTGATCGAAAGCATGGCCAGTGGTGTGGCCACAATCACCTCCCATGGCTCGTCGCTCGAGGAAGTGGCCGGCAGCGGCGCCTTGCTGATTGACCCGTGCGACACCGGCTCGATTTCGGCGGCGCTCGAGAAAGTGCTTTCCGATCGCGAATTTCGCGAACGGCTGGCGGCCGCTGGAATCGAGCGCGCGAGCCAGTTCGGGCAGGATGACCTGATCAAAAAAACGCTCGCGGTCTATCGATCACTTTTGTGATCTTGCAGCCGGAATTGCTAGGCGACAGCAGAGTGGCGGTGCGCCAGATAGTGGGAGAGACCTTCTTCCCAGGCAGTGAACACGTTCAGGGAACGGCGTTTCAGCGCCTGGTTTTCCAGGACCGAATATTTCGGCCTGGGCACCTTGGCGGGAAATTCACCGGGGCGTGCGCGCTCCAGGCGGACGCGCGTGCCGGTCATCTGAAAAATTGCCGCGGCAAATTCATACCAGGAACACTGTCCTTCCGCTGTCGCGTGGTAAAGGCCGTACTCCTGCGACCGGCCCAGCTCGAGCAGTTGCTGTGCCACCTGGAGGGTGGGCGTGGGCGTCACAAATTCGTCGTCAACTACGCGCAGCTCGTCGCGCTCCTGCGAAAGCTTCAGCATCAAGTCAACGAAGTTCAACCCGCCTTTCGCCCGGCAGGGATTTTCTCCATAGATCGCCGAAACACGCACCACGAAATGCCGGGGATTGATGCTGCGCACAAAATGCTCACCGGAGAACTTGCTGTTGCCGTAGACGTTCAGCGGGAGAGGCTGGTCTTCTTCGGTGTAAGGAGAGCGCTTGGCGCCATCGAAGACGTAATCGGTGCTGATGTGAATCAGCGGGAGATGCAGTCTCTCAGTAACCTGGGCCACATTGCGCGCGCCGGCGGCATTGACGGCAAAGGCCCGCGCCGGATCGGCTTCGCACTTTTCCACATGATGGAAAGCCGCGGTGTTAATAACCAGGTCTGGCAGTACGCTCGCGAGGGCGGCCTGCACTGACTCGAGGGATGAGACCTCGACCTGTTCGTGCGTGAGTGAGGTAACTGTGCTTCCTTCGGCAGCAAAGACCGAGGCTACGTCATGGCCAAGCTGTCCGTTCGCTCCCAGTACAGCAACTTTCATCGCACCAAGCCCGTCGAAGAAGCCATTGCTTTCGCGCCCTCACCGTTCTCGAGCGCTTTGAACACCTGGATATTGTAGTAATTGGGATTGTCCCAATCGCTGCATTTCGGCATGTTCTCGATCAGGTTGCGCACCACCGCCTTGACGTCATGATGGGGGTGGAAGCTCAGAATATTCTTGGCCCGCTCAATTGACACTTTATAGTTACGGATGTCCTGAATGTGTTTGATATCGAGCGTCGGGCTGTGCCCCAATTCCTCGCCCAGCGTGGTTTTTACCAGATCAGCGACCTCGCCGACGGTGTGATTTCCGGATGCAACGTTGAAAATTCCTGAGATCGCCGTGTTGGCCTCAATGGCGCGGATATAAGCCATGGCAGCATCGTTGATGCTGAGGATCGGCCGCCATGTCGCCGGATTGTTTACACGGATCACGCCATCCTGCAGCGCGCACTTGAACATGGTGTTGATAATCAAGTCAAAGCGCATGCGCGGGCTGTAGCCGGAGACAGTTCCTTTGCGCAGCGCGATCACGGAAAAATCATGGTCGATGAGCTGCACGACTGCGCGTTCGCCCTGCAGCTTGGAAATGCCGTACGCATACGAGGATGACACCGGGCGGTCTTCATCGAAGAGCTCGTTCTCCGTGTAACCGTAAACCGAGCAAGAACTCGCGTAAATGTACCGGCGCACCTTCGCCTGCTTCGCGATATAAGCCAGATAGGCCGGCGCCGCGGCATTGAAAACAAAATTCTTGCTGGGCGAGAACTCGGCCATCGGATCGTTGGAGAGCCCGGCCAGAAAGATGACCTGCTCGTAGTCCTTGAGGTCGGCAATCTGCAGATCGAACAGGTCGCGATTGATGATGCGGACCTCCGGCGGCAGGGAGTTTCCGAACCAGAAGAGATCGACAACGTCCACATCGTAACCGCGTTCCAGCAGTCTCGGGATCAGTGCCGAACCTACGTAACCGGCGCCGCCCGCAACAAGAATGCGCATGCAATAAGCTCCCGCAAGGAATTTATATCGCTCAAGAATATCTCGCGCCGCGGCAGGCTCCAAGACGCAACAGTGCGAGTCCTTTCGTTTCCAGAAACCAGCTTTCCTAACTATACCCTGTGCTCACAATGCGAATCTACTTTGACAATAACGGCCTATGCTCGCAGTCCGCGGGCGTTCTGATT
Source organism: Candidatus Angelobacter sp. (assembly GCA_035717005.1). Classification (GTDB taxonomy): domain Bacteria; phylum Acidobacteriota; class Terriglobia; order Terriglobales; family Acidobacteriaceae; genus Angelobacter. The sequence continues at coordinate 24,256 of DASTJB010000143.1, forward strand.
TGGGAAACCTTGTATTTAAGACGCAACTTTCAGGCGCTCTGTTGTGAGCGGCTTGTCAGAATGTAGCAAATGCGGACAACACCTTAACCCACCACGGTGCGATAGACAGCAATCGTCTCTTCTGCAGTTCGTTTCCAGCTGAACTCCTGTGCGCGCTTCAATCCGCGCGCGCGAAGCTCTGCTCTGAGTTGAGGGCTTTCAAGGACCTGGCCAATGGCCTCCGCGAGGGCTTCAACGTCCTGCGATGGAATGAGGATCGCGGCGTCGCCCGCGACCTCCGGCAAGCTCGACGTGTTGCTCGCAACCACAGGTGTTCCTGCCGCCATTCCTTCCAGAATCGGAAATCCGAAACCCTCATAGAGTGACGGCATGGCCACCAGCGCGGCATTGGCATACAAGCCGGGAAGCAGTTCGTCGGGCACTCGGCCGGGCAATACGACGTGCGGCGAGAGGTCCAGTTCTGCAATCGTGCGATGTATTTCGTCCGCTCCAAATATCCCCGGGGCCTCGGCCCCGGCAAGCACAAGCTGACGATCGCCCCATTTCCCGCGAGCGCGCAACTGCGCCACGGCCCGCAGCAGCGCGGGAACGTTTTTGCGCTGGTAGAATCCGCCCACATGCAAAAGGTATTCCGCGCGAATGCCAACTTCGCTTGCCCAGACCCGCTCGAGTACCGCCCCGGGATGAAACTGCTGGTGGTCCACGCCTTGCCACACCACATGCACTTTTGCTTCGGGAATTTTGTAGGCCTCCACCACGTCGCGTTTGGAGTGCTGGGAAGGGCAGATGATCGCGGACGCTGACCTGATGCTTGCCGGCATAACGTATCTCAGGTAGCGGACCCACCAGGCTGCAAAGTGGCCGGGGTAAAGCAAGTAGGTAACGTCATGGACGGTGATCACCGAAGGGCACGGCGCCCTGACTGGCGCCACGAACGCCGGAGAGTGCAGCACGTCGAAGCCGCCCTTCCAAAGACGGAACGGAAGATCGAAATGGGTCCACACCAGATTGCCGCCGATCTTCAGCATGCGGCGTAAGCGGCTGCCGCCACTAGTTCCGTCCGGCCAGCCTTCAAAAACTTTTATTTCAAGTTCCGGGCTCCGGCGGAGGCTTTCCAGCAATCGCGTCGCATAGACCCCGGTGCCGGTCGGGTTTCTCCGGGCAAAGCAGTTGTCCCATGCGAGGCTGATTGGCTTCATAACGCCGGCGCACCAGCGGGTCTTCGCTCAACTTCCGAATGCTTCAGCATGGCACGGTCGTTTCCCTGTCCACATGTCCAAGAACGCTCGAATGCACCTGTGTGGGATCTTGCCCGGCAGCCAGTTGATAGAAGAGCTCTTCGTACTGGTCAGTGATCCTTTCCCAGCTGTAAACGGTACTGATGCGGTCAGGCGCGCGCCGGCGATAATCCTCTGCCAGCTCAGGTTTGCTCTCGATCAGACCAATCTTCGCAGCGAGATCGCCGGCATCGCGGAAAAGCAAACCGTATTCGCCCAGCACCTCCGCATTGAAAGGGTTTTCATGCGCCAGGATGCAGTTTCCAAAACCGAGCGCCTTCAGCAGCGCTGGATTCGTTCCACCCATCATGTGTCCGTGGATATAGGCGTAACAGTTGCAATGCAGCTCTTTGACGTGATCCATATTGTCCACGTGGCCCAGGAACTTCACCCGCTCGCCGGCATTGGCTTTCAGGTCGTCAATGAAAGTGCTGCGATAGTTTGCGTCTCCGGCAATCGCCAGGATTCTGCGCGTTGGCGCCTTCTTGAAGCCTTCGACGATCAGCGCGGCATTGTTCTCCGGCACCAGCCGGCTTGCAATCAGATAATAATTGCCGGGCTCGACGCCATATTGGCGAACAATGCCGGGGTCCTGCGAGCTTTCAATGTTGCCGCCGTAGGCAATGCAGGCTGAAGGCGTGTTGAATTCACGCAGGTACAGATCGCGCATTGCATATGCGTCAGTGATAATGCCGCGCGGCAGGATCTTTCCGCACATTTTGGCGTTCCAGTAGAAGTACTTCTTCCCCAGTCCGCCCCACTTCCCTCTCTTCCACTCGATGCCGTCCACGTTGATGGCGCAGTTCTGACGGAAGATCCGGGGAATGATGCAATGAAACCCGTTGGCGACGTTCGTCACCAGCATCGCGTCCACATTGCGGCGGAGAACGTCCAGCATGCAGGCCAGGGTATGCGTAAATGTCCCCAGAGTTTTCGTTTCCAGGCTGGGCAGATAGATCAGCCGGACACCGCGGTAGAGTGGAGGCCGTTCCGTGAACAGCGACCTGCGGCAGTAGACGATCACTTCATGGCCGCGCTCCACCAGGCGTGGCGCGAGTTCGATGAAAAAGGTTTCCGTACCGCTATAGGTGGAAGGTATTCCCCGTCCGCCGAAAATAGCCAGCCGGAGCTTGCGGCCATAGACCGAATTTTTAGGAGCGGCCGCTGTCATAACCTCGTCGCGCCTCGCGGCGTGACTCGAGCAGAAGGCAGCACTGCTATGAGCAGAATGACGTCTCCGGGTAATGCCTGGGATTGTCTTTGCATAATCAAGCGGAAACTGGCTCAGCCAGCAGCTCGTGCTGCCCCTCCTGGCGCATTACCGAAACCGCGCAGCCGATCAGTCCAAGCTGGACCCAGGGAAAAGCCAGCAAGGTGCCCTCGGTCGCTTGAAATGTAATAGAGTACACTACGCCGGAACAGAGGAGCGCCAGGAGTTCCGGGCTGAACTCGCGTTTTAGCTGCTTCAGAGACTGGCGGGCCAGCGAAAAAAGAAACGCGAGGAACACTAGTAAGCCGACAATCCCGGTATCGTGTAGCACGCGCAGTTCCGTGTTGCCGATCCAGCCCTGGTCTTCCCACTCCGTGCCAAGGGTTTGCCAATCAAATGCGAGTTGGAAGCTCGACACGCCCCCGCCAAATATCGGATGTTTTTCCACTTCGTCGAGGGCAGAAAGGACCTGAACCGCGCGGGTGACAGTATTGGGATCAGTTGTAGGATCGGAGATATCGATGGTCGCGAAGCGTTGCGTGTAATAAGGCAGAAAGACCGGCGCGACCAGCAAGAACGCGCCGAGGGTCGCCGCCACGACGCGCAAGATGATCTGGCGGTTGATGAGGCGCCGACGCAAAGCGACAATTGCAATTACGCCGATGCCAACCGCGGCGGCTCCGAGCGCGGCGCGGGAAAGGCTGACGCCTAGCGTGACCAATCCAAATCCCGCGTACCCGATCAGATATTTCCGCTCTCGCTGGTGCAGATACATGACCAGCATCATGATTGCCAGAGCAGCGCTGTAGGCTCCGAGAATATTTGGCTCAAATTGAAGTCCGTAGGTCGCCGGCATGTCCCCGTATTGCTCTAAGTCGATCCCGAACGACGTACCGAACAACAGGTGTGAGTACAAGGCGACACTTGCGTACATGCAGACCGCCGCGCCAATCCACAGCAGGGCCTTAAAAGCCCAACGGAATCTCTCCCAGTCCCTAATGAGCAGGCGCAGAAAGAAATACGGCAGA
>DASTJB010000144.1:0-7194 GCA_035717005.1 Candidatus Angelobacter sp.
CGCTCGGCGTACCGGGCTATTTTCGGTCGCGCCTAACGGCGCTGGCGCGTCTTGGCCATGGACTCAACTTCATCCAATCATTTGATTTGAAAATTGCCGTTTTCTGCTTGACAAAAAGCGAATAAAAGTAGTATATTAAATTATTTTCCTCCCAGGAGGAAAAGGCTGTAAGTCCATGATCTTTGATAACTTAGCTGCTAGCCACTAGCTCCTAGCTGCTAGCCAAACCGGCTCACTCCGAAACCTACGCCAAAATGGGATGTAGTGGGATACCCGGGGAGGGGGGGCATCGGGTCATCGGATCATCGGAAAACCCAAACCCGTTGAAACCTACGCCAAAATGGGATGCAGTGGGATACCCGGGGAGGGGGAGGCAATCGGGTGATCGGGTGATCTGGTGATCGGAAACCCCAACCACTGAAATCCACCGCCGAGGGCGGCGGTGCCACAAGAGCATGGCCAGGGTAGGGAATCCTCGCTCCGCTCAGCCACCCCGCCACCCGCAAAAACCGCGCGCGTCGGGGTGCCCGGTCACGCGGGTCGGGACTGCGGAAAAAAGCTAGTCGTCTGCCCCCACATGCGGCTGTGGGACGCCCATCTCCTGATCCTTGTACTGGAGCTGGTAGAGCTTCCAGTAGATGCCGCGCTGGGAGAGCAGCTCCTGGTGGCTGCCGATCTCGCGCACCTGGCCTTTGTGCATGACGATGATCTTGTCCGCGCGTTGGATGGTGGAGAGCCGGTGGGCGATGATGACCGAAGTCCGGCCTTCCACCATGCGTGAGAGAGCTTCGCGGACGCGGATCTCGGTTTCGGTGTCGACCGAGGAGGTGGCCTCGTCGAGCACCAGGATTTTGGGATCGTGCGCCAGGGCGCGGGCGAAGGAGATGAGCTGCTTCTGGCCGGTGCTCATGGTGCTGCCGCGCTCGAGCACGGGCGCGCGGAAGCCTTCGGGCAGCGAGCGGATGAAGTCGGCGATGTTGACGTTCTCGGCGGCGGTGGCAATCTGCTCGTCAGTGATCCAGGCGGAGCCGAGGCGGATGTTCTGCTCGACGGTGCCGCTGAAGAGGAACGGGTCCTGCAGGACGACGCCGAAGCGGCGACGCAGCTCGGTAAGCTCGAGCTGGCGGATATCGACGCCGTCAAGGCGGATGGCGCCGCGCTGGATATCGTAAAACCGCATCAGCAGCGAGATGATGGTGGTCTTGCCCGCTCCGGTATGGCCGACGATGGCGATAGTCTCGCCCGGCTCAATGGTGAAGGAGACGTCGCGCAGCACCCAGTCGTGATTGTCGGCCGCGCTTTGTTCATTCAACGCGGGCTGAGCGGAAGCCGAGCCAGGCGCGGGTTCATAGGGCTGTCCGTTGGTGCCGCTGGAAATCGCACTGCTGGCTGCAGCAGCTTCGGCGGCAGTCGCGGGCTGGCCGTTTTCGCCAAGTGCGGACACCAGGCTGCCGACATCTGCGCTGCGGCCATTGGCCGGACTCGAGGCATCTGTCGGACTGGGGGCTTCGATCTTGCGGTAGGCGAACCAGACGTGATCGAACTCGATGCGTCCGGCGCCTGTGGCCTGGAGCGGCGCAGCGGGCGAAGTGATCTCGACCGGCGTATCCAGCAATTTGAAGACGCGCTCGCTGGATGCCATGGCGGACTGGAGGATGTTGTATTTGTCGCTCAGGTCCTGGATGGGCCGGAAGAATCGTTGCGCGTACTGCATGAACGCCGTCAGCGTGCCGATGGTGACGGCATTGCGCAGGCTGCCGAGCCCGCCAAACCAGATCACCATGGCAATGGCTACGCTCGAAAGAATTTCCACCACGGGATAGTAGAGCGCGTAGGCCATGATGGCGTCTTTATAGGCGTCCATGTGCTGGGCGTTGACGCGGTCAAACTTGGAGTAGGCGCGCTTCTCGCGGTTGAAAAGCTGCAACACCACCATGCCGGTGACGTGCTCCTGCAGGTAGGCGTTGATGCGGGCGATGGCGGTGCGGATGCGGCGGTAGGAGTCGCGGACGGACTTGCGGAAAACCATGGTCGCCCAGAAGATCAGCGGCAGCACGGAGAACGTGATGAGCGCGAGCCACCAGCTCATCCCCAGCATGATGGCGATGATCCCGACGAGCACGAAAATGTCTTCAAAGATCGCCACCACGCCGGAGGTGAACATCTCGTTCAGCGCGTCTACGTCACTGGTGACGCGGGTGACCAGGCGGCCCACGGGATTTTTGTCGTAGAAGCCGATGTGCATGCGCTGGAGGTGGCGGAAGATCTGGCTGCGGAAGTCGAACATGACTTTCTGGCCGGTCCACAGCATGAGGTAGGTTTGCGTGTACTCGAGACCAAAGCTGATGAGCAGCAGCGCCAGGTAGGCGGCGCCCAGCTCGGCGATTCCGACCAACGGCTGCGAGCTCAGAAAGCGGTCGAGCAGCGTATGCCTGCTCGAGTTGGCCAGATATTTGTCGATGGCGGTCTTGGTGAGGAATGGGCCCAGGACGTCAGCGCCGGCCTTGAGGATGATGGAGACCAGCGCGACCGCGACCTGCCATTTGTAGGGCCGCAGATAGCCGAGCAGGCGCTTCATCAGCCTGCTGTCATACGCTTTACCTAATACTTCTTCTTCCTGCGCCATGGACTCGCTTACTATCTTAAATGCCGAACCTACTCAGATGCGCTGCCATCATGTTTGGCCGCAGAATTTCGTCGTAGGTCCGTCCAGACTGACCTGCGACGGGTATCAGCGTCTAGCGTCCAGGTGTGCGGAACGCGGGCCTTTAGGCAGACGCATCGCCAGCATTGATGAAAAAGAAGTACCAGTTTCTTGCGAAAGCGCTATGAATCAGATACCGGAAATTCCGTGGATTGAGGCCGCGGAAACGCCCTGGGGCGTGCGCGTGCTGGACGTGCGTGCGGTCACGCAGAACATGATCTCGACTTCCGCCGATCCGCAGTGCGCCGCCAACGCCATTTCTTATAACCACGAAGACGGCTCCGCCTTCCAGCATGACGAGCCTCTGGCTCCGCGGGTGATCGGCGCCATGATTCCGTTCCGCGTTGAAGCCCCGCTTCCCGACGGCGCTCTTTTTCGTCCCTGGGTCATGGAACATAAGTGGGCGATCTTCCACCGCGGCGGACGCATTCTCTTTGTCCGCAGCTGGACCCGCAAGCTCCACGTGATTGCCGAGCTCGCCACGGGCGAAGGCAGCGTGGAAATCAAAAGTCTAAACGGGGTTTTTGCCGAAGAAGATGAAAGTCCGCTCTTCACCACCATGGTCGCAGATTACCTGCTGCGCAGCCACGCGCTGGGGATGGTCTATCCTGCGCCGCTGCCGGAAGGGCTGGAAGACTCGCCCCAGCAGGCGGCTATGTGGTGCTTCCACATGTTTGGCAACCTCGCGCTCTGTGCGACCAGTGAGATCATCCCCATTCACATGTCGAATGAGCCGTTGCGGGTGCTGGAATGACGAAGAAAAATCTTTGAAACGCGGAGGAACGGAGAGGCCAGAGGAAATCTGGTAATGGAGTGAGTCGGTAATTTGGTTATTGAAAAACTGTGCTGACCACGGTTCTTCAGATGGCCCAATGTCCCGATGGCCCGATGAACCGATTTTCGCCGCTATGCATTACCCGGTGCTTTATGAGAGAGCTGTTTAACTTCGTCATACTCCGGAACGGGCCGTCCGCTCAGCCACGCTTCCAGCATCGCATTCACCGCCTCAGGCGCTTCCTGCTGGATCCAGTGAGAAATGCCGGGAAAGACGCGGAAGGTGAGGTCCGAAACATATTTCTCCGTGCCGTGCGTGTTGCCGAAGCTGAGTGCCGTATCGGCATCGCCCCAGAGAAACAGCGTGGGAATGTTGATGACGGGAACTTCGGCGCTGCGGAATCGCGTCAGCGAGCGACCGCGAAGCGCGGCGCGATACCAGTTGACCATCGCCCGCAGACCGCCCGGGCGCATCGCGTTGGCGCGATAGACCTCGAGGTCCTCGTTGCTGAAGCGCTGCGGATTTTTCGACGTGCTGCGAAACACGCCCGAGGTCGCGCGGCCGTTGCGCCGGCGCAGCATGCGCTCCGGAAGCCACGGCAACTGGAAGAAAAAGATGTACCACGAGAGGAAAAGCTGCGGCGGCCGCCGCAACTCGCGGGCAAAACATGCCGGATGCGGCATGTTCATCATGACGAGCTTGCTGATAAGTTGCGATTGCCCGCCGGAGCCCGCGTCTTTCTGGTGCCGTGCCTGCTCGATTGCCAGCGACCATGCCAGCGCACCGCCCCAATCGTGTGCGAGCAACAGCGTTTCCTTTGGATTGGCTGCTTTGATCAGCGCCGCAACGTCTTCCACCAGCGTGCGCGTCTTGTACGCGGAAACTTCCTGCGGCGAATCCGTTCCGCCGTAGCCGCGCAGGTTCGGCGCCCACACGCGATAGCCCAGCTTCGCGAGCAGCGGCATCTGGTAACGCCACGAATAAGCGTGCTCAGGGAAGCCATGCAGGCAGAGCGCCAGGCGGTCGCCCGAAACCGGGGCGCCCAACGCGCACGGGTCTGGGGTGTTGGGGTGAGAGCCCATGGTCGCGACCTCAAAGTTGACGCCGTTCGCGGCAACGCGGATGAATTCAACGCCAGGCCAGTTCATCAGTTTTTGTCGCTTCGCTCCAAACCGCTCGGCGAGTCTTTGTCTCCGCCAAGCGCGTGCCGCTCCTGCACCCGCGGGCTCAGCGCGTGTCCGGCCTCGCCCTTGCTACAGTCGCCGCAGCACCAGCGCCGAATTCTTCGATCCGAACGCGATGCAGTTGCACACCGCGTGTTCGATCTGCGCCTTGCGCCCGGCTTCGGGCACGTAGTCCAGATCGCAGTCCGGATCGGGCTTCTCCAGATTGATGGTCGGCGGCACCTGGCTGTGCTGCATCGCGATCAGCGTAGCGGCCACGCCCGCAGCGCCGCACGCACCCTGCGGGTGCCCGATCTGTGATTTCAGCGCCGACATCGGCACTTTGTACGCATGATCGCCCAGCGCCAGCTTCAGCGCGCGCGTCTCGATGCGGTCATTCAACTCGGTCGAGGTCCCATGCAGATTCACGTAGTGAACATTTTCGGCAGAGATCCCGGCTTCTTTCATCGCCAACTGGATCGCGCGGGCCGGCTCTTCACCGCACTCCTGCAATCGCACGCGATGGTAGGCCTCACAGGTCGAGCCATAACCCGCAATCTCGGCGTAAATCCGCGCGCCGCGCGCCCGCGCGTGTTCGTAATCTTCCAGCACAAACATCCACGAGCCTTCGGCCAGCACAAAGCCGTCACGATCGAGATTGAACGGCCGCGAAGCCCGCTCCGGCGCGTGGTTCCAGGAGGAAGTCATGATCCGCATGAAGCCGAACCCCTTCACGATGCCCCAGGCCAGCGGCGAATCCACGCCGCCCACCAGCATCAGCGGCAGTCCATCCATCTGGATCTGGCGCGCCGCGTAGGCCAGCGCGTCGGTCGAAGAGGTGCAGCCGCTGGTGACTACGTGGCTCAGCCCGCGAAAGCCGAAGCGCATGCTGATTTCGCTGGACATGGTTCCCATGGTCCCGCTGGGAATGCTGAAGATGCTGATCTGCTTCGTCTTGCCCGCGTAGTACAAGTGGTATTGCGCGTCGGTGAAATCGTGCGCGCCGCCGCCGGTGCCCAGCACCACGCCGATCTCGCGCTTGGCTTCGAGCGACATCGCGCCCGCATCCAGCCCCGCGTCGTTGAGCGCCTCAGTCGATGCGGCGATGGCCAGCGGCACGGAGCGCGAAACGTGCTTCCGCTCCTGCGGGTCGATCCACTCCAGCTCGTTGAAGTCGCGAATTTCGCCGGCGATCTTTACCGGAAGATCGGAGGCGTCAAAACTGCTGATGAGTTTTACCCCGCTCTTGCCGTCGAGAATGGCGCGGCAGAACGCCGCCTTCCCGATCCCGTTCGGGCTGACCACACCCATGCCTGTGATGACCACCCGTTTACGCATAGACACTGATTCTATAATTGATGCAGGATTTATGGGGCTGGCGGCGAGTTTTAACAAATCTATGCAGTCCGGCATCTACATCTCGGTCCCCTTTTGCCGCTCCAAGTGCACCTACTGCAACTTCGCTTCAGGTGTGTTTTCCGCGGCGCAGATGGGACGCTACGTGGAGCGGCTGATCGAAGACATGCGCGGTATCCGCGCTTACGCGGCGCAACTTGGCGCGGTCATTCCCGAGACCGCCGACTCCATCTACCTCGGCGGCGGCACGCCCAGCCTGCTTCCGCCGGAAGAGCTGAAGAAGCTCTTCTTCGCCCTGCGCCAGGAATTCAAGTTCCTGCCGAACGCTGAAGTCACCGTGGAATGCGCGCCGGGGACGCTGACCGATCAAATCATTCATACTCTGGTCACGCGCGGGGTCAACCGCGTGAGCCTGGGCGTACAGTCGTTTGTCGATCAGGAAGCTGCCTCGGTCGCGCGGCTGCATACGCGGGCAAAGACGCTCAGTGATATCGAGCGGCTGCGCAAAGCCGGCATCAGCAACATCAATGTCGATCTCATCGCCGGCCTGCCGCACCAGACGCGTGAAAGCTGGGTATATTCGCTCGATCAGGCAATCGCCACCGGCGTGCCGCACGTGAGCGTTTACATGCTGGAGGTTGACGAGGATTCGCGCCTGGGCCGCGAGCTGATCGCCGGCGGAACAAAATACCACGCGCACTTTGTTCCCGATGACGACCTCACCGCGGAATTCTATGAGACCGCCTGCGCGCGCCTTCACGCCGCCGGCATCGAGCAGTACGAGATCTCCAACTTCGCGCGTCCTGGCTTTGAGTCGCGGCATAATCTCAAGTACTGGACGCGCCAGCCCTATCTCGGCTTCGGCCTGGATGCGCACTCCATGCTGCCGGCAGCCGCACATCTGCGCTCCCGCGATGTTGAGAGCGTCCGTCTGGCGACGACCGACGACTATGATCGATATTTTGTCGCACCAGAGTGGCAGTTCTCTGCAGTCACCCGCGAACAGGCGCTCGAAGAGCATCTCTTTCTCGGCCTGCGGCTCAATCGTGGTTTGGACATAGAGGAATTGCGTAGAAAGTTCGGCGATTTCTTCAAAGATTCTGAGAACGTGATCAGCCAGTTGGTCACTGAGGGTTTGCTGAGTTCATCAACTATGAATGTTCAGTTGACCTCGCGCGGCAGATTGCTGTCGAACG
>DASTJB010000145.1:0-20121 GCA_035717005.1 Candidatus Angelobacter sp.
TATCGCGACGATCTTTCCACCGTGGGAGCGGCCCCGCTGATCAAAAAGGCCACGCCGCTGGGCACCGACATTGTGGACAAAAACGTGATCCTGCTCGATGACGTTCTCTACACCGGACGCACCGTGCGCGCGGCTCTGGACGCATTGTTCGACCACGGCCGCCCGCGCCGGGTCCAGCTCTGTGTGCTGATCGACCGCGGCCACCGCGAGCTGCCGATTGAAGCTGCCTTCATCGGCCGCACCGTTCAGACCACGGACAATGAAATCATCGAGGTAAAACTCTCCGAAGTCGATAACGAGGAGCAGGTCCTGCTGGTGGAGCGCACTTCTTAGCCAATGCCGCGTACACGCTCGTTACTGGAACTCGAGCACCTCAGCGCGGACGAAATCACCGTTTTTCTCAAGCTGGCGCGGCGCATGGAGTCGCGCAGCCCGCGGCCTTTGTTGCGCGGCAAGCGGATTGCTCTGCTGTTTTACGAAAACTCGACCCGGACCCGCGTCTCCTTCGAATTTGCCGCCAAGGAACTCGGCACGCACACCTCGATCATCAGCGCCGGCGCCTCAAGCATCGAAAAAGGCGAGTCGCTGGTGGATACGGGCAAAACGCTGCAGGCGCTCGGCGCGGATTGCATCGTGCTGCGGCATCCTTCGTCGGGCGCGCCACACGTGCTCGCCTGTAATCTTGAGATCCCGATCATCAACGCCGGCGACGGCATGCATGAGCATCCATCGCAGGCGCTGCTCGATGCTTACACCATCCTCCGGCACAAAAAGTCGTTGAAAGGCCTGCGCGTGACCATGATCGGAGACATCCAGCACAGCCGCGTGGTGCGCTCCAACGTTCACCTGCTGTCAAAGTTCGGGGCGCAGATTACGCTGTGCGGCCCCCCGGACCTGCTGCCGGACTATGCCGCCACGCTTGCGCCGGGAGTGAGAGTCAGCCGCCACGTGGAAGAAGCGGCGCGCAAGGCCGATGTGCTGATGATGCTGCGAGTGCAGAAGGAGCGGCTGGCCGGCCTGAAGCTGGATGCCGAAAGCTACATCGCCCATTACCAGCTCACGCCGGAGCGGCTGAGGCTGGCCAAGAGCGATGCCATCGTGATGCATCCGGGGCCGATGATCCGGGGCATGGAAATCCAGAGCGAGGTGGCCGACGGCCCGCAATCAGTGATCGAAGAGCAGGTACGCAACGGCGTGTATGTCAGAATGGCGATTCTGTCGATCTGTCTGGGGGTGGCGTGAAGAAGCAATTAGCAATTGGCAATTGGCAATTAGCCGGAGCACCCTCGAAAACGCCGCGTTTTGCGGTTTGGCTATTTGCCAATTGCCATTTGCCAATTGCTGAATCTGCGGCGAAAGGGTTTTCGAAATGAAGCCCGGCTCTCTCGCAATCCGCAACGGTTTGCTCATCGATCCCGCGCAGCAGATTGAAGGTAAATACGATCTGCTGCTCAGAGACGGGCGCGTGGCGGAAGTCGCGGCGGCGGGCAAGCTGCGGGGCAAGGCCGATGAGAGCTTCAACGCGCGCGGGCTGGTGGTGGCTCCGGGGTTTATCGATATTCACGTGCACCTGCGCGAGCCGGGGCAGTCGCACAAAGAGACGATTGCCAGCGGCACCATGGCCGCGGCGGCCGGAGGCTTTACCTCCGTCTGCGCGATGCCCAATACCAGCCCGGTGAATGACACTGTGGACATCACACGATGGCTGCTTGATCCTGCGCGCGGCGCGCATGTGAACGTCTTTCCCATTGCGGCGGCGACGATCGGCAGCCGCGGCGAGCAAATCACCGATTTCGCCGCACTCAAGCGCGCTGGAGCTGTGGCAGTAACGGACGACGGCAAGCCGATCCTGGACGACGCGATCATGCGCCAGGCCCTCACGGGAGCTGCGGTCTTGAATATGCCGGTCATCCAGCACGCCGAGGACACGCGGATGACGAGCGGCGCCGTCATGAATGCCGGGGCAACGGCGTTTCGCCTGGGGCTGCGCGGCTGGATCCCCGAGGGAGAAAGCTCGATTGTGGAGCGCGATATCCGGCTCACCGCGGAAACAAAAGGCCGCTACCACGTCGCCCATCTCTCCACGGCAGCCGCGCTGCGCGCGGTGCGCAAAGCCAGGCGCGACCGCCTGCGCGTGACTTGTGAGATCACGCCGCACCACTTTGCGCTGATCGATGAGGACGTCAAGGACTACAACACCAATTTCAAGATGAACCCGCCGCTGCGCTCGCGGGCGGACCGTGAAGCGCTGCTGGCAGGTCTGGCCGACGGAGCCGTGGACTGCATCGCGACAGACCACGCGCCCCACTCTGCCCATGAGAAGAACCAGGAGTTTGATCGCGCGCCCTTCGGCATCACCGGCCTGGAGACCGCACTGGGCCTGTGCATTTCTGTTCTGCACAATCGGAATAAGATTCCGCTCCGGCGCATCATCGAGCTGCTTACCGCCGGCCCCGCGCGCGTGATGGGACTGCAAGGCCGGGGCACGCTGGCTCCGGGAGCACGTGGTGATGTCACCATCTTCGATCCGGCAAAAAAATGGACCTTCCATGCGGCGCAGTCGCACTCGAAGTCGAAGAACTCGCCCTTTGACGGCTGGCAAATGCAGGGAAAGGTGATGGCGACGGTAGTCGGCGGCGAAATTAAATTCCGTCTCTGATTGATAGCGGGTCTTCGTCAATCTTATTCACAAGGCCGATTGCCAACGCCTCTTTTGCCGGAACCATCTCCGCCAGCAGAAACATCTGCAGCGCTCGTGCTTGGCCGATCAGCCGGGGCAAACGCTGTGTGCCGCCCCAGCCGGTGATCACGCCCAGACTCGCTCCGCGATGGCCAAACACTGCGTTGGGCGCGGCGATACGATAGTCGCACGCCAGGGCCAGGTCCATGCCGCCGCCCATGCAATAGCCGCGAATGGCTGCGATCACGGGAACAGGAAAGCGGTCGATTGCGAGCGTGAGCTCCTGTCCCCGGCGCGAGAACGCCAAGGCCTCCGGCCCGCTGAGTTGCGAGATTTCGTTAAGGTCGGCGCCGGCGGAAAAGAATTTTTCATTGCCCGTGATGACCAGCGATTTCAGCAGGCCCTGTTTGGCTTCGGAGCGCAATTGCTGAACCACTGTGAGCAGGGCCTGGATACGGGCGAGCTTGAGGATGTTGGTGCCGTCAGTAGAGGTCAGCTGAACAATGGCGCGGTCGTGCTCGCGTGTTAATACGAAGTTGTCGTTGCTCACCTGTTGAATGTTTCGCCGCTCTGTGTGCACCGTGGATAGGCTTTCAGTAGAAGTCACTGCAACTCAGGAAAAATCCGCAGGTCTGGCATACCATCTTGCAGCGGGAGTCGCGCATCTGCGAGCCGCAATTGGGGCAATACATGGAAAGATCCAGCTTAGGGTCTCGTGCCGGCGTCGATTCCTGATTTCGGGAATTCCCTGCAGCTGGATCCAGCGAGCTCAATTTGCCATCGTCTGCCATAGCGTCATTTGGGAGTGTAAACCCGCAGCGCAAGATCTGGCAGCCTGGAAACTGGACGGCAACAGCTCTGAAGCAACAAACATCTCACCCAAAGCCGGGCTTTTTCGCCCCCTGAGGTCCCGCCGCGTGAGAATTGTCATTTTTGGCCTGACCATCTCCTCTTCGTGGGGCAACGGACACGCCACTCCGTACCGCGCCATTATCCGGGCGCTGGACCGGCTGGGCCACCAGGTGCACTTCTTCGAGAAAGATGTTCCGTACTACAGCAGCCGCCGAGACTTCGACGCGTGCAGCTACTGCCGGCTGACGCTCTATCCAAACTGGTATGAGGTGCGCGACCAGGCATTGGCCATCGCCGGCGAATCAGACGTGGTGATCACGGCCAGCTTTGTGCCTGAAGGAGCGCAGATCAATGACGAAATCCTGGAACTTGCACGGCCGCTACGCGTTTTTTACGACCTCGATACGCCGGTGACGCTCAAGAACCTGACGCAAGCCGGTGTGGAATATCTCCGGCCGGAGCAGTTGCGCGAATTTGACCTGGTGCTCTCGTTTACGGGTGGGCCGATCCTGCGCGAGCTGGAAGAAGGGTATGGCGCGCGCATGGTGCGGCCGCTTTATGGATGCGTCGATCCGGACGATTATCTGCGCGCTGAGCCCAGCCCGGACTTTGCCTGCGATCTCAGCTATATGGGCACCTACTCGGCCGATCGCCAGGAGAAATTGAATGATCTGCTGCTGGAGCCGGCGCGAAGGCATCCCGAGATGGAATTTCTGTTGGCAGGCGCGCTTTATCCGTGGCAATGGCAGTGGCCGGCCAACGTGCGCCGGAGGGAGCACATTTCGCCGGCAGAGCACCCGCAGTTCTATTCTTCCTCGCGCATGACATTGAACCTCACGCGCGGCGAGATGGCTGCGAACGGCTGGTGCCCCTCGGGCCGGTTTTTCGAAGCGGCTGCGTGCGGAACTCCGCTGCTGAGTGATGCGTGGCCAGGCCTGAATGCGTTTTTCGATCCGCAACGAGAGTTGCAGGTAGTGGCGCACGCGGAAGACGTGGAACATGCGCTGGAAATGCCGGAGTGCGATTTGCTTTCCATGGCGGCCCGCGCACGCGAGCGCACGCTGGCCGAACATACCGGGATGGTACGGGCGCGGCAGTTGCTTGGATATCTGGAGCTGGCGCGACATCAGAGTGCGCACGCGGTCGCAGAAAAAGAGGCAGTGCGATGATCGGCATCATTCCCGCAGCCGGCGCAGGTGAACGCATCCAGCCGCTGGGCTGCTCCAAGGAGCTGTTGCCCGTCGGTTCGCGCCTGGTCGCCGGTGCGGAGAGGCCGAAGGCTGTCTCAGAGTACCTGGTGGAGCGGATGATCGCCGCCGGCGCCGACCAGATCTGTATGGTGATCTCAGCGGCAAAGACCGACATCATCGAGTACTATGCCGAGCGCGATTACGCCGCAGAAATCTTCTATGCCGTCCAGCAGACCCCGCGCGGGCTGTGCGATGCTCTTTTCCGCGCCGAGCCATTTGCGGTTCACCATGATCGTGTGCTGGTCGGCCTGCCGGACACCATCTGGTTTCCTGAGAACGCCTATCTTCCAGCGCTGGCCGCCGATGAAGCCGATTGCAATCTGGTTTTGTTTCCGGTGCAGGACGCCTCGGCCTTTGATGCCGTGGTCTGTGACGACCTGGGCTACGTCCAGCAGGTGCAGGTCAAGAGCCGGGAGGCGCGATCAAACTGGATATGGGGCGCCGTGACGACAACGGGGGAGGCCTTTCATCGGCTAAAGCTGCTGTGGGATTCGCGCCATCGCAGCGATGAGTATCTTGGCGATCTGCTGAACGCCTTCATAGCCGCAGGCAACGTGGTCCGGGGAAGGTTTTCCGGTGAACTCTACATGGACGTGGGGACGCTGGAAGGCTATCGCAATGCCCAGGATTATCTGCGGGCGTACGCCCGGCGCTCACCCCGGGCCGCCTAGCGGCATCAGGCGCTGGCGCGCAGGATATCGCGTATCTCGCGATTGATTTTGGCGCAGTCGCGGCCGGCCTTATCGATCAGCTCCGCCCATTTCTTGCTGTTCTCATCCAGCTTTGACTGGGCCAGCAGATATGAGGCCTGCATGATGGTTTCCACAGAGTTGCTGAGATCATGCGCCAGGGCCCGTAATCTTGTGTTGATCTCCGGCGGAATCTTGCCGGTGCCTTCCATCTTCGGCTGTGCGCTCATTGGCTCTTCCCCGTGGCTCTTCTGTAAAGACACAATCATCCTATGGTTGCCACAGATTAGAAGCAAGTTTGCCCGGGAACGTTGTCCCTCTCCATCCTGGTCCTGTCCTCCGGTCGCCTCGGGGATAGGGCTTTCGGACGTGTACAGATCGCTTAATCTGCACTGACCGGACATTTTGCGTAGTTCGGTAAGGTAAATCATGGGGCAAGCTAGAGCTTTTCTTCGATGGGGATTAAGAGACACCGAAAGTAGACTCACGCAAAACTCGTAAGACCAATTCAGCTTTTTTTGTCGTTGGAAATACCTGGCCCGTGATTCTTATGCGAGCCAGGATTGGGGGTTCGTGTGCGTCTACTAAAGCAGCTTCATTTCGTGCTGTTTGCTTTATGTTTTGCCCTACAGTCTTTCGCCGGAACAACGTTCAAAGCCACTACCACGCTGACCGCTGAGACCAGCAACAATACCAGTACGGCAGGCAGCTTTACGGCGCAGACCAATGGCAATCTGGGGCCTTCCAACATCAGCAAGGCGCCCACGCGCAGCCTGCTCTACCCCGGTTCGACAGCCAAGATCTATGCGCATTTCATGCCCTGGTTCGGCTTTGGCGACCACATGAATGTGGGTTACGTTTCCAGTGACACGCTCGAGATCCAGAAGCAGGTGAATGACATGATCAGCCGCGGGCTGGACGGCGCGGTCATCGATTGGTACGGGCGCGGCGAATCAAGCAAGCACTTTGCTTCCTATGAGCTGGCCAGTCAAGGCTTCATGCACGAATCTGAACTCCACACCGGATTCAACTTCGCCATCATGCATGATGCCGGCGCTCTCAAGGCGTGCGCCACTACAGTGGGATGTGACGTCACACAGACGCTGATCGACGACCTCAACTACGCAATCATCACCTACGCGGGCTCGCCGGCGTATCTGAATTACGGCGGGCATCCGGTGCTGTACTTTTTCGGCCACGAGGCCTACACGATCGACTGGAGCCGCGTGCGCGCCGGAGTTGCCGGCAATCCGATGTTCATCTTCCGCAACGGCAGCGGTTTTACCGCGGCCCAGAGCAATGGCGCGTTCTCATGGGTGGCGCCGGAAACGGTGAGCTCCACCAACCTGATGGCGCTCAACTATCTCGATAATTTCTACAAGACGGCCACCGGCTCGTTTCCCACGACGTACTCCACGGGATCGGGATACAAGGGTTTCAATGACACGCTGGCGCTTTGGGGCACCAACCGCATCATCGACCAGCAATGCGGGCAGACGTGGCTCACGAGCGTGGCTGAGGAAGGCAAGTACTACTCTGCCACCAGGCAGATGCTCGGCATCCAGATAGTGACCTGGAACGACTATGAAGAAGGCTCAGAGATAGAGACCGGCATCGATAACTGCGTCACCGCAACGGCCAGCGTCACCGGGACCGTGGTCTCCTGGAGCATTACCGGCCAGATGAATACCGTGGATCACTTCACAATCTTCGCTTCGCAGGACGGCGAAAACCTGATGTGGCTGGCCGACGCGCCGACCACTGCAACCTCACTTGATATAGCGCAGTTCAGCCTGAATTCCGGCAATTACATCATTTACGTGAAAGCCGTGGGCAAGCCGTCGCTGACCAACAAGATGTCGGCCGGCGTGCAGCTGACGGTTCCCAATCTCCCACCGGCTGCGGTCCTGAGCGTTACGCCGGCGAGCGGCACGGGACCGCTGACGGTGAGTGCCTCAACCGCCGGTTCGAGTGATCCTGACGGCACCATTGCATCGACCACGGTTGATTTTGGCGATGGCAGCGCCGCGGTGAGCGCCACCAGCGCAAGTCACGTCTATAACACGGCGGGAACTTATACCGTTACGGCCACGGTGACGGATAACCTGGGCGCGACCGCGTCAAAGTCGGCGGCCGTAGTGGTTTCAGCGGCGGTGAACCAGTCGCCGGTAGCAGCGCTGTCAGTCACGCCCTCATCCGGAGTGGCGCCGCTGAATATCACGGCTTCGACCGCAGGTTCGGCCGATCCTGATGGTACGATCGCCTCGACCACCATTAATTTTGGGGATGGCAGCGCGGCGGTCAGCGCCGCCAGCGCAAGTCATATCTACAACACGGCCGGAACCTATACCGTCACGGCCACCGTTACGGACAATCTGGGAGCGAGCAGCACAAAGGCGGCCACTATTGTCGTCTCCGCTCCGAATAAACCACCTGTTGCCGCAATTTCAGCCACTCCGACGTCTGCCTACGGGCCGGCGAGCGTCAGCGTGAGTGCGGCGGGTTCCTCTGATCCGGATGGAACCATCGCCAGCACCGTAATCAACTTCGGTGACGGCACAACGATGAATGCCGTGAGCGGCACGCACACCTACTCTGCGGCCGGCGTTTACAGCATCACGGCGACTGTGACGGACAATTCGGGCGCGTCTTCGAGCGCCAGCACGTCGGTGACGGTAAAGGCGCCGGAGGTGATCGTGAGCAGCCCGGGGAGCGGAACGAGCGTTACCTCACTGGTGCATGTGGTGGCCATCGGCTTCTCCGGTTACCCGGTTACAGCGATGCAGATCTATCTCGACTCAACCCTGGTGTACAACATCAGCTCAGCCAGCCTGGATACGACAGTCAAAATCCCGCCGGGAACGCATGCTCTGCTGGTCAAAGGCTGGGATAATTTCGGACGGAACTTCTCGAAATCGCTGAGCGTCAGCGTCGTCAATCAGCCGCCGGTGGCGGCGCTTAGCCTGAGCACGGCTTCGACGCTGGTGGGTGGATCCATCACTGCTTCTACCAGCGGATCAAGCGATCCTGACGGCACGATTGCCTCCAGCGTGATCAACTTTGGCGATGGGATGTCCCCGGTAAGCGCCACCAGCGCCACGCATCAATACAAAACCGCCGGTACTTACACGATAACGGCGACAGTGACTGACAATCTCGGAGCATCGTCGAGCACATCGAAAACCGTGACGGTAAAGGCGCCGTTTGTAACCATTGCCAGCCCTACGTTCACCTCGACGACGGATTCCTCCGTACTCGCCTCGGGAACCGCATCCTCAGGCTACCCGGTCATTGCCACCCAGGTGTATCTGGATGGAGTGAAGAAGTATCAATCCTCCACGAGTACGGCGAGCGTGACGCTTTCGGTCTCGGCGGGAACACATCAGATTGTGATTCAGGGATGGGATTCCTCGGGAGCGACATTCAAATCGTGGGTGACGGTTACCAGGCAGTAAGTTTTTTCTGAAATCCCGAACCCGCAGAACCGGGTCCCCCGACGCGCGCACTTTTACGCGCGTGGCGGGGTGGCTGAGCGGGTGAGGTACCCCTACCCGCTTACAAAATGTTCAATGGTTACCTGAAGATTGTGAAAGCTGATACGGCTCCCTCCCCTGCGACGAGCTCAGGGTCGGGATTTCAGAAAAAGGCCTAACTTTCCCAGACAAACGCATCGAACCGCCGGCGGGTCTCAAAGCCCAGCCGGCGGTAAAGTTCTACGGCTTTGCTGTTCGCTTCGGTGACGGTAAGGCTCAAGCCAAGGAAATTCCGGGTACGCAACTCCTGCGCGCACATCCCGATCAGCGATTCGCCAATTTTTTTGCCGCGGTGTTCCGGCAGTACGCAGACCTGGGTGATATGGCCGACGTCTTCGCGCACGCGCGAGCACAGGAGCAGGCCGGCAATCGAGCGCGTTGGCTTATGCAGCGCGACAAAGGAAGCGTTGCCATCGAACACGCCACAGCCGGGGAAGCGCACAATGTTATTCAGGAAGCGGAGCGAGCCGTTCAGACTGCGATATTGATCGTTGATCTCCGAGTCGATGTGCCCGCGGTAGGCGGTGGTGATTACCGCAGCCGAGGGCTGAAAGTCCTGCTCCACCCAGCGGCGGAAGTCAAAGTCAGGATGCTGGAATATCTGCGGGCGCGCGCCGTTCCTGAGCGACAGGGTCATGAACAGCCGGGGAAACTGCCGGAAGCCTTCGGCGAGAAACGGTTCGCTCAGGACGCCGGATTCGTGCGGCAGAAGCTGCGCTTCAATGCGCTGGATCCCGGGCGACTGCTGGAGCGTGTTGATCACATGTACGGCCAGCCGGTGCTCGACCGTTTCGCCGTGAAGCTGGATCGAATCGTCGGCATAAAGATCGCCGATGACGCCCTTGCTGCCCTCATAAACAAAAAACGCATACCCGCCGATGTGGTTGTCCTGCACCGCGGCGTAGCCGGGCAGGATCTTGGAGTCGATATAGCGGAGAATCATCTCGGCCGACGGGCGGTAGTCCCAGGACATCATCTGCGCCCAGAGAAGGGTTTCGTGCTCCAATAACGGGCGCAGGTGGTGAGAGCTGAAGTGCCTGAGGTCCAGAATCTCCACGCCAAATGGATGATGGGTCCGGTGTGTTTCGATCGGGGTATGCAGGCCCATGAAAACTTCCCTGCCGTGCTACTTCTTACGGTAACTCGCGGCGAGTTAAGAGTCTAGCTTTCGCGGCAGAATTAAGCAAAGCAAGTATCTCTCAGGAACCAAGGCAGTAGGCACCCGCCGCGTCACTTGTCTAATGTGATTTTGCCGGGCCGACCAGGAAAAACTCGACTTGACGCGGCGGAAAATTGCCGATGGAGGTGACCGTCCGCTCTCCGACAACCGCCTGGACCGCCCCCAGACTGCCCAGTTTGCCGATCACAACGTGTGGTCCCGCGGGAATGCCGGTGGGCAGATCACGAGGTCCATCCTGCTCATAGTGTGATATGGGCTGGTTGCGGTAAAAGTTCAGTCCGTAGGCGATATCGCGCTTCACGTTGAAGGTGGCAACAGGAAGATCGTTTGCGACGTGGCGCGACAGCTCTTCCTGTACCGCCCGCGCAGACTGGACTCTATCGATGACAGGCGCCGCCGGGCGCAGCAGGTACGCAACTGCCAAAATGGCAGGGACCAGAGTCACAAAATGCAGAACGCGGACGCCTTCGCGGCGGACCATGAGCAGGACCATAAAGGCGACGACCCCGCCGGAGACCGCCATCAAAAGGCCGAGCCATGATGGAGGCTGCACTTTGACCATCGCGAATGGCGCCATCAGCGCGCCCACCAGCAACAGCGCGCAGAGTAGAGCGTGCAAAGCCACTTTCAATCGCGAAAGAGCTGCCGCGCGGTGGAGATACTCTGCCGTGAGGAGCACGGCAGAAGGGATCGCCGGCAGAATATAGCCCGGGAGTTTGGAGCGCGAGATGCTGAAAAAGACGATCGGGATGATGGTCCAGACGAAGAGGAAGCTGGTGAGGCCGTCGTCTGCGGTTGAGTCGGCTGGGCCTTCAGCGGTGGCCGGCTTGCGGCTGAAGGCGGAGCGGCCGGCTTCAACCAGTGCAGGCAGGGTAAAGAGGATCCAGGGCACCATGCACAGGAGAAAAACAGGGACGTAATACCAGAACGGCTGCGAGTGCTGATAAAGATTGCTGCCAAAACGCTGCAGATTGTGCTCCAGGAAAAACACCCGGAAGAACTCGGGAACGCGGTGTTGCACTGCCAGGAACCAGGGAAGCACGACGAGGAAGAAGAGCAGAAGGCCGGGAATAGAAATGGTGCGGAGAAAAAATCTTCCGTCGCGGCGCACGGCCGCATACGTGGCTATCACCAGGACCGCCAGCGCCGGTGAAACAGGCCCTTTGGCCAGCGCGCCAAGCCCAAGCAGAACGTAGAACGCCAGGAGCCACAGCTTCTTTGCACTCTGGTTCCAGGCCCACCAGCACATCATCGCCATGGCAAAGGGAGCGGTGAGCAACATGTCAGTAGAAGCGCCGCGGGCAAACCCGATCATTCCAGCCGAGGAGGCTGCGATCATCGCTGCGTCGAGTTCGCTGGTGTAGCGGAAGCGCCGCATGAAGAAGAAGACCGCGACCACCAGCGCCAAGGCGTGGGCGGCCGCGGGCACGCGAGCGGCCCAGTCTTCGACGCCGAAGAGCATATAACTGTTCATTACCTTCCAGTACAGAAGGACCGGCTTCTCCAGCCAGGGATGGCCATTGAGCGTGGGGACGATCCAGTCATGGCGGGTGAACATCTCGCGGGCGATCTGGGCGTAGCGGGGCTCGTCGGCCCCGACCAGGCCGAAGGCGCCCAGTCCGAAGAAGAAGAAAAAGTAACAGACGCCCAGCACCAGGCCGAGTTGCAGGAACAGCAGTTTGTTGCGATCAGTCATTGAAAAGAAGCAGTTAGTAATTAGCTCTTGTCTCGAGAAACCTGGCACCCGCTCTAGAATGGAGAAATAGTAAAGTTTCCTTGGCTCATTGCTAATTGCTAAACGCTAAGTGCTGCCTTTTGGCATTTTCGCATGCAGTTCGGCCAGGACCCGCTTCTCCGCCGCCTCGACGGGGCCTTCCATGGAAAAACCGCCGGCACACTCGTGGCCGCCGCCGCCGAAGCCTTCCGCGATCCTGGCCACGTTCACCGCGCCTTTGCTGCGAATGCTCACGCGAACGCGGCCATTGGCCGCCTCGCGAAAGAAAACGGCCACCTCAACGCCGGCAATTCCCAGCGCGTAGTTCACCAGCCCTTCGCAGTCTTCATCCAGCGCACCGCAGCGCTCCATATCGTGCCGCGTGACGGACATCCAGGTGATGGCGCCTTCACGTTCCAGGCGTGAGAGGGCCGCGCCCAGGAGCCGCATTTTTGAGGTCGGACTGGAGAAGTAGACGCTCTGCGCGATGCGGCCTGGATCGGCGCCGTGGTCGACCAGGTGCCTGGCCAACTCGAAGGTGCAGGAGTTGGTGCCGGCATAGCAGAATGCGCCGGTGTCAGTGAGCAGGGCCGTGTAAAGGCAGGTGGCGATCTCCGGCGTGAGCTTCACCTGCGCGGCCTGCGCCAGGCGGAAGATGAGCTCCGCGGTGGCGACGGCGCTGTGGTCGATCCAGTTCACGTCGGCGAACCGTTTGGCGCTGGGATGATGGTCAATGTTGATGAGAAAGCAGCGTTCCAGGCCATGGAGCCGGGTGCGCTGTATGCTGTCGCACTCCAGAACGATGGCAGCGTCGCAGTCGCCGTTGACGTGTGAAGCATGGAGAATGCTATCCGCATGCGGCAGCACTTTATAGATCACCGGGACGCTGTCGCCCATGACGATCTTTGCGCTCTTCCCCATTTGCCGCAGTATTTGCGCGAGCGCCAGCGACGAACCGATGGCGTCGCCATCAGGGCGCGCATGCGAGGTAACCAGAAAACGCCGGCGCTGTGCGATTTCCTGTAAGACCTTTTCCAGCTGGTCCATGATTTTTGTCGCTTCGCTCCAAACCGCCTGGGACGATCCACCGCTTCGCTTCTTTGTGCTCCTGATACGCGCGCTTCGGCGCGTGGACGGCCTCCCACCCCAACGCGTGCAGAACCGGCGCGACGTTGGGGACCCCGGCCTCAGCGCGGAGCGCCCGCTGGGTCTAAGTCATTTTCTACGCTTCTTAATTCGCCCCAGAATATCGTCGATCCGCGAGCCGTATTCCTCCGAGCGATCGAGCACAAAAGCCAGTTCCGGCACGTGGCGCACGCCCAGCCGCACCAGCAGCTCATGCCGTATGTAGCCTTTGGCAGCGTTAATGGCCTGAATCGTCTGCTCGGCCTCGCGATCGTCACCGGCCACGGCGACGAACACGCGGGCGCTCTTGCCATCAGGAGCGAGCGCGATCTCAGTCACGTTGCACAGAGCTATGCGGGGATCGCCGAGTTCGCCTTCAATGATGACGCCGATTTCTTCCTTGAGCGTCTCACCGACGCGTTCCCGATGGTGCTGCCTGCCCCGCTGTTCCGGCATGATTTTTACTTCCCGAATAAAAACTCATGAGAATACCAGAGATGATGCGGAGAAGGAATAGGCGGAATGGAAGGCCGCATCACGCCCTGGCCGTGAGCTGACATCAATCCCATTGAAACTTCACTCGGTTATGGGCCGCCAGGCGCCTCCGTGGAGCCCGTTCAGCTCTCAAGAAAGTCCATAAATGAGTCCACCACCTCAGCCCCGGCGTTATTGGCCAGGCGGGTGGCTTCGCGTTCGACCTGGCGCATGAGGCCGTCAAGGTAATCGCGTGAAGCGGAGATGCTGACCACGCCCAGGGTGGCGCGCTGCCAGAGATCGGTCACCTCGATTTCTGCGATTGAGATATTGAACGAATTGCGCAGGCGGTCTTTCACGCTGCGCACCACCTGGCGCTTGTCTTTGAGCGAATGCGCGCCCTCAATGCGAAGCTCCAGCGTGAGATAGGCGATGGGCATGAGGAACCGGTACTTAGTATTTAGTACTTGGTACTTGGCCTTGTGTCAAAGACCCGAGCATTCTCCAGGACCGATATATTGCGGGGCGTGCAGCCAAATACCAGGTACCAAGTACCGCGTTCACTGCCGGCTTCGCGCGCGCACTTCTTCTGATGTCAGCCCGTAGATCGGTGGAGTGGGGATCCCCTGGCATTCTCAGATAGACGCATATCCGGGCGCGATGCTGGACTTCGTTCGCCACCATGGCGCGGCGTTCGTGTATGCTCGGTGACATGAGACACGCCACCCTGATTGCCATCCTGCTTTTGTGTTCGTGCCTGTTGTGGGCGCGCGGAACGCAAAACCCATCACCATCACCCACCGCAACGCCGCCGACGGCCGCGAAGAAGAAGGTGACGACCGAGGACAAGGTTAGTCTGAATCCGCAGCCGCTGCCGCCGGGAGCGAAGAGCCAGACGGTGAATCCGGCGGACAAGGTGTCACTGAATCCCCAGCCGCTGCCGCCGAAAGAGCGTAAGGCAGGCGGGAACGGTCCGGGGGACAAGGTGTCTTTGAACCCGCAACCCCTGCCGCCCAAGGAACGGAAGGCCGGCGGCGATCCGGGGAGCAAAGTGGAGTTGAACCCGCAACCGCTGCCACCGGGACCGCAGTCGGATGCGGCGAAGAAGAAGAACTCCACGAGCAAGGCCAAGAAGAAGATAGACCAGGCCAGCCCAAACACGCAGAAATAATAAAAATGGCGAGCCCAAGCGGCCCCCTCTGGGGCCGTTTTTTTGTGGCAATGGCAGGGCGAACAAATGTAGAATAGAAATATGGCGGAAACAAACCGTCGCGGCTTGGGGCCCCTGCTCAGACGCTTGTTCAAGCGCGCCTGTGCTTACGGGGTTCGGGATGAGGGAATGAGAGACATCGCAGGCGAGGGCGCCTGCGGTCCACGACCTTTGCTTAACCTCGTCTCTATCGTGAACCCCGGCAGGCACAGGCAGGAGTGCCTGTGCCACAAAATCAAAAAACTTTCCAGCACCATTCATCCCCGCTTCTTGTGGCGTTTTTGGGGCTTCGGGGGTTGTTCTTCCAGCACGGCGAACTGGATTTTGCGCTGGAGGTGGTCGATGCGATCGACCAGGACCCTCAGGCGGTCGCCGATGGAGTAGGTCTTCTTCGTGCGGGCGCCGATGATCTGGCGGGTGTTCTCGTGGTAGGTGTAATGGTCGTCGGTGAGCGAGTTGAGCGGGACGAGGCCTTCGATGAAGAGTTCGGTCAGCTCGACGAAGAAGCCGAACTTGGTGACGCTGACGATCAGGCCGTCGAAATCTTCTCCTACGCGCTGCTCCATGAATTTGAGCTTCTTCCATTCCAGAAGCTCGCGCTCGGCTTCGGCGGCGGTGCGCTCGGCCTGGCTGGAGGATTCGGCGATCTCGTGGAGCTCAGGCTCGGAGTAGGGGCCTGCGGTTGCGGGAGTCGAGGCGCGGCGGCGGGCGGACGAGCCCTTTTCTGCACGTTTCGACCAGGGGGAGGCGGATTGGTCGTGGTGTTCGGCTCGATGGCGCGGATGGATCGGGTGATCGGGTGATCTGGTGATCTGGTGATCGGAAGGGTCCTGGACAACATTTCCGTCGTTTTGCAGCAGCCATTTAAGGACGCGGTGGACGATCAGGTCAGGGTAGCGGCGGATGGGCGAGGTGAAGTGGGTATAACTGGGCGCGGCGAGAGCGAAGTGGCCTTCATTCACCTCCGAATAGCGGGCCTGCTTGAGCGAGCGCAGCATCAGGAACGAGAGCACGCGCTCCTCGGGCTTGCCGGTGATTTTGGAAACCAGCTTCTGGTACATCCGCGGGGTGACGTGGACGTCTTCGGGCAGCTCGATGGTCGGCGCTCGGCGGCCGGAGCCGTGGTAATGGCGCTTGTCTCCTCTGGTTTGTACGCGCTTGATGGGAAGCGCGCCCACGCCGAGCGAATAGCCGAAGCTGGCGGCGATGGTCTCAAATTCGTAGATGCGCTTGGCGTCGGGCTTCTCATGGATGCGGTAAAGGCCCGCGATACCGCGCTGCTCGATGTGCGCAGCGACGGTTTCATTGGCGGCGAGCATGAACTCTTCAATCAGGCGGTGGGCCCAGTTGCGCTCGGAGGCCGCGACGGACTTCATGAAGCCGTTCTCGTCAAATTCAATGATGGGCTCGGGCAGGTCGAAGTCAATGGATCCGCGCTTGACCCGCTTGCGGTTGAGGATCTGGGCCAGCTCGTACATGAGGTCGAAGTTTTCCGCAAACGCGCCGTAGTGCCTGCGCATTTTTGCGTCGCCTTCGATGACGGCATTCACGTCGGTATAGGTCATGCGCTGGGCGGAGCGGATGACGCCTTCGGCCAGTTCGTAATAGAGGACCTCGCCGTGGCGGTCGATTTCCATGATGCAGGAGAGGACGAGTCGCTCAACGTCAGGGCGGAGCGAGCAGATGTCAGTAGAGAGCTCAAGCGGCAGCATGGGAACGGCGCGGTCAGGGAAATAAACTGAGTTGCCGCGCTTGCGCGCTTCTTCGTCGATGGCGGAACCGTCTTCGACGTAATGGGCCACGTCAGCGATGTGGACCTGAAGCTCGTAGTTTCCGTTTTCCAGACGGGTGACCAGCACGGCGTCATCAAAGTCGCGGGCGGTCTCGCCGTCAATGGTGACGATGGGCAGACGGCGGAAGTCGCGGCGCCCTGCCAGTTCTTTATGAGAAATGACCGGGGTGAACTCTTCGGCTTCTTCGAGAACGTCGGCGGGGAAGACGTGCGGGATATGGTGCTTGCGGATGATCATTTCGACGTCAACGCCGAAATCGTCTTGGTAGCCGAGGATTTCGACGACGCGGCCGCGCGGGTTCTGCGTGGCTGAGGGCCACTGGACGATTTCGACTTCGACGACAACGTTTTCCAGGTCGTCCCAGGAGGAGCGGCGGGCTTCTGAGCCGAGAACGCGGTGGGGGGATTGGCGATCGGGGTGAGCGGGAGTGGGAGCTTTGGTGATCGGGTGATCGGAGGACGGCCCACGGGCTTCTTTTCCCCCGTGCGAACGGTTAGAGCCACCATGCACCGCCGGGGGCGGCGGTGCCACACGGGTATGGGCGCTGCCGCCGGTACGGATGTCCCGGTCGTCTTCGGTCGGCAAGGCTTCTTCGTCTTCGCGTTTGGGATACTCCATGCCGCGGGGGATGATGATCTCCATGGCGATTTTTTCGTCGATCGGTGTCACAAAGTTATGACGATCGCCGTAGTGGAAGATGCCTACCACGGTTTCCTGTTCGCGCTCCATGACGCGAAGGATTTTGCCTTCAGCGCGGCCGTCGTGGCGGATGCGGCCCATTTCAACCAGCACCTGGTCACCGTGCATGGCGTTGCCGATCTCAGGCGGGGGGATGAAGATGTCGCCCTGGAGCTTGCCCTGGGCGCGGGCCGGGAGCGAGCCGGGCTCGGGGATGACGAAGCCGTATCCGTCGCGGTGCATGCGGAGGCGGCCAACAACCAGATCTTGATTCGCAGCGGTGGTCGGGAGGCCCCAGCGTTCTTTGCCGATGGCGATCAGCTTGCGCTGGCGGGTGAGCTCGCGCAGGAGCTGCTGGAGATGGCGGCGGTCGCGGCCTTTGATGGCGAGATCGTGGACGAATTGCTTGAAGCCGGCCATGTGTTTGGGCTGGCGGGAGATGTAGTGGAGGATCTGTTGTTCGGTAATCATTGAGTCGGTTAAGCGGCGATCATCGCCCGGCAGCGGACTTCGCCCAGTTGGTAACTTGGTAAGTTGGTAAAGTCGAAAATCGACACCGTTTTTTAATTTACCAACTCACCAAGTTACCAACTTAAGCCAATGGCGAGCAAAGATCTGGGGAGTTGGGCCAACCAGTCAATGACCCAATCGCTTAACCCTATTAACCGTATCCTAGCGCGAAAGGATTTTCCATCTAAGGCGCATGCCCGATATAAGAAATGCCGGGATAGGGGGAATAATTACGTGGTCAAGCAGTGTTGAGGCACCGGAATGGGGTCGCGAGACTGCGGCAAGGCAGCGCCAATCCAGGAGTTCTGGATTCGGGGAGCGGCGGGGAACTTTGGTTAGTAACGTGCGGGGGAAGTTCCGAGGCTATCCCTGGATATCCGAGTTGTAGAAGCAGACGGCGAAAACTGACTGGCTGCGCACTGCCGATTTGAAAATCGAAAGGAAGTAGAAGCAATGTGGAAGCCTGCTAGCACGACGACGAATAACCCCAGTCCAAAACCTATCACGGAAGCGGAGAAACCCGTTATGAGCACAACGCCAAGCCTTTCCAACGAGCCGACGCCGGTAGCGGCGCCTCGCAATGCCGTATTGAACAACACGGAGCAAGCCACGATTGGCAAGTCTCTCGTCATTAAAGGCGAAGTGACGGGCTCCGAATCGCTTTACATCGACGGGCGCGTGGAAGGCGCCATCAATCTGCCGGGCAACCGGGTCACCATCGGCCGCAATGGCCAGGTCCAGGCCAACATCACCGCCAAGGAAGTTGTGGTCCTGGGCAAGGTAAAGGGCAACGTCACCGCCAGCGACCGGGTCGATATAAGGAATGAGGGGTCTCTTGGGGGCGACGTCACCTGTCAAAGAATTTCCATCGAGGACGGGGCCTGGTTCAAAGGGTCGATTGACATTCGCAAGCCCGGCCAGAAGGACCAGATGAACGGCGCGGCGAAAGAAACTCCGACCACCGAAGCTCCGCGCATGGCGACCGCCAGCGCATAACAGCATTCTCCCGTTCCAGGGCGCTGGCCGGCGGGCTGTCGCCCTGGAATCAATTTGAGCGAAGAAGTAAAGTCATGGTAAACAAGATCCTCCAGTTGCT
Source organism: Candidatus Angelobacter sp. (assembly GCA_035717005.1). Classification (GTDB taxonomy): domain Bacteria; phylum Acidobacteriota; class Terriglobia; order Terriglobales; family Acidobacteriaceae; genus Angelobacter. The sequence goes on from DASTJB010000145.1 coordinate 18,785, forward strand.
CTCGATTCGCTGCTCGCACAAGAAGCTTTCGCAACCTTTTGCCGCCTCAGCCCCCGTTATGCGACGCACCGCGAACTCTGACTGGGACATGCCTGTCCCCGCCGGACAGCACTACGTCGTCTGCCTCGATTGCGGCCACAAGTTCGAATATGACTGGGCCAATATGCGGGTGCTGGATTAGACCTCTTCACCGCGGAGGACGCAGAGAGCGCAGAGTAAAGGAACTTTTCTCTTAAACGTATCATCTCTTTCTGAACCGCAATCTTCCGCCGCTTCCAGAATTCGCATTATTAACTCTCTGCGAACTCGGCGTCCTCTGCGGTGAAACTATTTCTTTCGCAATACTCTCCTCACGATCCCCCTCGCCTGCTCCACTCCAAACAGCTCCGTACAACCCAGATAAACCGCCCCATACGGGACCAGAATCAGCCCGGCCGCAATCAGCGGCCTCTGCGGGTGCACTCCCCATTTGATGGCCCACGCCACAGCCGCCGCGATCACCGCTGCCAGCCACAGCCGGACAAAAAATGCTCCCGGGAACTCTGAACGTCCGATCCTCCGGTTCATTCCTTCGCGCAGCAGCAGAAACTCGACCCACCCTGCAAACCCGGCTGAAGCCGTCAATCCGGCTACTCCCCAACGCGGGTCGATGCCCAGCAGCTTCGGCAGCGGCAGGGCGCAAAAATAGCCGAGCGCCGTCGTCAGTAGCACGCGCACAATGGCAAAACGCAGCGGCGTGCGCGTATCGCGCAGCGCATAGTATGCTGAGGAATACAGCCGCCCCACCGTTGACGCCACCAGCCCCACGCCCGAGCCGGCCAGGATGCTCCACACATAGACCGAGTCAGCGTGTGAGAACTTCCCTGTCTGGTAGATCGCCGCCGTAATTACATCGCCCAGCGCAATGAAACCGACCGCCGAGGGCACCACAAAGAACCCAATGCGCTTTGTGCTGGCCGCGATCCGCTGCCGCAGCGTCTCCGCCACCTGGCTCTCACTGCCCAGCGCGCTCGACATCGCCGGCAGCTCCGCCACCGAAATCGACATGCCAAACAAACTCACCGGCAGCATGTACAGCGCCTGCGCCACTGAAAGCGCTGAAACCGCGCCCGTCGGCAGATAGCTCGCCAGCAGCTGGTCCACATAGCCGCTCACCTGGTTCACGCCGCGGCTGAAAAACACCGGCACAAAGTTCCGCACCACGGTGCGTACGTTCTCATTTGCGATGTTGAACGCCAGCCGCAGCTTCGGCGCCAGCGCCAGCACTACCGGCAGTTGCAGCGCCACCTGTAGCCCGCTCCCGGCCACCGATCCCCAGGCCGCATAAACCGCCAGGC
>DASTJB010000146.1:0-14986 GCA_035717005.1 Candidatus Angelobacter sp.
CCGGGGTCGCCGTAATGAAAAACCGTCTGGCCCTGCTTGAACTCGCGGGCATTCATCATCTCGGCCAGGGCTTCGCGCTCCTCGTCATCGAGCAGGGTGAAGATGGGGACTTCTCCGATCATGGCTACGGTCGTCGACATAGTTTCCTCAACGCGGTGATGTTGCGATCAAAACGGGAGATCGCCCGCTTCATCATAGCCGATCAGGTCTGGGGTGATGTCTGGATGCTAGCGCCGCGCGGGGCGGGAGGGCTTGTAATCCCTGGGATAGAGAACGACGTAACGGCGACCGCCCTCGCCCTCACTCTGCGTGGTGAGAGTACCGTGGTCGCGGAAAGCCAGGTGAATGAGCCGGCGCTCGCGGGAAGACATGGGCGCGAACGAATAGGGCATTCCGGTCTTGAGCACGCGCTCAGCGGCAACCTGTGCCGCCAGCTTGAGCTCCTGCTGCCGGGCAGCGCGGTAACCTTTGCAATCGAAGCTGACCTTGTCGTGCTCTTCCTGATGGAGATGGAGCGATTCGTGGGTAAGGTGCTCCAGGGCACGCAGACCTTCGGCGCCGCGCTCCAGAAGCAGAGAGCTGTCAGGACCGGCCAGTTCCACGAGGATCTCGGGCGCCTCAGAGTCGTGTCCGGCGGCAACCGGAGGATTGACCGTGATCCGGTACTTCAGCTTGAACGCGCCTGAAGCGATGATGCTCTTCAGAAACGCATCGATCTTCTTTGCCGTGCCAACTTTGTCCTGAAGCATCTTCCTAATCCCGGCCCAGCGGTTCCCATCGCGTGGCGATGAACATCTGCGGCCATTCTACAAGCTTTTCCTGCCTAGCGTTTGCGCGAGGCGCGCCGTTCCATAGTCTTCTTTACCTGCTGCCCCAGTTCGGAGCGGTTGATCACCAACTGCTGAGCGTAGCCGAGCAACGTGCTTAAAGCCCAGTAGATCGAAAGTCCCGAGGCAACGCCCCAGCTCAAGCCGCCAATCATCAACGGTCCCATGAAGGTCAGGATCTTCTGCTGGGCCGGGTCCATGCCGCCCTGCGGCGCGCTCTTCTGCTGCACGTACATCGAGACCATGATCAGGATGGGAAGAACATGGATTGGGTCCGGTACGGAGAGATCATGGATCCAGAGCCAGGTGGCGTGGCGCAGTTCGATGGCGTTATTCAGCATGGAGTAGAAGGCGATCAGGAACGGCATCTGGAGCAGCAGGGGGAAGCAGCCGCCGATTGGGTTTACGCCCTCTTTTTTGTAGAGCGCGGACATTTCCTTCTGCATCTCCGCGCGCCTCGGGTCGGTAATGCTGTAGCGCTTGTACTTTTCCGTGATCGCTTTGATCTGCGGCTGGATGCGCTGCATGCGAAGCGAGGATTTCATGCTGGAGATGCGCAGCGGCAGCAGCGCCATGGTGATGACCAGCGTCAGGAATGAGATCGCCCAGCCCCAGTTGGGGATCCATTTCTCGTACGTCCATTTCAGCCAGAGGAACAGCGGGCGGGCGATGAAGCTGAAAGTGCCAAAGTCGTACACGCCGCGCAGATCGGGACCGCCGGGCTGGGCCTGCGTGTCCTCCAGCAGGTCAACTGCCTTGGGACCGGCAAAGACGCGCAGCTTCGTCAGTCCTGCGGGGCTGCCTACGGCCATGCCGATGACGTTGGCCTTGTCCGTGCCCTCATTCGGCCGCTCAGGATTCTTGGGAACATCCGCGGGACTGTTGAGCGTGACAAGAGTGGAATCCTTAGGATCGAGCGGCATGAATGCGACAGCGAAATAGCGGTCGGCCGTTGCTACCCAGTTGTATGGCCCGGGCAGAGATTGCCCGCCGACGATCCATTTCTTGCTGCGCAGGAAGCCGCCGGAAACCGGGTCCTGGCGTTCGATGTTGCCATTCTGCGCCCAGTCGAGCTTGCTGGACACAAAGGAGGCCGGCGCAAGCTGGTCGCCCAGGCCGCTGGGCCATTGCGGGAAGGCCGGCACCCGTTGCCCGTCGCGCGTAACTTCGATTTCAACGTTGAGGATGTGGTCTTTTTCTGCGCGGAAGGACTTCACCACCTGCACGTCGCCATCCGAGTATTTGAAGACCAGTGCGCCGGCGATGTCGATCGGCGAACTGACGACATAGAGCCCGTCGTTGATGCCCTTCAAGCTCTGGTCATAGGTCAGAAGCGAGAACGGATAGCCGAGCTGCTGCGCGACGGTGGGATTGACCAGATCGAAAGGCTTGCCGGAATTGTCCGTGTACTTGTACGAGCCGTCCTTGCTCTTCTCGTTCAGGACCCAGGATTTCACCACGGCGCCGCGATTAGTGAACGTAATGCGATAAATGCCGTTGTCGAGGACGGTTTCAGCTTCCTTGTCGGCCATATTGACCGGAAGTTTGGAAGCAGCGGGTTGCTTTCCCGCAGGCCTGGCGCCGGACTTCCCAGCGGCTGCTTTGCCAGCGGGCGTCGGCGATGTGGCCGCGGCCGGAGTGTTAGACGGCTGCGCCGGCGCTTGTTGCGGGGTCTGTTGCGCCTGCTGTTGCTGCTGCGGGGGTGGTTGAGGCGGCTTGGGCAGGATGAATTGCAACAATCCAAGCACGACAAAGACGCCGAGCAAGGCGATGAGCATGCGCTTGTCGCCGCCGGGTTCACTTTGAGGGTTTCTATATTCAGCCATTACGTTTATATCTGTCGCTTCGCTCCAAACTTGAGGCGCTTAGCAGGCGTTTGAGCCCGCTGCCGAAAGCCTGAGCGCAGCGAAGGACCTGCTCTTATTTCCTTCTCTAAATTCAAACTGCCCTGCACTAACTGCGATGAGCACAGGTGTTCTTAACTTTGCTTGCGGGCACCGGGTCATAGCCGCCGCGGGAAAATGGGTTACAGCGAAGCAGCCGCCAAAAGCCCAGCGCCGTTCCGCGCAGCAGGCCGTGCCGGGCCATTGCTTCGGCCGTGTATTCCGAGCACGTGGGAATAAAGCGGCAGGAAGCGGGCAGCAGGGGCGAGATCAGCCGCTTATAAAACCGCAACAGCCATGTCGCAATCTGCTTCATTTTGCTTTCCCTCGCTGCACCGTCGCGAATACCTGTGCAATTTCCTGATCGAGCTGGGCAAAGTCCATGGTCAACACGCTCTTGCGCGGATGCAAAACCAAATCGAGCGGCTTGAGCAGTTCCGCCAGATGCCGGCCCACAGCTGCGCGCATGCGGCGGCGAATGCGGTTGCGTTCCACCGCGCCGCCCAGAACCTTGCCGACGGTAAGCCCCACGCGTGCTCCTCCGGAGCGGCCGCTCTGATGGTAAAAAGCGACCATATTGCCCGAGAAATGCTTTCGGCCCTGTTGGTAAACCGTTTGAAAGTCGGCATGCTTGAGCAGGCGTGAACTCCTGGGAAAATTCTGAGGTACGCTGGCAGAAGCAGTTTTCACGGCTGAGCTGGCATGCCGAATGGACATTCTCTGGAGGAGTTACTCACGGAAGCCAGGCTTCACGGAGACGCGCTTCCTTCCTTTGGCGCGGCGGCGGGAAAGCACTGCTCTTCCGCTTTTTGTCTTCATACGTGTGCGAAAACCGTGCGTCTTGGAACGGCGGCGCCGGTTTGGCTGAAAAGTGCGCTTGGGCATTGACTGTGGAACTCCTACGGGAGAATTCTAAGTGTTGGACAAACGTTAAGTATAAAGAATCCAGCGGAATCGCGCCACCTCGTGTGACCGCATTCGCCGGCGGAGCGGCCGGCGGGGAGATCCGGCGCAAAACACAACGTGGTTGTACTCAGCCTGCTAGGCGGCATGGCTCAAGTGCCACCGCTCAAAATCAACGCACGCGCAAGCAGCGCAAGCACAATGAAGGGCATTGCACCACGCGCGCAGCATTCAAGAAGAGGATGGTTGACGAAAAATGCCGGCACGATTTCGAAAAAGAATTTCCTGTAAAAAAATTTTTCTGCGCGCGCATTTTCTCCGGGTGAAGTGTGTGCTAGTATGCCGACCAGTTCAATTTTTTTGTATTGCACTATGAAGTGTTCAACGCTCTAGAGGCGCCCCGGAACAGAGCGAAAAGCTTCTTAGATAACCACGGGCCCCTGGCCGGCTCGCAAGGAAATAATCCCGAGAATGTCATTACCCGCTGCGACCGTAACCGCAACCGCGAATCCATGGCTCCGAATCCTGGGGGCCCTGGAGAAGAAGATCACGCGCCATTCCTATGACACGTGGCTCAAGCCGACCCGTTTCAGCCATACCAATGGAAACATCATCTTCGTCCGTGTTCCCAACAACGACTTTCGCGATATCGGCGATAAATTCGGCGACCTGATCCAGGAAGCCATGGACACGCTGGCCCCGGAATACCAGGACGTAAAGTTCATCACTCCGGAAGAAGATCCTACGGCGCCTCCGGTGCGCGCCGATGGCGGGTTTGCTCCAGTTTCCGCCAGCAGCAACAACAGCGCAGCGGCGCAGGCAAACGCCGGACGACAGCAGCGGTTCGATTGGGATTCCGCGGCGCAGCTCAGCCCCAAATACACCTTCAACGCATTCGTGATCGGCGCGGGCAATCAGTTCGCCCATGCTGCGGCGCAGGCAGTGGCGGAAAAGCCCTCAAAAGCCTACAACCCGCTCTTCCTCTACGGGGGCGTGGGCATGGGCAAGACGCACCTGATGCAGGCCATTGGCCATGAGGTCAAGCGGCGGCAGCCGCACAGCTCCATCTGCTACGTTTCCAGTGAGAAGTTCACCAACGAGATGATCAACTCGTTGCGCTATGACCGGATGATCAGCTTCCGCGACAAGTTCCGCAACGTGGACGTGCTGCTGATCGACGATATCCAGTTCCTGGCGCAGAAGGAACGCACGCAGGAGGAGTTCTTCCACACGTTCAACGCGCTGCACGAATCGAACAAGCAGATTGTGATCGCCAGCGACCGCCCGCCGAAGGAGCTTCCGGAGATCGAAGACCGGCTGCGCTCCCGGTTCGAGTGGGGGTTGATCGCCGATATCCAGCCGCCCGACCTGGAGACGAAGGTCGCCATCCTGCAAAAGAAGGCCGAGTCCGAGCGCGTAAGCATCTCGACCGACCTGGCGCTCTATATCGCTTCCAACGTGCGCACCAACGTGCGCGAGCTGGAAGGCGCGCTGATCCGGCTGATCGCCTACTGCTCGCTGACCGGCGCTGAAGTGAGCCTGATCACGGCGCAGCAGGTGCTCAAGAACTTCATCGACTCGCAGGCGCGCAAGATCACGATTGAAGCCATTCAGAAAGCGGTAGCCGAGCAGTTTGGGCTGCGCGTGGTGGAGATCAAGCAGAAGAGCAACTCGCGCGCGATCGTCTTCCCGCGGCAGATCGCAATGTATCTGGCCAAGCAGATGACCGAGGCGTCGCTGCCGGAGATTGGAAGGCAATTTGGCGGCAAGCACCACACCACGGTCATGCATTCGATCGACAAGATCGAGGACCAGCGCCAGGGCGACAAAGACCTGAACCGCCTGCTGAACAAGCTGACGGAGACGCTCAACAGCTAGGGCGAAGCACCAACGCGAGCAGAGAACAATCCGGACGACGGTCCGGATATTTCTTTGCAGTGAATTTGGTGCAGGAAATCCACAGGTTCTCCACACGCAATTTTCGCCACAGAGCAAACTGAGAGATTAGAATGGCAGCCGATGGCGGCAGAGCGCTTTTTAAGGCGAATTTGCTGTATCCTGCAATAAATAGGCACCCGGGGAGAGATTCCGCAGGTGCATCTGCTCGGCAATGCCGGAGCAAACCAGGATTGAAATACTTATCAGGGGGCCACATTCTATGCCTTCTTCAGCAGGCACCGAGTCGGGAGCTACGATGGAAATCAGCATCAGCAAAAACGATCTGTTGAAGGAACTCACGGCGACGCAAGGCGTGGTGGAACGCAAAACGACCATCCCGATTCTTTCCAACTTTTTGTTTGAAGCGAGCGGCGACAAGCTGGCCATTACCGCGACCGATCTCGATCTCAGCCTGCGCACCTCCTGCCCGGCCAAGGTCAAGAAGGAAGGCTCCTGCACAGTGCCGGCGCGCAAGCTTTACGACTACGTGAAGCTTCTGGGTGATGGCGAGATCAGCATTAAGCTGCTGGAAAACCACTGGGTGCAGATCCGCAGCGGACGTTCGAATACCAAGATGGTCGGCATGGCGCGGGCCAACTTCCCGGCGCTTCCGGCCTTCCCCGCCGATTCTATCCAGCTTCCGGCGCAGGTGCTGCGGCAGCTGATTGCCCGGACAATTTTTTCCATCTCCAATGAGGAATCACGGTACACGCTGAATGGCGCGCTGATGGTGCTGAAGCCAGAATCGCTCACCATGGTGGCGACGGACGGGCATCGCCTGGCGCATATTGAGAACAGCAACACCAAACTTCCCGTCAACGGCGAGATGAGGGTGCTGGTCCCGAAAAAAGCTATGGCCGAGTTGAGCACGCTGCTGGCGAATACTGAGGCGCAGACGGTGGAGTTTGCCAAGGATGAATCGACGTTGTTTTTCCGGGTGGGCGGGCGGCTGCTGACCTCGCGGCAACTGACTGGGCAATTCCCCAACTACGAAGCGGTGCTTCCGCGTGACAACAACAAGTCGGTCACGGTGCATTGCGACGAGCTGTCATCGGCCATCCAGCGGGTGGCGCAATTTGCCGACGAGCGCTCCAACGCGATCCGCATGCGCATGGAGAAGAATGAACTCAGGGTGTCGTCCTCGAACACCGAGACCGGCGAGTCAGAGGATTCGCTCGAGACGGCCTACAACGGCGACGCCATGGTGATCGGATTCAACTCCCAGTATCTGCTGGAATTTCTGAAAGTGGTGGGCGCCGGCGATGTGCGCTTCGAGTTTAAAGACGCCCAGACGGCCGGGCAGCTGCGTCCGGATGAAGCCAGCGACAGCGAATACAAGTACCGCTACATCGTGATGCCAATGCGGATCTGATTTTTCTGTCGCTCCGCTCCAAACCGCTTACGGGTAATTCCCCAGTTTTGACCTTTCAGCTCCTAAAGCAGCGGGCTCGCCGCGTGGTTGGGCTCGCCCTCTTCTCCTTTTGTCCTGGTCGCTTCGCTCCAAACCGCTTACGCATCCACTCCAAAACAAAAGGCCGGACATTCTGTCCGGCCTGATTTATTGGACTGTCTCTAGTTACTGAACCATCTTTCGCGCAAGCACGCGGTCCACGGTCTGCTCCACACCCGGGAGGAAAGACTCCATAACGCTGCTGCCGCCGAGTGTTAATTCAGTACGTGTGCTGTAAGACGCAACGGCCTCGTTCCAGCGCTGGAAGATCAGGCGGCTGGGTGAATCGAGCACACTCTTTTGGCCGCGCTCAGGCAGCGCCAGGGCCGACGCCCAGAACACAAACACTCCAAGGCCGAAGGTGCTGTTCACGAGGTTGAGACTGTCAAGCCACGCCGGATAATGAGAGCTGAGGTAAGAGACGGTCAGATCCATGGCAGCGGTAGCTCCCAAGCCGATCGCGATACTGGCGTTGTAATTGCGCCAGGAGAGACCCAACCGGCGTTCCAGGAAGAAGAAGAGCAGGAGGAAGCCGCACTCCATGAGACGCATGCTACGCTCGGCGACCGCTAAAGCGGCAATGCATCGACCGGAGGTGGACCCGGAGGTGGCCAGGGCAGTGAGCACGGCTGCGAACAGAAGAAAAACACCGGCCCAGCGAAAGAGCATTTTGCCGAGATCGATCAGCGCAGAATAAGGCTTGAGGGCGTTGACGAAAATCTCATACATGATCCCGAACTCAAGGGCGATGTACAAGAAACTAATCACCCACCAAAGATAGAAGTATTGGTTACTGGAAGAGAGCGCATATCCGGCAATACCGACCAGGTTCACGCACACGCCAAAGCAGCAGTACGTGAAGAAAATGCCGAACTCCGAGCGCAGCTTGCGCAGGACAATGATGCGGGCAATAAGAAGTTGAACGCAGGCAAAGGCAACTGCCAGTCCCACCAGGATCCAGCCAATTCTAGAGAGGTGCACAAACGGCCTCCACAAGTGCGGGGGCGAGCATACTACTCCCGTCACTTGGCAAGCAAGCGACGGGTAAGCACCAAAGTACAATTGACTAAATAGTTACTAAAGGCAGGCGCCCTGAATTACAGATGCGCGCTGTATGTCATTGTAACTATTGGGACGCCTGACAGCACGGCCTCGGAAGCGATGGTATGCCAGGATTCAAGCTGGTTGCCGAGCTTGAAAAGGCGGCATATCCGCCGAAGATCAACAAGGCCACGAGGGACGCACGAAGTAGCTTTTTCATGGGGACGTTCTCCTGTAGTTAAGGCTTCTTTCTCTTGGTGGTGGCATTCCCAGTTGGGGTCACTGGAAACGCGCACCGAGTATACAATTCAGCCCTGATTTTTCAAGTGTTTCTTAGTACTATTCGGTTAGTGGAAACTGACCCAATTCCGGTGCATCAGGAGGCCGACGGCAGACCCTGGTCGGATTACCAAAGTGAATGGCCGTTAGTTTACTTACTATCTTGAAGTTAGCGTCATTTTGCCGGCCGGCCAGAAACCTCAGCGCAGCTTACGAGAGATGAAAGAAAGACGAAAGCGGCCAAAGGCCGGGAAACTACAGAGTCAACACCGGAGTTCCGGAAAACGGGCCCTCATTGAAAAAACCTAATAAATGCCCCCGATTTCCACACGGAATTCACACTTCCGGCCCTTCTCTCCGGGCACGGTTTTGAGCTCTGAGTATGGTACAATAACCAGTGGTTCAAAAATCCACTAAATATCTGAATTTCAGTCACTTGAGTGACCTTCAAGGCCATCTGAAATCGCACCTTGGCAGCACCCTTTTTTGAGATACCGGTAATAGACTAGAGGAGCTCTGGTATTGTCCCGACAATCCGCTATGGCAGCAGTGAAAGAAATGGCAGAACCTAAAAAAAAGAACGGCAACGGGAACGGAAATTACACCGCCGAGGACATCAAGGTCCTGGAGGGGATGGAACACGTCCGGCTCCGTCCGGCGATGTACATTGGCTCAAACAGCGAATCTGGGTTGCATCACCTGGTCTACGAAGTCGTAGACAATTCGGTGGACGAAGCATTGGCGGGTTTTGCCTCTCAGGTTGACGTAACAATCCATATCGACAATTCGATTACGGTGGTTGACGATGGCCGCGGCATTCCCGTGGACGACATGGTGGTGGACGGCGAAAAGCTTTCCGCAGCGCAAGTGGTGCTGACCAAACTGAACGCCGGCGGGAAGTTTGACAGCTCCAGCTACAAAGTTTCCGGCGGCCTGCACGGCGTAGGCGTCTCCGTTGTGAACGCGCTGAGCCACCAGCTGGATCTTGAGATCTGGCGTGATGGCCACGTCTGGGAGCAGAGCTACTCGAAAGGCCAGCCGCAAAGCAAGTTCAAGAGAACGGGCACCACAAAGAAGCGCGGAACCAAAGTCCATTTCCTTCCCGACAAAGAGATCTTCACCACAACCGAATACAACTTTGACACGCTGGCGCAGCGGCTGCGCGAGCTGGCCTTCCTGAACAAAGGGCTGGAAATCACGTTGACCGACGAGCGCCAGACCGACCCGAAGACGGGCGAGGCCAAGCAGCTCAAATTCAAGTACACGGGCGGCATTGCCGAGTTCATCAAGCACCTGAACCGCGGCAAGAGCGTGTTGCACGACAAACCGATCTACATGGAAGCCGAGCGCGAAGGGGTGCAGATGGAGATCGCGCTGCAGTACAACGACGGCTACTCCGAAACAGTCTTCAGCTTCGCCAACAACATCAACACGGTGGACGGCGGAACGCATCTTTCCGGCTTCCGTACGGCGCTGACGCGCACCATCAACTATGCCGGGCAGCAGCTGGGCTTGTTCAAAGACGTGAAAGAAAACCTCACGGGTGACGACGTGCGCGAGGGCCTGGTGGCCGTGGTGAGCGTGAAGCTGCCGCAGCCGCAGTTTGAAGGACAGACGAAAGGCAAGCTGAACTCGGACATCGCCGGAGTGGTGCAGGCGTTTGTGAACGAGCGGCTGGGCGGCTTTTTTGAACAGACCCAGACCGTCGCACGCAAGATCATCAACAAGGCGATTGAGGCAGCGCGAGCGCGCGAGGCGGCGCGCAAAGCCCGCGATCTCACGCGGCGCAAGGGCGCGCTGGATGGCGGCGGGCTGCCGGGCAAGCTGGCGGACTGCTCGGAGCGCGATCCCAACCGCTGCGAGCTGTTTCTGGTCGAAGGAGAATCCGCAGGCGGAACGGCGAAGCAGGGGCGCGACCGGCGCTTCCAGGCGATCCTGCCGCTGAAGGGGAAAATTCTTAACGTCGAAAAGGCGCGCTACGACAAGATGCTGAGCCATGAAGAAATTCGCGCCATGATCACGGCGCTGGGCACGGGCATCGGCAAAGAGGATTTCGATCCGGCGAAGCTGCGCTACGGCAAAGTGATTTTGATGACTGACGCCGACGTGGACGGTTCGCACATCCGCACGCTGCTGCTGACGTTTTTCTTCCGCCACATGAATGAGTTGATCAAGCGCGGCAACGTGTACATCGCGCAGCCGCCGCTCTACGGCATCAAGAAGGGCAAGTCGCAGCAGTACATCAAGGATGACCGCGAGTTCGTCCGGGTGATGGTGCGGCGCGCCGCGGAAGGCATGGTGGTCCGCTACGGCGAGGGCGCCGCCAAGCTGGAAGGCGCCACGCTGGCCAAATTCATGACCACCTTGAATGAGTATCTTGGCTTCTTCGACAAAGTGGACAAGCGGCTGCGCAATGAGCGGATCGCGGCACTGCTGCCGCGGCTGGGCATCTCGCAACGCGTGGACTTTGAAGGCGACAAGAAGACGCCGCCGAAGAAGATCGAGAAGCTGGAGCGCGAGATCAACAAGCTGGCCAAGGAATATCAGCTCAAGCACGTGGAGAGCTACTTCGACGAGGAGCACAACCTGTGGGCCGTGAAGTTTACCGACTCCCAGGGCGCCGAGCGGCACATCCACTGGGCGTTGGCTTCGACGCCCGAATACAGGCAGATGACCGCGAAGTTCAAGCAGATTGAGGAATTCATGGAACCGCCGTTCGTGGTGGAGGTGGCGCCCCGGGGCGGCAGCGTCGACAACGCCGCCGAGCTGAGCGATGCCGAACGCGAAGACCTGGAAAACGCGGCCAAGAAGTCGTCGAAGACGCCGATCCGGCGGACCAAGATCGAAGCCGAGCGGGTGGAGAAGCACTCCGCGCGCGACCTGTTCGACTACGTGCTGGCCGAAGGCAAGAAAGAATACACTGTGCAGCGCTACAAAGGGCTGGGCGAGATGAGTTCCGAGCAGCTCTGGCAGACGACGATGGATCCGGAGAAACGGACTCTGCTCTCAGTGAAAGCAGAAGACATAGAAGCCTGCGAGACGATCTTCACCACGCTGATGGGCGAGGACGTGGAGTCAAGACGGAAGTTCATCGAAGAGAACGCGCTGGATGTAAAGAATCTGGATATATAGTTTCTGGTGCAAGAGATCAGCCGCGAAGGTATTCCTTCGCGGCTTATATTCTTTGCGCCGTCACCACCAGCGCCGGGCGGCGACGGCGATAGACAAGGGCGAACAGCACAATCATCAAGCTCCACAGAACCAGCGTCACGATACTTCCTTCCGGGCCGACGCTTCCGCCGGTGAGCCAGTCGGGACCGTGAAAGGAAGGCTGGAAGAGATGGCCGCGCGCGGTCAGTCCACTGTCACTCACGCCATAGAAGAAGGATTGTCCCCAATCCCAGCCGGCGTGCGCCCCTATGGCCAGCCACAGATTGCCGGTCAGCCGCAGAGTCAGCGAGGCAAATAAAGCAAAGACCACGGTGCCGATCAGCCCGATTCGGCTTTCACCGGGATTCCCGGCGTGGCCGAGGCCGAACAGAGCAGCCATGAAGATCGCGGCGGGCCAGAAGCCGATCCCGTCGGCCAGGGTGTAAAGAGAATATCCGCGAAGCATGTACTCTTCCGCCAATCCGACAAGGACAAATGCGACGGCCCATTCCAGGCCGAAAATGGCGATCTGGCCGCCATGCAGCGTGAGCTGACCGAAGCTAAACCCGTGCAGCAGGCGCATGATCAGCAAAACGATGGTGAGCGGCAGGAATCCCCAAACGATGTAGCCGGCAACAAACCGGCTCAAAACCGGTTGGCCTTTCAGCGGCAGTCCGTATTCGGCCATGCTGCGGCGCTCGACGCGGGACATGATGAATGCCGCCAGGAGCAGCAGAAGAAATACTGCGCCGTCGCCAAAGATGGTGAAGCCGGGAGTCATCTCGGTGATGGCTAACGGGCCGCTCTTTCCGAAGAAGTGAGCCAGCAGGCTGACGGCCACAAGACGAAAGACAAGCAGGATGCCGATGTAGATCAGGAGGCGCCAGCCGGCGCGCAACCCGCGATCGTTGAACAACGCGATGTTCAGAAGGCGTGGAGGACCAGAGGGAGAGGCTTCAGTTTCCATCTCAGTTCACCTCAGGAACTGTACCAGAAAGTTTTTCTCGAGAGCAGATGCCGGTTTCCCAAGCGAGCTGTTGCGCGTGATACAACTGTGAGTTCATGTTCGAGATACTGAGAGATTTCAAGGTAGGGCGGCCGCAGGTGCTGGCCGGGCTCATGCTGCTGGCGTTTCTGGCGCAGTGCCTGTGGGCGGCGCGGGCGCGGAAGATCTCTTCTTTGGAATACCAGTACATCTTTTCCGGGCTGGCTCCGGGCGGAAAACAGAGCACGCCGGCCGGCTCGCTGGATTCGCCGTTCACTTCGTTTATCGCAGCGTTGCCGCTGCGGGCAATCAGCGTATTGAGAAAGACTGGGCCGGCATCGTGGAATTTCTATCTCGCGGTACCGCATCCGTGGATCCTGCGACTGCCGTTTGCGATCTTCGGCGTCTGGCTGGGCGGAGCGCTGTGGTGGGTGGCGCGGCGGCTGTTCGACAACGAAGGAGGATACGTCGCGCTGGGCCTTTATTGCACGTCACCGGCGATGATCAAGGTCAGCAGCAATATCGGCCCGGAGATCCTGCTGGCATGGAGCACGCTGGGGCTGATCTATACGGCGATCGGGGTGGCACACACGCTCTATGCGCCGCCGAAGAAATGGGCGCCGCGGATTGTGATCCTGGGACTCTCCATCGGTTTTGCCCTGGCGACCTCATGGTGGGCGGTCACGCTGGTCCTGCTGGCATTGATCTACATGACTCATCTGGCGCCGGATTGTCGCGGCAAAGCGGCGATTGTGCTGGCGAGCGCGTGCGCTCTGGGCTGCGCGGTATGGCTGGCGATCGGCTGGATTACCGGCAGCCTGGGCATGGGTCCGCGCGCGATGTTTTCGCCCGCACCATCGCTTGAGGCGCTGCGGCAGCTGGCTTTTGCGCTTTCCGCCACGACAGACGGGTATGTTCTGGTGTTTCTGCTTATCGGCTCGCTGACGACGTACGGAAGCTGGCAGCGGGCAAGATACTTCGGCAACACGGCGCCCCTGATCACAGCGCTCCTGTGCGTCCTGGTGTTTGCCCTGGTCCCGGCCACGCATCTGTGGGACGCCACTTTGGCCTTGAGCTTTGTGTTCATATTCATCGGGGGAGTGGCGGCGGACCTGCTGGAAACCCGTTACCGGCTGGAATTTGCGGTGGTTTTGCTTGCAGCTTTTCTGGTCCGGATCGTTCTTACCTTGCCGGAGCTGCGGGGCTGGGTACAAAACTTAATATAGCCGCGGCGGCTTCGGGATTATCATAGTAAGTAGGTTAAGACTCCCCATGGCCGGTTTTAGAGCAGGTGGCATATGTCTCGGAATGTAGTTTTAGCCGCGTTTTTCGCATTCGCCCTCGAAGCCTCGCAAGCCCAGACCTTCAGCCGTGGTATTCCCGCCTCGGCAACTTCGCCGGAGCCGGACGGACGCCAGCACGGCGTCCCGGCGAGTGTGGTTTCGCCGACGCCGCTTCCCTTTGGAGTGAATCCGCCTCAGCGGCCCCTGAACGTGCGCGTACATGGGCCGGTGCGACGTTTTGGCACGCCGCGGCACCACGGGCGTCCGTTCTTCGTACCTGTGCCGGTGTTTTACAGTTTCTACACCGACGGCGCTTATCCCTCTGCGATCGATCCAGCGGTTCCGGACACGGCTTCTGCCGCGCCGGCCGATCCGGCAACAGCACAGCCCGAAGACCCACGCGAGCGAAGCGACGAAGAGCTGCGCGCGGCGTATCTGCAAGGAGCGCGGGACGCGCTGCGCGACCAGCAAGGCCGGTACGGCGAGCACTCGTTTGATTCCCGCGACCGCCGCGAAGCCGCTCCCAGCCAGAAGAGGGAGCGCCGCGACGAGATAGGACCGCCGGCGCCGCAGGAAAGCAAGTCTCCGGCTACGGTCTTCATCTTCAAAGACGGGCATCAGCTCGAGACGCGGAATTACGCGATCATGGGCGAGACGCTGTTTGACTTCTCCGGCAACCAGCTGAAGAAGATCAAACTGGAAGAGATAGATTCGGCGGCAACGGCGAAGGCGAATGATGATCGCGGCGTGCAGGTGAAGCTGCAGTAATTTCGGGCGGCGCCGGAACGCGCTTCGGGATTGATTCAAAATTAGAAGATCTCCAGCAAGGCAAGGCTCATCTAAAGTCGGAAAGCGAGAAGGTCCCTCGGGCTTTCCGGCTATAGTCGCGGATTTCTTGTCCATCTTTCCGGTCTACATCATTCCGTCCGTGACTTTCGCAAAACCATTCGTTCTCGATGGAGGGCAATCATGCAAAAACGCAAACTGGGAAAAAGCAATCTTGAGGTTTCGGCGATCGGGCTGGGCTGCATGGGGCTGAGCTTTGGGCTCGGGCCCGCAGTAGACAAGCAGACGGGCGTCACTTTGATTCGGGCAGCGTTTGAGCGCGGCGTGACTTTCTTCGATACGGCCGAGGTGTATGGGCCGTTCACGAATGAAGAGCTTGTGGGCGAAGCGTTGGCGCCGTTCCGCGACCAGGTGGTGATCGCGACGAAATTCGGTTTCAAGATCGAAAACGGGAAGCAGGC
>DASTJB010000147.1:0-2111 GCA_035717005.1 Candidatus Angelobacter sp.
CATCCCGGTCCACGTCAGCATCGTCGATGAATATGCTGATGAAATTGACGCGGACTCGATTGAGGCCGACTTGGTCGGCATCAGCGCGATCACCGGCACCGCGCCGCGCGCCTACGAAGTCTCCGCGCGCCTGCGCCAACGTGGAATTCCCGTGGTGCTAGGCGGCGTTCATCCCACGCTCATGCCGGAAGAAGCCATGCGGCATGCTGACAGCACCGTGGTGGGGTACGCGGAAGAGTCGTGGCCGCAATTGCTGCGTGATTTCGTAGAAGGACGAATGGCCCCGCGCTACAACCAGAACCCGGGACTCAAGCTGGCGAACCTTCCGTTTCCGCAGCGCCGGCTGTTTGACAAGCGCGTGGTCAATGTTGCCGACACTATTGAAGCTACGCGCGGTTGCATCTACCAGTGCGATTTCTGCGTAGTCCCCGCGGCCTGGGGCAGACCCATGCAAAAACCTGTGGCGGATGTTGTAGCTGATATCGTTCAGATGAAAGCCAAGCGGCTCATCTTTCTTGACCTCAACTTGATTGCTGATATCCCGTATGCCAAGGAGCTATTCACTGCGCTCATTCCCTTGAACATCCGATGGGGAGGCCTGGCCACCACCAGCATTGCCTGGGACGACGAGTTGCTGGACCTGGCAGCGCGCAGCGGTTGTCGTGGACTCTTAATCGGCTTTGAGTCGCTCAACCCTGAGTCGCTCAAGGAAGCGAAGAAGGGCTTCAACATGCGTCGCGACTACCATGAAGTCGTGCGCAAAGTGCACGACCGCGGCATCGCTCTCATGGGCTGCTTTGTTTTCGGTTTTGATCACGATACGCTGAACACCTTTGACGAGACGGTAGATTTCGTCATGGAATGTAAAATGGACTTGCCGCGTTACGCGATCGCTGTTCCGTTCCCCGGCACCACCTTCTATAAGAGGTTGAAGGCAGAACGCCGCATCACCACCGAAAACTGGGGACTGTACGACGGCCAGCACGTGGTCTTTGAGCCGCGAGGCATGAGCGCCGATGAGCTGCTTACCAACACGCGCCGCGCCTGGAAGAAAACCTATAGCTATGCCTCCATGGCCCGGCGGTTGATGGGGTCGCGCACGCAGTTGCCGGTGGCTATCCCCGCTAACCTGGGCTACCGTTTTTACTCCTATCACCTGGACACGTTTTATAACTGCGACTGGCAACTCGCGCCCAACGCCTGAGGAACTTGATGCGCCTGACTCTGGTCCATCCTTGCATTGGCCGCCGCAAAGGCCAGCCCTACATTCGCACCTGGCAGATGGAGCCGCTGGCCCCGGCCACGCTCGCCGGACTCACGCCGCGCGACGATATGGACATCCGTTTCTATGACGATCGCACGGAGGACATTCCTTTCGACGAGCCAACTGACCTGGTTGCCATGAGCGTTGAGACCTACACCGCCAAGCGCTCCTACCAGATCGCTTCCGAGTTTCGTCGTCGCGGCGTCCCGGTGGTGATGGGCGGATTCCATCCGTCGCTGGTACCCGAGGAAACCGGCGAGTACGCCGAGTCTATTGTGATCGGTGAAGCGGAAGGTCTCTGGCCTGAGGTGATTGATGATTTTCGCAATGGCCGCATGAAGCGCGTGTATCGCCAACCCACGCGTCCCTCGCTGACCGGCCTGCGTCCTGACCGTTCCATCTTCGCCGGCAAGCGCTATCTGCCCGTCGGCTTGGTGGAAGCCGGCCGCGGTTGCCATTTTCGCTGTGAGTTTTGCGCTATCCAATCGTACTTCGCCAACACGCAGACACGCCGGCCAGTGGAAGAGATCATTGAGGAAATCAAACGCGTCAAGAAGCCGCTGATCTTCTTTGTGGATGACAACATCACATCCAATATGGACCAGGCAAAAGAATTCTTCCGTGCGCTGATTCCGTTGAAAGTTCGCTGGGTCAGCCAGGCCAGCATCAACGCGGCGCACGACGAAGAATTTCTCCGCCTGATCAAAGCCAGTGGCTGCCAGGGCCTGCTCATCGGCTTTGAAACGCTCAACCCGGAAAACCTTCGCCGCATGAAGAAATCTTTCAACATGATGAAAGGCGGCTATGAAAAAGCCCTGGAGAACCTGCGACGTCATGAAATCCGGCT
>DASTJB010000148.1:0-32310 GCA_035717005.1 Candidatus Angelobacter sp.
TGGGCTAGCCTCGATCTGCTTCTGGAATGAGCGTCTTTCGCCTTAGCGTAACCAGAAGTAGCAGCTGATGTAAACGAGTAAGTGGCAAACATCCTTGACTTGAAGTCCGCGGGGGTGGAGCAGAACCTAAACTATGCAAACTCGCTAATCCTATGAGACCCTGATTCACTTATGGCCGAATCCTCTGTCGTCGCGGAACCCCAAGCCACCAGTTCCACATCAACCATCTCCCGCACCGTCATGCTGGCTGTCGCCCTGGTCAGCTTCTCCAGCCTCCTGCTTGAGCTGGCGCTTACCCGGCTGTTCAGCGTGGTGCTCTTCTATCATTTTGCTTTCTTCGCGATCTCGGTGGCTCTGCTCGGATTGGGATCAGGCGGCGTCTTCGCCCATATCTATCGTGACTGGCTGGCGCGCTTTGACGTCCGCACTCTTGGAGCGCGTATTTGCCTCCTGAACTCGATCCTGCTGCTCGTGGTCCTCGAAGTCGTCCTGCACACGCCCGTCTCGCTCGAAGTCACAGGCCGCAACTTCGGCAAGCTGACCATCATCTATTTGGCCGCCGCGGTGCCGTTCTTTCTGACCGGACTGCTGTTCTCCGTGCTCTTTGCGCGCTCGCCCCATGCGATCTCCCAGCTTTACGGAGCGGACCTCGCTGGCGGCGCCGGAGCCTGCCTGGCGATCGTCCCTGTGCTGAACCTGATCGGCGCTCCCAACGCGCTTTTGCTCGCCTCGGCCGCACTGGCCATCGCCTCGGCGCTGTGGGCGGAACGCGACCGGCGCAAGCTTGCCCACGGCTTGGCCGCGGTCTTCGCTTTGCTGATCGTCGCCAACTACTCCGGCAAGTTGATCGACGTGGTTTACGCCAAGGGCCATTACCGCGATCCCAAATGGGTGGAGTATGCGCGCTGGAACGCCATCTCCCGCATCGAGGTCAATGCTCAGCCCGGCAGCGGCAAATACGTGGTGATCGACGCCGACGCCACCACTGCCATCGTCAACACCGATCCGGCGCGCTGGGACCGCGACACCTCGCCCACGCCCACGCACACCGGTTTTCCGGCCCAGTCCGGCTACAACTGGAAGAAAGGGCTGATGGCCGCGGCGCCGTCGGTGGTGAACGTTCTGCGCCCACACGGCGAGTACGCCATCATCGGCCCGGGCGGCGGCGTGGACGTGATGCGCGCTGTCGGCAACGGCAGTCCCAGCGTCACGGGAATTGAGATCAATCCGACCATCGTCAATAACGTGATGCGCGGCCGCTACGCCGATTACTCATTTCATCTTTACGATCTGCCCCAGGTGCACATTCACGTGCAGGACGGCCGCTCCTACATTCGCAGTTCGCCGGACAAGTACGACGTTGTGCAGATGACGCTGGTCGATACCTGGGCCTCCACCGCTGCCGGCGCCTTCGCGCTGAGCGAAAACAATCTCTACACGGTCGAGGCCTTCCGCGAATACTTTGACCATCTCAAGCCCGATGGCATGATCGCCATCACGCGCTGGGAGTTCAAGCGGCCGCGCGAAGCCCTGCGCGTGGTCTCACAGGCGATCGAGGCTCTACACCAGGCCGGCATCGCCAACCCGCAGCAGCACTTCGTGATCGTCGCCGACGGCGGCCTCAACGAAGACGGCCGTCCGGTTCTGGTGCTGGCCAGGAAGTCCCCGTTCACCGCGGCCGAGTACGGATTGGTGGCGAACCACATCGGCCAGAATCCCAATCTCGTTTGGCTCAACCCTCCTGGCCAACCCGAGCCTTGCGGCATCAACGTCCAGTGCTCGATGCCGGCGATCGACCTCGCGCCGGTTCCTCCGCCGAATGCGGTGAAGCCCCTGGCGCCCGCGGCCGAAGCCTTCCAGAAGCTCATCGCCTCCAACGATCCGCGCGCTTTCGCCCGTGACTACGCCTACAACGTCGCACCCGTCAGTGATAGCGCGCCCTTTTTCTTCTTCACGCTTAAAACCAGGTACGTGATCGAAAACATTTTGGCAGGCACCGGACACGGCATGGACTGGCGCATCAACCTGGGAGTAGTTGTTCTGGGAATGCTACTGATTATCTCCGCGCTCGCCGTGCTGGCATTCCTGATCCTCCCGCTGGCCCTGCATCGCGGGAAGAGCCATGCCCAGAAAACCGGCTTGCTTGCGCTGCTGTACTTCATTGCCGTCGGTTTCGGATATATCCTGGTGGAGATCTCGCTCATCCAGCGCTTCGTGCTGTTTCTAGGCCATCCGACGTACGCCCTGACCGTGGTCGTCTTCCTGCTGCTGCTTTCAAGCGGCGCCGGCAGCGTAGCTGCGCGCCGCCGCATTACCACTGCAAACAGGATCCTGGGGCTGCTTGGCCTGATTGCGGCTCTGATCGCGCTCGATGTGGCAGTCCTGCCCTGGCTGCTCGGCGCTGCTGTGGGTCTGCCATTCGTCTTGAAGTTGATCATCAGCGCGGTGGTGCTCGTCCCACTCGGCTTCCTCATGGGGATGCCTTTTCCCACGGGCCTGCGGCTGGTCAGGACCGTGGAATGGGCCTGGGCGCTCAATGCCGCGGCCAGCGTTATGGGGTCGGTGCTGGCCATGGTGATCGCCATCCACTTCGGCCTCTCAATCACCCTGCTCTGCGCGGCCGTTGCCTATGTGCTCGCCGCAGCGTGTTCAAGGACGTGGCGCGCCGCCGCTCTGGCATGAAGTTTCCATCATCATTCAGCTTCCAATCACAGCCACTGGGTGATTGTTCCTTACCGAAAACGGTCTGCTTCTAGGGACTTACAGCTGCTTCTGCTATCATCTGGGAGCATAGGACTACGCAAAATTGCCGAGCCAAAAGCAACTTAGGTGGTCTGAAGTCAGGGTCGGAATAACCGTCGTTGTCGCCTCGGTGACCCTGGCCGTCCTCGTCTTTCTGATCAGCGGCACCAGCGGCATCTTGACCCACAAAATCGCGCTGATCGCCTATTTTGACAATGCTGAAGGTCTGCGCGGTGGCCAGCCTGTCGATCTTCAAGGCGTGGCCATCGGCAATGTGACCAGCGTACGCGTTGTTCCGGGGCGTCCCAAGAGCCCGGTACAGGTGACCATGAAGATCAACAGCAAGTATGCCGAGTTCATCCACCTGGGTGTGAAAAACAAAAAAGGTGAAATCGAAAATGCTTCTGTCGCCACCATTCAGACCGCGGGTGTTCTGGGCGAGTCATTCATCGACATTGACAGCAGCAGGGTTGACCCCGCCAAACCCACGGGACCGGTCGCTCATGACGGCGCGGAACTTCCCCCGGGCAACGCTCCCGGATATCAGGACGTGATCAAAAGCAGCCAGACCACGCTCCAGAGGGTCGACATCCTGGTCGGTCAGGCCAGTGACATCCTGAAGCAGGTGCAGGAGGGCAATGGCACGCTGGCGCAGGTGATCAACGATCCCACGACCATCAACAAGGTGAACGGAGTCCTCAACCAGATTCAGGGGCTGTTGAACGATGTGAATAACGGTCGCGGCACGATTGGCCAGCTGTTCACTGACAAGACGCTCATCACCCACGCCAATGACGCCATCGACAAGCTGGACAAGATGGTGGACGAGGTCAATAGCGGCAAAGGCAATCTCGGCAAACTGTTTAAGGACGAATCGCTCTACAACAACCTCCACCAGACCATTGCGAAAGCCAACAAGCTGATGGATGATCTGAATGCCGGCCGCGGTCCCGCGGGCAAGCTGCTCAAAGATGAAGAACTCGCCGGCAAACTGAAAGATACCGTCAACAAACTGTCTTCCATCGCTGACAAGCTCGACGCCGGCCAGGGCAGCGCGGGCTTGTTCCTGCAGAACCCCTCGTTTTACAACAACACTGACCAGTTGCTGGTGGAGATGCGTACGCTGGTCAAAGCCATCCGCGAAAACCCGAAGAAGTACCTGACCATCCACTTCCGCGTATTTTAAAAGCAGTCAACTCGTCCCAGGCTTGCACGTTTGGCGGGAATTCCACTATGTTCATAAGTTCGATCTGGTCCTCCTGAACTCACCTTCTGAGGTCTTTTACAATGCGTTTTTCTCGTCTTGCACCGTCCGCTCTCCTTCTCCTTCTCGCTTTCATCCCTGCCATGGCGCAGGGGAACAACGCCCCGCACTCTATTGTGCCGGCGCTGGACAAGAGCGCAGACCCGTGTGTGGATTTCTACCAGTTCGCCTGCGGTGGCTGGATGAAGAACAATCCCATTCCGTCAGATCAATCGATCTGGAACCGTTTTGGCGAGCTGGCGGAGAGCAATCGTCAGAAGTTGCGCGGCATTCTGGAGCAGGCCGCCAAAGCCACAAAGCGCGACGCCGGCGAGCAGAAAATCGGCGACTATTATTCCGCGTGTATGGATGAAGCCGCCATTGAGAAGAAAGGCGCCGCCGCGCTCAAGCCCGAGTTCGACCGCATCAATGCGCTCAAGGACAAGGCGGGAATCGCGGACCTGATCGCCCATCTTCACGGTGAGGGCATCAACGCGCTCTTCAATTTCGGTTCTGGCGCTGATTTCAAGAACGCGGGGCAGGTCATTGGCCAGGCCGATCAGGGCGGCCTCTCACTCCCCGACCGCGATTACTACACCAAGGACGATCCCAAGTCGGTGGAGCTGCGCAAGCAACTGGCGGAGCACATCGCCAACATGTTCAAACTGCTGGGCGACCCGCCGGACAAGGCCGCTGCCGAAGCAAACGCGGTTTTGAACGTGGAGACCGCGCTGGCCAAAGGCTCCGGTGACCGCGTGGAGCGCCGCGAGCCTGAGCGCGTCTATCACAAGATGTCGCTCACGGAATGGCAGGGCCTGACGCCCTCGTTCAGCTTTACCAGGTATCTGGCGGGTATCGGCGCGCCCAGCCTCAACAGCCTGAATGTGGCCGAGCCGAATTTTTTCAAGGCGCTGGATGCCGAGCTCAAGAGCCTGAGCCTCGACGACCTGAAGACCTACCTGCGCTGGCACCTGGTCACCGGCCAGACCGACTCGCTCCCCAGGGCGTTCCAGGATGAGCACTTCAACTTCTATGGCAAGACGCTGCAGGGAGCAAAAGAAATTCGTCCGCGGTGGAAGCGCTGCGTTGCCGCTGTGGATGGCGACCTGGGCGAAGCCCTGGGCCAGGTGTTTGTGGACAACTATTATCCGCCGGAAGCCAAGGCGCGCACGCTCACCATGGTCAAACAGCTGGAAGAAGCCTTGCGCCGCGACATCGGCGAGCTGCCCTGGATGTCAGACGTCACTAAGAAGCAGGCGCTGATCAAGCTGGACGCCATCCAGAACAAGATCGGCTATCCCAGCAAGTGGCGCGACTACAGCGCGCTCAAGATCAAACGCGGCGACGCGCTGGGAAACTCGCTGCGGGCCAACGCCTTTGAGGTGCGCCGCCAGCTGATGAAGATCGGCAAGCCGCTCGATAAGCAGGAGTGGCAGATGACGCCGCCGACGGTCAACGCCTACTATGAGCCAACTGAGAACAACATCAATTTCCCGGCAGGAATTCTGCAGCCGCCGTTCTATGACTTCAAGGCCGACGACGCGCTGAATTTCGGGGGCATGGGCGCGGTGATCGGCCACGAGCTTACCCATGGCTTTGATGATCAGGGGGCGCTGTTCGACCCCCAGGGCAATCTCAAAAATTGGTGGACCCCGGAAGATCAAAAAGCGTTCAACGAGCGCACGCAGTGCATTGTGGATGAGTATGACAAATTTGTTGCCATAGACGACGTGCACGTCCGCGGCAAGCTGACCCTGGGCGAAAACACGGCCGACAACGGCGGCCTGCGCATCGCCTACATGGCGCTGATGAAGTCGCTGGCCGACTCCGGCAAGCAGCCCGGTGAGATCGACGGCTTCACGCCTGAGCAGCGCGTCTTTATCGGCTGGGGGCAGATCTGGTGCCAGAACCAGACCGACCAGATGGCGCGGCTGCTGGCCATCAATAATGAGCACTCGCCCGGAAACTTCCGCGTGAATGGCGTGGTACAGAACATGCCCGAGTTCCAGAAGGCCTTTGGCTGCAAAGCCGGACAGCCCATGGTGAGCGCCAATGCGTGCCGGGTCTGGTAGTGGTGAGTTCTTGAACTCCACTTCCTGTTTGTCAGCGTCTAGCGTCCCGGGGCGGCCGGGACGCGGGCCTTTAGGCAGACGGGCCGAAGTTTCGTGTGAGCGATGACGACCACCAGCATAAGATATGGCTGAGACGAGCGGGCAAGCGGGAAAATCGGAGCGCGTTCTGGAAGCGGCCGTGCCGCTCTCTCAGTCTGTAATCTGGCGGCTGCAGAGCGACTATTACGCCCGCCGCGGTCTCAAGGCGTGGACTGAGGACCGGGTCCCCAGCTACATCACCAACAATCCTTTCATCGCAGAAATTTACGCTGGGATTGTTGCCGCCTTTGTGGACGATTGCCTGGCTGACGGCGGTTCACTGCCTGTTTCGCCGAAAAACCCGTTGGGTATTCTCGAGCTTGGCGCCGGGACAGGAAAATTCGCTTACCTCTTCCTGCGCCGGCTCATGCCGCTGCTGGCGGAAAGAAATCTTCCGCCGCAGACCGTGCGCTATGCCATGTCCGACTGCTCGGAGGAGCTGCTGGCTTACTGGCGAAGCAACCAATACTTGGCTGAGTTCACCAGCTCTGGAGTGCTTGAATTCGAGCTGCTGCGCGCGGGAGACCAAGCTGCTCCGGCCAAGCCAGGGAGCGCGCCGCTGGTGGTGGTCGCGAATTACGTCTTTGACAGTCTTCCCCAGGACGCCTTCGTCGTCCAAGATGGACAAATCTCGGAAGCGCTGGTCGCCGCTTCCGGGGGCGCCGCGGAAGACGCTCCATCCCTCAGCGATGTGCGGCTCTCTTTCACTAATGCTCCCCTTCCTCCGCTGCGATACGCAGTTCCCGTCTGGAACAACATCCTGGAGGAGTATCGCGAGCGGCTGCCTGCTGCCACCATCTTCTTTCCGTCAGCCGCCCTGGCGTTGTTGCAGCAGCTCCGCGGCTTGAGCGATGGCCGTATGCTGGTCCTGGCAGGCGATAAGGGTTTTGCCCACGAAGAGGAACTTGCGCTCACCCGGGGAACGCCCTCGTTGGAGTTTCACGGCTCCGGAAGCTGTTTCTCCACTATGGTGAACTTGCACGCGATTTCCAGGCTCTACGCCGCAACCGGTGGTCTGGCGCTCTTGCCGCCAAAACATTTCACCACCCTCAATCTATGCGCCTTCATCGCACGCCGTCCGGAAGCCGAATTTCCCCGCACCTGCAAAGCTTATGCACAGGCGCTGGAGGCGTTTGGCCCGGACGATCTCTTTACGTTGATGGGCTGGCTGAGCGCCTATCTGGAGAACGTCTCTCTCAGTCAGGCGCTCTCCATTCTGCGCCTGACCCGCTGGGACACCACGGCTTTCCAGCGCCTCTTTCCCGTGATCGCGCCCCGGCTGCGGAATATCGGCGCCGAACGGAATGATCTGCGCGACGCTGTCCTTCGCGTTTGGGAGAACCGCTACCCCGTGGAGGCAGGCGATAACTCGCTTGCCTTCGAGTGTGCCGTAGTCCTGCTGGAACTCAAGTTCTACATCGAGGCCGCAGCCATGTTTGAAGCTTCTGCGACGCTCCTGGGATCAACCGCAGCCACCAGCTACAATCTGGGCCTGTGCGCCCTGGGATTCAACGACCGCGCTGCCGCGCTTGCGCACATGACGGAAGCCTGCCGGCTGGATCCCGCTTTCGAACCGGCCCGGAAATCACGCGAGCGGTTGGAGAAGGAGCTCCAGCAGGGCTGATCTTTCATCAGCAGATGCGCCTGGGCAGCCAAGAGGACCGGTCTTGGACCTGCCAAACAAGCCCACGAAAGCGAGACCGCACAGTTTTTTCTCGGTATTTGCCGGGTTACCGGGGTATAGTTCCGCCGCGATTCCAAGTATTCCTGAAGGAACACAACATGAGCTCTGAAGGAACCTCCAGCAAGTACCATATCCCGGTTTCTGTTTTTCAACTGCACGGCCAGCCGACGGAGCAGTTGAAGAAATGGGCCTCTGACCCGAACTGCATCGAACAGGCGGAGGTTTTCCACTTTCTCGTCGACCAGCAACAAGACGCCGCTGCCCAGGCATTACAAGAGCTGAAACGGAAGCAGCTGGCGGTGCAGCCTTTTGATCCCCGTACAGAAGTTTCGGCTGATGCAAAGTACATTGCGCGGCGGGTGGCAATTCATTTGTGGATTTTGTTGGTGGCGTTGCCGATCGTGATTGCGATTATTCTGTACAACTTGAGATGAGGGCCCGAATAGCCTCGCCGTCCGTCCCTAAAATCGCTCAAAACACGGGACATTTTCCACTTCCATCCGTCTAAATCTCTGGAACCGGAGCTCTGTTCGGCGCGTATTACACGTCAGTGATACGCTGGCGGCCGGAAGCTGGCAGCTAGCGCCTGATCCATGCGACTCATCTTCGACACTTTCGGGCAGGTGCTGAGCACGCTGTGGGCGCACAAGCTGCGCTCTTTCCTTACCATGTTTGGCATCGCCTGGGGCGTTGGGTCGCTCTTGTTCTTGATCGGCGTAGGCGAGGGCTTCCGCAGCGGCCAGCAGAAGAACATGGCCAACATAGGCCAGGACGTGATTTTCATGTGGGGCGGGAACGTGCCTACCGTCGCGGGGCAGGCGCAGGGCATGCGCCGCTACATGCTCACGTACAAGGATTACGAGGACATCAAGCGCGAGTCGCCGGACATACTGGATATCTCGCCGGTGATCGGCCGCGGCGACATCAAGGCGCAGAGCGATTTTGCCAACACCAGCGGATGGGTCTCCGGCGCCAAGCCGGTCTTCAACCAGATCCGCTACCTGCCGCAGGCCGAAGGCCGCTGGCTCAACGATGCCGACGAAGACCAGCGCCGCCAGGTCTGTGTGCTCGGGTACCAGATGATGCGCAACCTGTTTCCCGGCCGGCCGGCGATCGGCAGCACCATCCTGCTGAACGGCGCGCGGTTTGAAGTGGTGGGCGTGCTGGCCAATATCGGGCGGCAGGAAAACAGCATGCAGAATGCCCGCATCTACGTGCCGTTCACGGTGATGAAAGAACATTTTCCCATCATCAATGTGCACACGCCGGACGATATCGGCAACCTGATCATGCGGCCGGTGACGCGGGCGAAGCATCAGGCGGCGGTGGACCAGGCGCATAAGGTCATTGCGCGGAACCACGGCTTTGACGTCAGCAATAAAGACGCGTTTGAAGGCTGGGACTCGGTGCAGACGCAGGATATGGTCGGCAAGATTTTTGACGGCATGGATTTGTTCCTCGGCGGCGTCGGCCTCGTTACCCTGGTGCTCGGGGCCATTGGAATTGTGAACATCATGCTGGTAAGCGTGAGCGAGCGCACGCGGGAAATCGGCCTGCTCAAAGCTCTGGGCGCCACCAACCGCCGCATCCTGATGCAGTTTTTCCTGGAAGGCACGTTCCTCACCGCGCTGAGCGGCGGCACCGGCATTGCGATCACCATGGGCGTGATGGCCTTGCTGGCCAAGTTGCCCACGCCTCCGGGCTTCGATCTTCCGCACATCGTCCCGGCCTCAGCCGCCTTTGCGGTCGGCTCACTTTGCATTGCCGGGATCGTCGCCGGGCTCTATCCCGCGAGCAAAGCCGCCAAGCTTCAGCCTGTCGAAGCTCTGAGGAAGGAGTAACCGTGGTCCACGATCTGGTTGGCCAGGCCTACGATTCGCTGAAGCACAATCGACGCCGCACCGCGCTCACCATGGCCGGAATGGCCTGGGGCATCGCGACCGTGGTCATCCTGCTCGCTTATGGCGCCGGCTTCGGCCGCGCTATCACCGCCATCTTCTCCAACTTCGGCATGCAGATGATGGGCGTCTTCCCCGGCCGCACCTCTCTCCAGGCCGGCGGCTCCAAGGCGGGAACACAAGTCCGCCTGCAGATCGATGACGTCCAGCGCCTGCAGGAGCAACTGCCGTTGCTGAAGCACATTTCCCCCGAAGTTTCCTTCCAGACCAACGTCCAGCGGGAAAACCGCACTGAGCGTTTTGAAGTCGCCGGCTTCACTCCGGAAATTGTTCCGGTGCGCGCGCTCGATCTCGCCGAAGGCCGTTTTTACAACCAGGCTGAGGAGCTCCAGCGTGCCCGCGTCGTCGTCCTCGGCTCCGATGCCAAGGACAAGCTTTTCTCCGGCCAGCCCGCCATCGGCGAAAGCGTGCGCATCAGCGGCATCAGCTTTGAAGTGATCGGCATTCTCGCGGCCAAGATGCAGGAAGGCGATGACAACATCAACAAAATCGCCTACATCCCCTTTTCCGTCATGAGCGATATTCGTAATACGCGCTATCTTGACGGCCTCTGGCTTGATTACGAGGGAGTAAATTACGACAAAGTTGAGGGCGATATCCGCAGCATTCTCGGCGCCTCGCACGGCTTCAATCCCAAAGACCAGCGCGCCGTCTTTATCTGGAACACCATGAAGAACCTGAACAACTGGCAGATCATCACCATGGCGTTGCAGGTCCTGCTGACGGTTATCGGGACGCTCACGCTCGGCATCGGGGGCGTGGGCTTGATGAACATCATGCTGGTCTCCGTGACGCAGCGCACCCGCGAAATCGGCGTGGAAAAAGCCCTCGGCGCGCGCCGCCGCGATATCCTCACGCAATTCCTCGCGGAAGCCATGGCCATCACCTTTGCCGGTGGCATTCTCGGCGTGATGGTGGCCTATGCCATCTCGTTCATCATCGGACGCATTCCGGTTTACAGCGTGATGGCCAAAAACGCCGAGGCCGGTGACATACACCTTGCCATTTCGCCGATGCACCTGCTCGTCTCGACCATGATTCTCGTCGTCGTCGGCCTCATCAGCGGGATGCTCCCGGCGATCAAGGCCTCACGCCTCGACCCCATCGAAGCTCTCCGCTACGAATAGCTCCTTTTGCCGCGGACGTCACGACCATGGAAACCTATGCCTGTTGCCCGGGCTGCGGCTTGCACCGCGGGCATAGAAATTCCTGCCTTCCAAGTTCCGGGCCTCTTATATCGACGCCGCAACTGGTGCAGCGAAATCGCATGTACCCGGGGATGCGATACCGGCTCCACGCAACGTCGTCCTCGGGCGCATATTCCCGGGCAATGGGCATGTCATCGTCGATCTCATCAAAGTTGAGAGAGCGGCCGTCCGCTGCGACCACTTGATCCACATAATCCCATTGATTACAGTCGTTGAAAATCGTGATCCGCCAGCCATTGCTGGCCTGGTAGGACACATTGCCGGCGTAGATATCCTGCGGACCGGACTCCGGCTGCAGGGAGACCTTTCCTTCTTCAATCGCCTTCAGGAATTCGAGCAGCTCTTCTTCCTGGATGCCGGCCATGCTCGACTTAATCCCCGACCTTCGTTGCCTTGCCCTCCAGCGCCATCTTCCACGTCAGCCCACCATCGTCTGACGTCATTACCTTGAAAATCTCTGTCTTTGGATTGGTAAATTCATTCGTTGTCCGGATCAGCGTCTTCTTGCCCTGATTTTCAAAACTCGAGTTGTAGGTCCACAAATTGCCTTTGATCTCGACCGCGCCGCTCGTCGGCTTGGCCCCGGGATCCGCCAGCGTGGTGTAGCTGTAAGTTCCACCCGTGGCATCGTAGGAGTAAACCGTAAACTGCCGGTGTTCACCGCCCCCCATGTTGACGATCTGCTCGCAGACCAGAAACGCGCCCATCGGCGACCATCGGCATTCGAGGGTTGTGCTCGTCTTCTGCCCGTTGGCGAATGCGCCTTCGGTCTTCCACTTGCCCACGAACGCGCCCAACTTCCTGGTCGCTTCGTCCGTACCTTGTACCGCCTGGGCCGCGCAGAAACTCATCAGCACCATCAAAAGGAAATAAAGCTTCGCGGTACGCATCGTCCCTCCTTGCTATCCCGCAATTCGCGCAGAGATTCTAAACTACCTACCCTCTCTTGATCGTCTGCGAATAGAACCGTCTCCGCTCCGCAAAGCACAGCCTTCGATAAATCCCAATCGCGCGCTCATTGTCGCTCCGCACTGTCAGGAACGGTTTCTCGCCCTTCACCTGAATTCGCGCCATCAGCGCCAGCACCACCGCCGTCCCAAAGCCGCGGCCCTCAAATCCCGGCCGCGTGGCCACCGTGGTGATCTCACGATAGCCGGCAATGTGCAGCCGCAGGCCGCCCATGGCCACCAGCTTTCCCTCGTGGCGAATGCCGAGAAATGTTCCCAGCTTCTGGATCTTCGGGCACAGCGTCCGCCCCGGGCGCGTTGCCGCATAGACCTCGCTCATCTCCGGAACATCGGCGGGCGTTAGCTCCATCACCTCATGCTGCGTAGGAAGGCCTGAAGCCACGCCATCCTCCTTGACCATCTGGAGCAGTTCCACCGCGCGCACTACCTGCCAACCCGGCGACAGCTGCGGCAAGGTAGAAAAGTAAAGAGTCACGGGGTCGCGCTGAATGAGTTGCGCCAGTGAATCGAAGGCCATCGGCGTGTTAGCCGCCAGCGCGCCCAGGAGCGTCATCTCCGGCGGAAACCTGCGTGCCAGCGCCGCGCTGTGCGCCAGCTGGGCCTGCTTGGTGGTGAGCGCCGTCCAGATCGGATTATCGAGCCCGTGCATCGGCTCAAGAGTCTACCGCATTCGAAGCCGGGAGTTTACCGCTACTTTCATTCCGACCTTGTGGGAATTCGCGTTTTTCACGTTAATTCGCGGCTAACTTTCCTCTGTGTCGATCGGAGAGCTGCTCAGGTTCTCCAGTTGCCTTCTCCAATCCAACTCCTCCACGAACGCCGCCGACTGCCGCCATCCAGGCTTGACCTTGACGAACAGCTCAAGAAAAACCTTCTTACCCAGCCGCCGTTCCAGCTCTTGCCGCGCCGCCGTGCCCATGGCCTTGAGCTTCTCTCCGCCCTTGCCGATCAGGATCGCCTTCTGCCCGTCGCGCTCGCAATAGATCGCCGCCGCAATGCGCACCAGCTTGGGCAGTTCTTCATACCGCTCCACGATCACCGCTGTCGCATACGGCACTTCCTGCCCGGTCTTGAGCAAGACTTTTTCGCGGATGATTTCTGAAGCCAGAAATCTCTCCGGCTGATCGGTAAGATGGTCTTCCGGAAAAAGCGGCGGGCCTTGGGGCAGTACACGAATGATTTTATCGATCAGCACATCCAGGCCATCGCGCTTCAGCGCCGAGATCGGGATGACCTCCTGAAACGCATGCAGCCGGCTGTAATGCTCGATATTCGGAAGCAATTTCTCCTTGTGCAGCCGGTCCACCTTGTTCAGCAGCAGAAAGACCGGCGCCCCCGTACGCTTTACCAGATCGAGCACCTGCTCATCAGCCGGGCCGAATTTTTCTGTTGCGTCCACCAACAGCAGGATCAGCTCACGGCTCTCGAGCGCGGCATGGATCTCCTGCATCATCTTGCGATTCAGACGGCTGTCCGGCTTGTGCACTCCGGGCGTGTCGACAAAGACGATCTGTGCTGCCGGCCGGCCGCGCTGCGCCTTCACATTCAAAATGCCCTGGATATTCATGCGCGTAGTCTGAGGCTTTTCCGTGACAATGGCGATCTTCTCGCCCACCAGCGCGTTGAGCAGCGTGCTCTTGCCGGCATTGGGCCGGCCGATAATAGACACAAATCCTGCCCGCTGCCCCATTACACCTGCACCTTCTGCTTCTCCGGATGCGAGCGGCACACCCGCACCTTTTCCACCTTGCGGTCAGTGGATTCCAGAATTTCAAAGCGCAGCCCGTCTTCTTCCACCACCTCGCCCGGCTGGGGGATGCGGCCGGCAATCGCGCTGACCAGCCCTCCGACCGTCGCCGTGTCATGCTCGTCCAAGCGCACATCGAACAGGTCGCGCAAACGCCCGACGTCGACTGTTCCCTGCATCACGTAAGCGCTCTCGCCTTCGCGCACGATGTCCTGCGCATGCTCGTGCTCATCGCGAATCTCACCGACAATCTCCTCGACCAGGTCTTCCAGCGTGACCAGCCCAGCCACCGATCCGTATTCATCGATCACCACGGCCATGTGGATATTGTCTTTCTGCATCTCGCGCAGCAGCAGCGAGGTCATCTTGGTCTCAGGCACAAAGAGCACCGGACGCACCAGCTTGCCCACGGTGCTGGTACGCGCCTGGTCGTCGGGAATCTGGATCAGGTCATGCGCCAGCACCATACCTTCGATGTGGTCGATGCTGCCGGTATAAACCGGCACGCGCGAGTGCGGCTTGTCGCGCAGCATGGTGGTGAATTGTTCGATCGTCGTGTTCGACGGCACGGCAAAAATGTTCGGACGCGGCGTCATCACCTCGCGCACCGTCTTGTCGCCGAACTCGACGACCGACTGGATCAGCTGGCGGTCGCTCCGTTCCAGAATGCCCTCCTCCTCCGCCGCCTCGATCAGCGCATCCACGGCCTCCGATGGATGTTCCGGCGTCTCCGGCTCGTGCGGCTCAGCCAGCGCTGCCACAGAGAGGCCGAAGCCCAGCGTGATGGTGATCGGCAGCATCAGGTAGAGCAGGCCCTGCAGCAGCGGAACAAAGTGGACCAGCCACTCCCCGCGTGTGCGCGTGAACAGCACGTAAGGCAGGAGCCGGTTGCATACAATGATCACCAGGACAATCCCGATGACCGCCTGCACGATCTCCGGCCAGGTGAAGTGCTCGCCGTTGAACACCAGGTAGCCGATTAGAAATGCGATGGAGGCCGTGAGCATCTGCTCCAGGAATGCGATGGCCAGAGCCGAGCGCCGGCTGGCCCGCAGCAGCCGCGGATCAACCAGCTTCTCAAAGGCCTCGATGTTTTCCTGGAACTCACGGCTCAGGAATTTGCCGCTCTCGGTGTAGAGCCGCTCCACGTAAGACACCAGCACCAGCAGCGCGCAGAACACCAGCACCACGATGTAAAGCACCAGAAGCGTCATGGGCGCCTCCGGCGCTGGCGCGCCGCGCGTATGCGTTTCACGGTATTGCGGGCTGAGGTATGAGAAGTTCGAGACTTCGTGCGGCTGGGCTCCGCGCCGTTGGCGCTCGCGCGCTCAATCAACGCAGCCGGCAGCCTGAGCTGCGCGCGTAGTCGCGCCTCGCGCGCGGCCATGCGGCCGTTATCGCGCTCGTGATCGTAACCGGCCAGGTGCAGCATGCCGTGCAGCACCAGAATTTTCAGCTCGACGATGGAAGGGTGGCCGTAACGGCGGGCATTGTCGCGCGCTATCTCGGCAGAAATCGCGATGTCGCCCCCTTCGGCGCGGGGAAAGGAAAGTACGTCAGTGGGTTTGTCTTTACGGCGGAAGCGGCGGTTCAGCTCCTGCACGCGCCGGCTGCTCGTGATCAGCACGTTGACCTCGCCGGACACTCCGGCAAGCGACTGGGCCGCCCGGACGAAGCGGTTGAGCTCCGTCGCGGCTGCTCCTTCCACCTTCTTTTCCAAAATGACCATCGTGTCTGCAAAAAAATCAAACGGGAGGGCCCACCGCCCTCCCGCGCTCAATTCTACTCGATTTCTACTGTTGCAGAGGCGGTTCAGGCGGCTCCTGCTGTTCCTGCACCTCGCGCGGCAGCTCCAGCGACATCTGCTGGCTGCGCGACCTCTCATCATAGGCGCGGACGATCCGCTGCACCAGATGGTGCCGCACCACGTCCTCCTCGGTAAAGAAGTTGAAGAAGATGCCTTCCACCGGCTTGAGGACGTCGATCGCCTCCAGCAGGCCGCTCCTGCGCGCGTTGGGCAGGTCGATCTGCGTAATGTCGCCGGTGACCACCATCTTGGCGTTGAAGCCCATGCGCGTCACGAACATCTTCATCTGCTCCGGCGTGGTGTTCTGCGCCTCGTCCAGGATGATGAACGAATCGTTGAGCGTGCGCCCGCGCATGAAGGCGATAGGCGCGATCTCAATCACGTTGCGCTCGAGGAAGCGATCAACGCGCTCCTGGTCCATCAGGTCGTAGAGCGCGTCATAGAGCGGACGGAGATAGGGATCGACTTTTTCCTGCAGCGTTCCCGGCAAAAAGCCCAGGCGCTCACCCGCCTCCACCGCCGGGCGCGCCAGAATGATGCGGTTTACGCGCTTGGCGTTCAGCGCAGACACGGCCATCGCCACGGCAAGATACGTTTTGCCGGTACCCGCGGGGCCGATGCCGAACACCATGTCGTATTTTTCGATGGCATCGATGTAGCGCCGCTGGTTCATGCTCTTGGGCTGCACCTGACGCTTGCCGAAGGAGCGCTGTTTGCCCGCCTCGGCCAGTCCACGCAGCGTGGCGGTCTGGTCAGAGGTCACTACGCGCAGCATGGAGCTCAGGTCGGTATCGCTGAATTCCTGGCCGGCGCGGCCCAGGTGGTCAAAGTCGGCAAAGATCTGCTCGGCGCGGGCCACGTCCCGGGCTGCGCCCTCAATCTGCACGGAATCGGGTTTCAGGTCAATGGCGACGTTCAACCCGTTTTCCATCATCTGCAGGTTCTCATCGCGAGTGCCGAAGAGCTTCTGGATATCAGGGACGATTTCAATATTTTTTTTCATCTACCGGTTTACTGTTCGCCTCCCAAAACGCGCGCGCCACGGCGCCGCTCCGTGCTGACAGGCACAGAGAACATGAGATTGCTTTGTGCATGGAAAAGCAGGATAGCTGGCCCACCGAAACGCGGAGGTAATACCATTGGCCTGAGGGTACCCCGGTTATTGCTCCAAGTCAACAAGCGTCAGGCAGCTTTTACGCTGCTTTAAAATTAGATGCGGGAAACGGCAGCCCGGCTGGAAATTCAGGAACCGGAACCTTCCGCCCTCTTCCTGATGGCCCTCAGCCACATTCTGCGGATCAGGGAGCTGCCGGGATAGATTACTCTCCAGTAACGTGCGAAGGCACGCCGGGTGGCCGGGGCGGTGGCATGAATCCGGGTTTCCGTGGTGACTAGGGTGCAGGGCGGCGATGCCGGCTTCGTCCCACCGCAATCTTCCAGGCGGAAGTTCATCAGAGCAGGAGCAAAGCCGGGTTGTCCTGAGGCTAAAAGCTCTTTAAAACCCTGCGCGCTGGGTTCCTTGCTGGGACGCCAGCCGCGCGGAGCCGCTACCAGCGTGCCCACCACATATTCTTGATTCGGCACTTCCGCCAGGAGGAGAAAGCTGGTGCGCGTTGCAACCTCAAGCAGTGGCGTGTTGGGCGGCGGGTTCAGAACGCTCTCGGGACCAGCCCGCCCAAGGCGACGGATCCAGACCAACGTGCGGAAGAAAAGGATTTCTTCCGCGGTGACCTGCTTGACTGCGCCGTAAACCTTTTCCCGCGGCGCGGCGATGCGGATGGAGTGGAACTCGCTGAACTGGTAGGCCGGCATGAGCCGGTCGAGCTCGGTGCGCGGCGTGCTGACGCGGGTCTCGCGCGCCGGCACGGAGCCGCCGATGATCACCACGGCCAGCCCGGCCGCGACCACAACCAGCGCCTGCGCCCGCGAATGAATGGCAAGAAACCTCAACGGCTTGATGACCGACACGGTGCCTGCAAACATCGTGGCCAGACCGAGATAGACAACGACGACGGGAAACATCGGAGATGACTGCAAATTTACCACGGAGACAGAGAATTGCCAGAAACGCCAAAATTGCCAAAGATTGCCAAAAGTGAAAACCAAAAACCCTCAAGTCAGCGCCGCTCTTCCAACGATTGCCAATTGCCGAGCGCCGATTGCTAAACTAGTGAGACATGGCTATTGCAACCGAGGAGAAGAAACCTACTTCGCGCAAGCCCGACCTGAGCGTCAGCTTTTGCGGCATCACCTTCAAGAACCCGGTGATCGCCGCCGCGGGAACGTTCGGCTACGGAATCGAGTTCGAAGACATTGTGACGCTGGAAAAGCTGGGCGGTTTCGTCACCAAGGGCCTCTCGCGAGAGCCGATGGTCGGCAACCCGCCGCCGCGCCTGTTCGAGACCGCCGCGGGCATGCTGAACTCGATTGGCCTGCAGAACATCGGCGCGCGCGCTTTCATCGACGAGAAGCTTCCCAAACTCGCGAAGAAGAAGAATGTCGTGGTGATCGCCAACGTCTTTGGCTACACGCGCGAAGAGTACGTGGAGACGATCCGCATCCTGAACGAAGCCGAGGGCATTACTGCCTACGAGTTGAACGTCTCCTGCCCCAACACCCACCAGGGCGGCATGGTGTTCGGCACCGACCGGGTGCTGCTGGAAGAGCTGGTGGCCAGCTGCAAGGGCGCGGCCCAGCGGCCGCTGATCGTGAAGCTCTCGCCCAACGTGACCAGCATCCCGGCCATGGCCAAGTCGGCGGAAAACGCAGGCGCCGACGCGATCTCGCTGGTGAACACCTTTGTCGGCATGGCCATTGACGCCAAGACGCGCAAGCCGCGAATCTCCAACGTGACGGCGGGCCTGAGCGGCCCTGCCATCAAGCCGATCGCGCTGCGCATGGTCTGGGAGGCCGCGCACACCGTCGAAATCCCCGTCATCGGCATGGGCGGGATTACCACGGCGGAAGATGCCGTCGAGTTCATGCTGGCCGGCGCTGCTGCCGTGCAGGTGGGCACAGCGAATTTCTGGGATCCCTGCGCGACGGAGAAGATCGTCGACGGCCTGCAACGCTGGTGCTTTGAAAATCGAGTGAAGAAGATCACCGATCTGATCGGCGGACTGGAGGGGAGCAGTACTTAGTATTTAGTATTTGGTATTTAGCTGCTCGTCGCTACTCCCGCGGCCCTACACCCGCAACACGAATTCTGGAACTCTCCTCCAGCCTCTTCTTGCCAATGGAAATATCCGAGCAGATGCGTCGTGGACGATTCCGTCCGAGCATCAGCTAAATACCAAGTACTAAGTACCAAATACTGCTTTTCCCGGCAGCTCTCGTTTTGTCCCTCAGATGGGCCAACCCAAGTAGTTCTACCACCTTCGAACTAAGTAACCGGCAATCGTGCGTTCATAGAGTACGCGCGAGGGGGTACACGCCATTTCGTCAAAGCTCTGAATCATTTGTCATGGGAGACGAAGCATATGAAACGCACATTCACGCTTTTTGCGGCTACACTGCTGCTCGCAGTAACGCCGCTCTTTGCCCAGAAACCGATGGACCAGGCCAGCGAAAAGGCCGTCCAGATCACCTCAGGCCCGAACATCACCAACGTCACGCCCACCGGGGCCACCATCAACTGGACCACGAATTCGGCGGGCGCGAACCATGTCCGCTATCGCATTGCGGGAAGCAATGATCAGTGGCAATCCGCTTATCACGCGGGCGGCGGGACCAGCCACTCCCTGCAGCTCTCCGGATTGCAGCCGGGGAAAACCTATGAGTGGCAGATCCTGACGCGCGATGGCGACCTGCGCACCGCAGGCCAGTTCCAAACGCCCACCAGCGGCACCGCACCCGATGTGAACGCCACTTCGACCGCGCCCGCCGCCGCTCCTTCTACCGGCAGCTCCAGCCCGAACATAGCCAAAGTGCCGCTCTATCGCGCGCAGAACGGCCCCAATCATATCTACTCGACCAACGTGAGTGACCAGTCTTCCAACGGCTCCAAACCTGAGGGAGTCGCCGGATACGTGGCAACTTCCCAGGTGGACGGCACCGTGCCGCTCTATCGGTTAACGAACGCCAAAGGGGACAACGTACTGACCACCGATCCCGGGGAACGGTCCATGATGGCCGGCCACGGATATCAGGACAACGGTGTGGTGGGCTATGTAGCCAGCTCGCAGATCGCGGGCACGCAGCCGCTGTATCAGCTCTCAACCCCGGACGGCGCGACCCACTTCTACACCACCGGCACGAGTGAACGTGATCAGGTGATCGGGCGCGGCTGGAAAGACGAGGGCATTTCGGGCTACGTCTGGACGCAGCCATAAGAAGCAGTTAGCAATTGGCAATGAGCCAGATTCGGTACAGGGCTGGGGGCAAAGTCTCCCAGCCTCTTTCCTTTCGAACTACCGTTTCAGAAATTCCTGAGTGATGGCGGGCAGCTTCTCACGGATGTTGCTGGGCAGCTTGTCATGCAGGCGGCGGGCATGGATGCGCGCCACGTCGGCGACCACAACGGGCGCAGGCGTGGCCACGGCCACAATCAGCCAGACGACGCTGAAAAAGAGAAAGCCTGCCAGCGCAATGAGCTCAAGCACCAGCGCATGACGCGGCGAATAATGACGTACCGCGCCGAAAGCCACCAGGAAAACCACGGCCGAGACGCCGGCGATGATCATCAGTCCGATATCGATTGCGCGGTGCAGGCCCTGGCGGGAGTGGCAATGGTTGCATTCGACCAGATGGGCTTCGTAGTCGGAGCGCATGTCCGGCGCCAGGCCTGAGATGTCATACCGCCACCCGGCCAGGATTTCGCCTATCACCCTATCTGTACAAGCAGTACTCATCACTTACCTAGACTTCGAGCCCGAAAGCTATGAATTATCCACCTATTCTCAACCCAGTGTACGCTTTCGTACAGGGATATTTTACTTAACCCAGGCAGAGAGGGGCCATGGGCCGGTCCTGCTGGGCCAGGTTCAGGTTGCAGGATTGGAAAAGATTCATTCTGCCGCCCAGGGCCTTCCAGGCTGTGTCCCGGGCCAGCTCAGGATGGTTATTGTGCTCGGAGAGGTGCGCCAGGACCAGGAAGGCGGCCTGTCCGTCATAGTCGCCGGTAAAAAACTCGGCCAGGGCAGTATTGGAAAGGTGCCCTTTTTTGTTCATGATGCGCTGCTTGACCATCCACGGGTACGGCCCTGTCCGCAGCATTTCCAGATCGTGGTTGGACTCGATCATCAGCCCGTCACAGCCGCGTAGTGCGTCCTTCACATTGGCGCTCATGTAGCCCAGGTCAGTCACGATCCCAAACTTGATCCCGTCTGCCCTGAAGGTGAAGCCGCAGGGATCCACAGCATCATGCGAAGTGGTAAACGGGCTCACGGCAATGTCGCCAATGGAAAAACTTCTGCCCGCGCGGAAGTGCTCCAGCCGTTCGATCTTCTCCGGCTTGCCTTCGGCATCGCGTGTGCTCCGCCGCCAGGCCTGGTATGTGGCTTCTGTAATGTAGACCGGTACGCGCAGCTTGCGTGCCAACACCGCCAGGCCGGTCACATGATCGTTGTGTTCGTGCGAGATCAGGATCGCCGTCAGGTTCTGCGGCTCCTCACCGGCCGCCTTCATGCGCTTGAGCGTCTCCTTGCAGGAGATGCCCGCATCCACCAGGATGCTGGCCCGGGAACTGGAGAGAACGGTGGCGTTGCCCTTGCTCCCGCTCGCCAGAATGGTCATGCGCATGGCCATCCTTCGCAGCATAACGATAATCGTCGCGATAAGGGAGTAGCAATTTAGTTAACAGGAGGAAAAGATCGCCGTGATCGCCGTCATCGGATTAACTTTGGGGCAATCTCGTCCATTTCAATGTTCTCTGATCGGCGAGTATCCGCGTTCATCCGCGGTAAGATTTTCTCAATCCCGGCGATTTCCGGCAATTTACAATAACTGTCAATGTCACCTAACCCTGACTCTGACACTCTCTGTCCCGATTGCAAGGTCGAGATGGACCAGATCGAAAAGACCACCTTCTCCGGCCGCGACATGCGCGAATACCAGTGTCCCAAATGCGGGCGCACGCAGATTATGGACCGGGGCCAGGCGCTGTGGGAAATCCTCTCCGAGGCCAACCGGAAGGAAGACGAGGAATGATCTGAGATCGGGTGATCACCCGATCACCCGAATATCTCTATCCCACCTTGGCCGTCTCCGGCTTCGCCTTGCTGGCCAGCAGTTGCCGCAGGACGAATTGCAGGATCCCGCCGTGCTCGTAGTAGAGAATCTCCTGCGGGGTATCGATGCGCACCAGCGCGCTGAATTCGGTGGTCACGCCTTGAGCATTGGTGGCCCGCACCTGCACCTGCCGGCCGCCGGAAAACTTCCCCGCCAGCAGCGCCGGCAGGCCTTCGATGTCATAAACCTCATCGCCCTGAAGTCCCAGGGTGTCCGCGTTTTCTTCCGGGAGGAACTGCAGCGGCAGAATGCCCATGCCGACAAGATTGGAGCGGTGTATGCGCTCGTAGCTTTCGGCGATCACGGCGCGCACGCCCAGAAGCAGCGGGCCTTTGGCCGCCCAGTCGCGCGACGAGCCCGAACCGTATTCTTTTCCGGCCAGCACCAGCAGCGGAATGCCGTCGGCAATGTATTTGACCGACGCGTCAAAGATCGACATCTGCTCGCCATCGGGGAAGTGGCGGGTCACGCCGCCTTCCGAGCCGGGCGCCAGTTGGTTGCGCAGCCGGACGTTGGCAAACGTGCCCCGCACCATCACCTCGTGATTGCCGCGGCGCGAGCCATAGGAGTTGAAGTCTTCTTTCTGGACGCCATGCTCCAGCAGGTATTTTCCCGCCGGGCTGCTCGCCTTGATGGAGCCCGCGGGCGATATGTGGTCGGTGGTGACGCTGTGGCCCAGTTTGGCCAGCACGCGGGCGCCGTGAATCTCTCTAACCGCCGCCGGCCGCGCCGGCATGTCGTCAAAATACGGTGCGCGCTTTATGTAAGTCGAATCTCCGTCCCAGAGGTAGGTCTCGCCCTGCGGGACGCGCAGCTTCTTCCACTCGTCATCGCCATCGAAGATGGTCTCATAGTTTCGGGTGAACATGCCGGAGTTGATCGCGCTCCGCACTGCATCGTTCACTTCCTTTTGGCTGGGCCAGATGTCGCGCAGGTAGACCGGCTTGTTATCTGTGCCGCGGCCCAGCGGGTCGTTGACCAGGTCCATGTCAATCCGTCCGGCCAGCGCGTACGCTACCACCAGCGGCGGCGACATCAGGTAATTTGCCCGCACCTCAGAGTTGATGCGGCCTTCAAAGTTGCGATTGCCCGATAGCACCGAGACGGCAACCAGCTGCTTCTCGGTGATCGCGTAGGACACGTCCTGCGGCAACGGGCCGGAGTTCCCGATGCAGGTGGTACAGCCATAGCCGACAATGTGAAACCCCAGCTGTTCGAGGTAGGGCAGCAGACCGGCGTTCTTGTAATAGTCAGTCACCACGCGCGAGCCCGGCGCCAGCGAGGTCTTCACCCACGGCTTGCGCCGCAGTCCTTTTTCTACGGCTTTCTTTGCCAGCAACCCGGCGGCAATCATGACCGATGGATTCGAGGTGTTGGTGCAGCTGGTAATCGCCGCGATCACGACTGACCCGTCATGCAGCTGCTCAAAGACGTCTTCGCCGACGTCTTTATGTGCTGCCGGCGCGTTGGGGTCCTCGGCGATCGCTACCGTCGTTCCGCCCTCACCTTCAAAGCGCTCCACCTGCTGCGGCGCGACCTTGCGCGCCGGGGTCCCCGGGCGCGGGCCGACCAGCGTGGGCAATGCCGCTTCGAAAGATTCTTTCGCCTTGGAAAGCGGCGCGCGGTCCTGCGGACGCCGCGGCCCCGCCACGCTGGGCTCCACGGTGCTGAGATCGAGTTCGACCACCTGGGAATACTCCGCATCCGCACTCTGCGCGCTGTGAAACAGCCCCTGCTCCTTGCAATAAGCCTCGACCAGCGCAATCTGCTCCGGCTTGCGGCCGGTGGTGCGCAGGTAATTCAGCGTGGTTTCATCAACCGGGAAAATTCCGCAGGTGGCGCCGTACTCAGGGGCCATGTTGGCGATGGTGGCGCGATCGGCCAGCGGCAGCGAGGCCAGCCCCGGCCCGAAGAACTCGACAAACTTTCCCACCACCCCGGTCTTGCGCAGGATTTCCGTGACCGTCAATACCAGATCGGTGGCGGTGGAGCCTTCGCGCAGCTGCCCCGTCAGCTTGAACCCGACCACCTGCGGCAGCAGCATGGAAACCGGCTGGCCCAGCATGGCGGCCTCGGCTTCAATGCCGCCCACGCCCCAGCCCAGCACGCCCAGGCCGTTGATCATCGTGGTGTGCGAGTCTGTTCCCACGAGCGTGTCCGGATAGGCGACAGTCACGCCATTGCGCTTCTCGGCAAAAACCACGCGGGCCAGGTATTCGAGGTTCACCTGGTGCACGATGCCCATGTCCGGCGGCACGACCTTGAAATTGCGGAACGCCGATTGTCCCCAGCGGAGGAAGGCGTAGCGCTCCTGGTTGCGCGCAAATTCCAGACGCGCGTTCACGGCAAAAGCACCCACCGTGGCAAACTCGTCCACCTGCACCGAGTGGTCAATCACCAGTTCGGCGGGCTGAAGCGGATTGATCAGCGTGGGATCGCCGCCCATTTTCTTCATAGCATCGCGCATGGCGCCCAGGTCAACCACGGCCGGCACGCCGGTGAAATCCTGCATCAGCACCCGCGCGGGCGTGAAAGCGATTTCCTTGTCGGGGACGGCCTGCGGCTTCCAACCGGCGAGAAAGCGAATGTCGTCAGCGGTAACGCTGCGGCCATTTTCCGTGCGCAGCAGATTTTCCAGAAGGATCTTCAATGAAAAGGGAAGGCGATTGGGCGGGCAATTGTGTTTATCCAGCGCATCCAGCCTGTAGATTTCATACTCCTGATTGCCGGCCCGCAACTTCGAGCGGCTGCCAAATGTATTCATGAGTCCACCTTCCCTATTAGATTCATTGTGGCCCGGCGTTCGATTCAGCAATCAGCCGTTCCGGTCCCATGTGGGTGACACCGGGCCGGGAGGGCCTCGCCACACCGTTTCGGGCAGCTCCTCCCAAACTCTCTATTCTAAATCCTGAAGCACCAATTCGCGTTCATCCGCGAAAATCCGCGGTGGGGTTTGGCCCTTCCCGGGATCAGTGTCATCAGTGTTGAT
Source organism: Candidatus Angelobacter sp. (assembly GCA_035717005.1). GTDB lineage: Bacteria > Acidobacteriota > Terriglobia > Terriglobales > Acidobacteriaceae > Angelobacter. The sequence goes on from DASTJB010000148.1 coordinate 24,725, forward strand.
CAGTGGTAAGTCTTTCTTGGGCGACCCCGGCGATTCGCTAGAACTCGCCGCCGAGCATCCGGTATAGCAGCAGCAGGTTCAAGCCGACGATGATGGCCGTCACAGCATAGGCCATCACGTTCGTGCGGCGATGGTTCACCATGTCCGCCATTACCGTCTTTGAGCGCGTAAGGATGACGAGCGGCACCAGCGCAAAAGGAATGGCAAAGCTCAGCACCACCTGCGAGAGCAGCAGGATCTTCAGCGGATCGAGCTTCAGTGCGATCACGACCAGCGCAGGAATAATCGTAATCAGGCGGCGTAGAAAGACGCTGAATTTGATGTCCAGAAATCCTTCGATAATCACCTGCCCGGCCATGGTACCGACCGTGGACGATGACAGCCCGGAGAACAAGAGCGCCAGAGCAAACGCCGTGCCGGAAACCGCGGGCAGGAGCGGCTGCAGCGTCAGGTGCGCCTCATCGAAGCTGAAGTTGGCGTTGTGGGTGAAGAAGACCGCCGCGCCCATTACGATCATGGCGGAGTTGATCAGCCACGCGCCGTTCATCGCCGCCAGCACGTCGAACAGTTCGTAGCGCAAATGGCGCATGGTGAGCAGCCACTTTTCCGGATGGTCGCTGGCTGCGTCTTCCTTCACCCGGTGCTGCACCAGCGCGGAATGCAGGTAGATCACGTGCGGCATCACCGTCGCGCCCAGCATGCTTACGGCCACGTAGATGCTGTCGGCGCTGATCCGGGGCACCAGGACGCCTTTGGCCACCTCGCCCCAGTTCGGGTGCACCATGAACATTTCAAACGCGTAGCAGGCGGCAATGGCAAAGACGAACGCCATGATGAGCTGCTCCAACCGGCGAAAGCCGTAGAGCTCGACCGCCAGCATCAGGAAGACGACGCCGGCAGTGATCAGCGCCGCCAGAAAGAGAGGAATGCCGAAAAGAAGATAGAAGCCGAGCGCGGCGCCCAGAAATTCCGCCAGGTCAGTGGCCAGCGCGGCCAGCTCCGCCGCGATCCACAGCCCGAAATTCACTTTCGGGGAAAAATGCGCGCGGCAGTTCTGCGGCAGCGTCCGGCCGGTGGCGATCCCCAGCTTGGCCGAGAGGTATTGGATCAGGATGGCCATGGCGTTCGACCACAGCAGCACCCACAAGAGCGTGTAGCCGAATCGCGCGCCGCCTTCAAAGTTGCTGGCAAAATTCCCCGGATCGATGTACGCCACGCTGGCGACAAAGGCCGGGCCGAAGTAGCGCCACATCTCCCCACGCTTGAGCGTGGGCAGCAATCTGAAACGGAGTTTCCTGGGAGTATCTCCGGAAGCAGGCGACGACATAAAGCGTCTCAGTATAGCAATTAGCAATTGGCAACTAGCAATTAGCTAAACCATCGGCCCAGATTCTGTGCTGGCAGGGGGGCAAGCAAGGAATTTGGACCGCTGTGAAGAGTTGATTAGCTGCGATTGCGTCGCTTCACCTGAAGCTGAATCCTGACTGCCGGCGGGTGAATACTCCAACAAAAAGGCCCGCTCTCACGAGCAGGCCTTTCCTGATGACGATCAGGTTTTGGTCATTGCCAATTGCCAGTTGCTAACAGCTTCTACTGCTCCAGCTCCTGCGTCAGCACGGCGCCACCCATCTGTGCCAGCACCGCCGTTGCTTTCACCGGCTTGCGCGAGTCGCGGGCCACCCAGATGGTTTGCTTGTCGCTGCCGCCATCAGCCGACGTGATCTCCACCTTAAAGGTGTCAAAGGTCCCGGCCGGCACGGTCACTTTTTCCACTCCCGTCACCTTCAATTGCAGCAGCTTGACCTTCTGCTGCTGCACGTCAAAGTTACGATAGGTTGTGCCGTAGCCCTCCGCGAGCGGCAGGCTGGAGATGCATTGCTTGGCTCCCGGCCCTTCGGCAAACAGCGGGCCGCCCAGGTCGACTGCTACCTGCTGATCATTTCCATTCATGTTGACCTTGCCTGAAGCCTTGTTCCCGGCAAAATCCAAATTGATGGTTGCCATGGCGTTCTTCAGGCTCAGCTTCCGCGTGATCAGCGTTCCTTTTTCCAGCGACGCCACCTGGGTGATGGTGCCGTTGGGGGTCTCCAGGGTGTCGGTTGCGTTCCAGCCGTCGCCTTCCGCCGCGATCGTGGTGACAACGCTCAACGGAATCTGCTGACCGCCTGCCTCGATCATTGCCTTGTACTTGTACGTGCCGGGTTGCAGGTCAACCGCGGGCTTGGGGACTCCGACCGCGTTGGTGTCCACCTTCTTGGCCAGCACGACGGTCTTGGGATCGACGGTGATCTCGTGCAGCCGCGCTACCGCCTCGGGCGTTCCGCCTTCCTGATAGCGGCCGCCCAGGTGGCTGGCCAGGAACTTCTCTGACGCCATAAAGAGCGCCATATTGTTTACCGGGCGGGCAAAGCCGTGGCCCTCATCGGGCGCCAGCAAGTACTCCACTGGATAACCACGGTCGCGCAGCGCGATCACAATCTGGTCAGCCTCGCGCTTGTTCACACGCGGATCGTTGGCGCCCTGCGCTACCAGCAGCGGCGTCTTGATCTTGTCGGCGTAGGTGAGCGGAGAGCGCTCGGTCAGCAGGGCTTTGCCATCCGCAGTGTTGGGATCGCCCATGCGCTCATAGAACAACTTGCGGATCGGCTCCCAGTACGGCGGAATCGATTCCAGCAAAGTGATCAGGTTTGACGGGCCGACAATGTCGACGGCCGCGGCATATAGATCGGGCGTGAACGTGACGCCGGCCAGCGTGGCGTAGCCGCCGTACGAGCCGCCCAGAATCCCGATTCGCTTCGGATCAGCGATGCCCTCGGCGACCAGATACTTCGCGCCCCAGGTCACATCATCCTGCATCTTCTTGCCCCACTCTTTATTGCCGGCATCCAGGAACTTCTTGCCGTAACCCGTGGAGCCGCGGAAATTGGGCATCAGGACGGCGTAGCCGCGGTTGGCAAAAAACTGCGCAATGCCGTTGTAGCCCCAGATATCGCGCGCCCAGGGACCGCCATGCGGGATCAGCAGTGCGGGCAGGTTTTTGGCGGGTACGCCCTTGGGCAGCGTCAGGTAGGCAGGAATCTCCAACCCATCAGACGACTTGTAGGCAACCGGCTTCATTGTAGCCAGAGCTTCGCGCGGCAGCTTTTCGCGGATTTTGTATTGCAGCGCCAGCTTGCGCGTTTTGCGGTCGAAGAGATAAGTCTCGCCCGGCTCCGTGTCGCTGTTCGCCGTGATCAGCCAGGTCTGCTCATCGCGCGTATCCGAGGCGATGCTGACATCTTTGCCCGGGAACTTGCTCTCCAGCCACTTCAGGTCGTTCTCAAAACCCTTGTCGCGATAGTAGCGGCGGCGATGCTCATCGTAGTAGAGCGTCAGCACCAGATCGTCCGTGGCCTCGGAGAAGCGCGCGCCGGAAAAGTCGACCCGCTTCAGCGGATCCGATTCCACCAGCTCGGTCTTACCCGTCTCCGGGTCCATCAGCATCAGCGAAACCAGATTGACGTCTGCTCCTTTGTTGCTCTCAAAGTAAACGTGTTTCCCGTCCTTGTGGAAGCGTTGTGGCCCGCAGTTCTCGAAAACGTTGCAGGAATAAATTTTGGTGAATTTGTCCTGGTCCACGCGCAGGACCTCGGTGTCACCGTTTTCCGCCGAGCGGGAGGCCAGGCGCAGATTGCCTTTCAGGTCGAAGGTCCAGCCGGTGATGCGCTCGGTGTTCTTGCGCGCCAGCGTCTTCTCGCCGGTGGAGAGCTTCAGCTTGTAGAGATCGTGCCACGCCTTGTCGCGGTCGTTCAGGCCAATGTAGATGGTGTCCGGATCGCTCTTGGGAACCTCAATGATCTCCACCCGAACGCCCTTGAGGCCGGTCATGTCGCGCGAAGGCGGCGCCTCGGCGCCGGCCTCCGGCTTGGCCGCTGGATCGACGGCGTAAACATTGAAGTTCTCGTCGCCGTCCTTGTCTTTCGCATAAAGAATATATTTGCTGTCCCAGGTCCAGAAGTATCCGGCCACGGGACGCTTGGTTTCCGTGGTCAAAAGGCGCGCCGCGCTGAAAGGCTCATCCACGCCCTTTACGTACACATTGCGCGTGTCCTTCCACGGCTTGAGGAAAGCAAGATACTTTCCGTTGGGCGAGAGCTGGGCGGCGGCGATCTCCGGGTTGCCGAAGATCAGTTCGCGATCGATGATGGGCGGCAGCCCGCTCTGCGTCTTGGCGGCAGCTGGTGCGGCTGCGTGTTCCGGGGCCTTCTTGTCTTTCTGCTGGGCGCCGAGCATGGAGACAAGCAACGCCAGGCACAAAATCGGCTGGAAAAACTTTTTCATGGCAGGAATCCTTTCTCTCGCAATCGAGAGGCGACAACGCTCAAACGTGGTACACAGATTGTCAGGGCTGGCGGCCATTGCTGTCCAGTAATATGCCGCCTTAATTCCTGAAGGTACTACGATGTTCTGCTCAAAAAGTTCCGGGCTCTGATGCTTCTGACGGGTTGGAGCGCCATTCATTGACCTTCCGGTAAAGAAAGCGGATGGGACGGAATGCACCAACCGAAAAATAACCACCGGAGAGCAGGAAGAAATAGCTACGCCGACCTTTTGACGATCATGTGCATGGCTAACCGCCATTTACTTCAACTCCACAAAACTTAACTTGAGTGTTTGCGCCATAGGACTCCGTTGGGCCCGCATAACTGAGTGATTCCACGCAGCCAACGGCCCAAAGCATTGATATTTGGGCATCCCGCCGTGGCACACAACTTGCTATCACAATGAGTGTTTGAGGGAGTAACCGACCTATGACAAAGCTGGGTGGAGCGCGATGAGGTGACAACTGACCGATAGATTAAAAGGGCGAGCCCGAGCACGCGGCGAGCCCGCTGTGACAGACGCAAGAGGAAGACGGAAAGCGCGACAATCGACGGCGGTTTGGAGCGGAGCGACAGAAAACAAAGCCTGGCGAAAGGAGGCGGTTATGGCAAAGCTAATCGAATTCTACATTCCGGCAAATCATCAGACCCAAACACGCCCCTGGACGCCTCCGGAGCTGCGCGGCAAGATCATTGAATTCGTTCCCGCACAGCGCAAGTCGGCATAAACGGAACTCACTCGGGCGCGCTCGCCGGCGGTTGGGAGCGCAGCGACAGAACTAACGCAGCGGCACCAGGGCGCGCAGCCGGGCGTCGCGCAAAAAAATTCCCAGCCAGACCAGCACGGCTACAACGATCGGGAAAAAGTAGGGCTCGCCCGCGCGGACGTGCGTGGCCACGGCGCCGCCGAAGTAGCCGGTAAACAGAATGGCGCCGAAGATTGCGGTGCGCGGAATTGCGTAAACAACAATGCAGACGAAGAACACGATAGAAATCGGAACAAACGCGCTCTCCGGGTAGCCATAGGCAACGAAGTGCTTCAGGCTCTCAGCTTTATGCAATAGTCCCATCGCGTTGAGCGCCGAGAGGGCAACAACGATGAGCCCGCTGAGGATCCTTCCCGCCCAAACCATTCCGCTCGACCGAACTGTTCCCGATGCAGCATCCATTTTGTTCTCCCGACTTAGTTATCCTGCAACACTGCCTATCTTAAGCTACTTCTGCGGGCTCCCGCCGGTCATGCGGCCGAAAACTTCTTTCAGGATCGGCGTGATCTGCGCCGCGGGGTCCTTGCGGATCTTCTTCTCTTCCTCGCCGACCATGTAGAACAGGCCGTCCATGCTCTTGCCGACTACGTAGTCGTCGAGGCTGAAGCTCTTGTCATTGGCGACCGAGGAGAGCATCGGGTTCATCATGAGCTGGTTGTACTGGCGCACCACGCCCACGTTTTCCATGGCCCGATGCACAATGGGCGCGAACGCCGTGGTCAGCTCGCCCGAACTGGTGCGCTTGAAGTAGTCGGTGGCGGCGGTGTCGCCGCCGGTCAGGATCTGGCGGGCGTCGCTGAAAGTCATGCGGGTGAGCGAATTGAGGAAGATCTGTTTGGCTTTGGGCGCAGCCTGTTCCGCCGCGCGGTTCATTCCGAGCTCCAGCGCATCCACCTGCGAGCCCATGCCAATCATGCGCAGCGTCTTACCGGCGGTACGCAGCTTCTCCGGCAGCAGAATTTTGATGGCCGCGTTCTTGAAGAATCCGTCCGGCCTGCCGGTAAGAGAGACGGCGTTGCCGGTGCCGACGCGCAGCGCCTCTTTCAGTCCCGCAATGATCTTGTCATCGCTCAGACGGGAAGTCTTGTTGCCCGAGCGCGCCTCTTCAATACGCCGCTTGATGGCATCGAGCGGCGACTCCTGTGCGCATAGCGGCGTGAGCAGGACGGGAAGGAGTGCTAGGGAAATGATCAGACGCTTCAAGCAGTTTCTCCGTGGCTGAACATGCCTATGGTACCGCGTTTTCGCGGTGATTTCTTGGTGGGCGTCAACCCGCGATTGACGCATCAGCCTCAATAGGCGAGCAGGATCCGCAGGTCGCGCACATTATTTCCGGTCGGGCCCATCTGTATGGCATCGCCCAGCTTCTCAAACAGGGGAAATGAATCGAAGGCGTTGAAGTGCGCAGCCACGTCCAGCTCGGCGTTTTTCGCCCGCTCCAGGGTCGTGCCATCGACGACGGCGCCCGCGGCCGGACTGACGCCATCGATCCCGTCAGTCCCCGCGCTCAGTACGACCATGTTCTCGCCAGCAATTTTCTGCGCGCAGTAGAGCGCAAAGTGCTGGTTGCGTCCGCCCACGCCTGCGTTGGCGGGCACCTTCACCGTGACCTCGCCGCCGGAGACGATGCACGCCCGGCTCACGCCCTGCCGCAGACGGCGCACGCGATCCAGAAGATAGTCGGCGGCCCTGGCGTAGTCCCAATCGTCACAGCTGTGGTCGATCTCCACGGCAAAGCCGTGGCGCGAGGCTGCCGCGGCGGCGGCCTGCTCCGCTGTCTCGTTGGAAAGAATTCTCCACCAGCGCGAGCGGGTGAAGGCCGGATCGTCTTTCTTGGGAGTTTCTTCCAGAGCGCGGCGCTGGAACAGCTCGCGAACCGAACTGGGCAGCTCCGTGAGCAGGTTGTACTCGTGCGCAATGCGGTAGCAGTCATCCACGGTGCTCGAATCCGGCATGGTTGGCCCCGAGGAGAGCGAGTCCAGCGCACCAGCCGGCACGTCAGAGACCATGATCGAGACCTGCTGGGCACCCTGGGCGGCTTTGGCCATGCGCCCGCCCTTGACGGCAGAAAGATGCTTGCGCAGCGCATTGATCTCGGCGATCGGCGCGCCCGAATTCACCAGCGCTTTATACGTGGCAACCAGGTCGGCAAGCGAAATCTCGTCGTCCACCGGCTTTTCCAGCGCGGCCGAGCCACCGCCGCTGATCAGATAAATCACCAGCGCCTCCGCGTTGAGTGCGCTGAGTGATTTGAGCACCGCCTCGGCGCCGCGCGCAGACTCGGCATTGGGCTGCGGATGTCCTCCGGCAAAATAGCGATAGCCGGCAAGCTGATAAGGATGCGGATTGGGATCGACGACAATTCCCTCGACCGTGGTTCCCGCCTGGCGCGCCAGAATTTCCGCCATGCGATGGCCGGCCTTGCCAAAGGAGATGCAAACGGTGCGCGGGTGAGCGC
>DASTJB010000149.1:0-3208 GCA_035717005.1 Candidatus Angelobacter sp.
GGGCGCGACTGCGGCGGCGACGATCAGGGCTTTTTCGCGCCGGGTGAGGGCGACGGGGCCGGCGAGTTCGGCGGTCGCAGCCAACATCCACCCGGCGAAGAAGTGAGTTACGGGGCTCATTGAACGTAGAACAACAATAGCACCGGTTTTTGCTCGGATTTCAATTGGGCCCTCGCCTCTTATCCGGAACCTGTGTTCATGGTTGTCAGTCAAAAGTTCGAGTCCACAAGTTTGATGGCCAATTTCCCCACGCGCACCTTTGTCCTAAGGTGAAAGGCTGACCGCCGGCCTGAAAAAGCCGCTTCGCGTAGTAACATTCGAGTAGCTGGAAAAGTCATAGTCATAGGGCATTTTGGCTCGGTGCAACCTGCAAAAAGCGTCTCGGGCAATACGCATTGATTGAGGATTCAACTTTGACGACCAACGGCAGTGAAAACGAATCGGTCAGGACGGTTGCGGTGGTCCGGCATTACCGGCTGGGGCGCTCGACCATCCCGGCGGTCGATGGTGTGAGCCTGGCGGCGGAGCGCGGCGAGTTCATCGCGCTGCTCGGCGCCTCGGGCTCGGGCAAATCCACGCTGCTGAACCTGATTGCCGGGCTCGACCGGCCGAACTCCGGCGCGATTGTTGTTGAAGGCTCAGACCTGGCCACCATGACTTCAGAGCAGCTGGCGCAGTATCGACGGCACACGGTGGGAATGGTCTTCCAGTCATTCAATCTGGTGCCGACCATGACGCTGTACGAAAACGTCGAGCTGCCCATGCGCTTTGCCGAAGTGAAGCGCCGCGAACGGCGGGCGCGGGTGCAGGAAGCGCTGGAGCGCGTGGGGCTGAGCGATCGCACCAAGCACCGGCCGAGCGAGATGTCCGGCGGCGAGCAGCAGCGCGCGGCGATCGCGCGAGCGCTGGTGAACCGGCCGAAACTCCTGCTGGCTGACGAGCCCACCGGCAACCTGGACAGCAAGACCGGGACCGAGATCATGGACCTGATTCGCGAGCTGAACCACAGCCTGGACATGACGGTCATCATGGTGACGCATGAGCGGCCGCTGGCGGAGCGCTATGCCAACCGGCTGGTCTTCCTGGGCGACGGCAAAGTGGTGGGCGAGCTGGAGAACTCAAAGCTGGAGAAGATTGGGGTGGGACGGTGAGAGCTTACGATCTGGTAGAGCTTGCCGGACGCAATCTGCGCGAAGCCGGTCTGCGAAATTCGCTCACCACGCTGGGAATCGGCGTGGGCGTGGCGTCGCTGGTAGCCATGTTGTCACTGGGCATTGGTTTGCAGAAGCTGGTCAACCGCAATCTGGGCCGCTCCGGCCTTTTTGACACCATTATTGTTACTTCGCGGCAGGATGCCCGCGCGCCCCGCTTTACCCAGGCCGCTCCGGCAACGCAACCCAAGCCGCTTGACGATGCCGCGCGTCATGGGTTTGAGCAACTGGCAAACGTGGCGGAGGTTTATCCGAACTTCAGCGCGGTGGGCGATATCCGGCTGGAGAATGCGAAAGGCGACGGCCACTTCACCGTGGTGGGCACGCTGCCGCAGTCGGCGCGCAACAGTGAAGCGATGGATGACGTACAGGGCGGGTTCTTCTCCGCGCCGGACGCGCAGGAGACGATCATGCTGGCCGACTTCGGGCGCGATCTGCTCGGCATACAGCAGGAGCAGCGCAATTCGCAGGTGAAGCTTACATCCGATCAGGCGAACGAGTTGCTGGGCAAGTACATAACGCTCAAATATCACACGCGCGAGGAAAACACCGCGCCGCCGGCGAGCAAGCCGGTGAAAAAACCGGCAGCCGCTCAAGATGGCGCTGACCAGTCCGGCGACTTGCAGGATGAAGACGCGCAGACCTTCAACCTGGTGCCGCGGCAGGTCAGGCTGAAGATCGTGGGAATTGTAACCAACGAGCCGAATCGCGGATTCCGCCAGGGGCGCACCCCGGTCTTCCTCCCACTGGCGCTGGCCGAATCAATGAACATGGTGCAGGCCGGCGAGCTGTGGAACACGCTGCGTCCTGCGGCGGGCAAGACGTACATCGCGCTGATGGTGCGGGTGAAGCAAAGCAAGGCGGTCGCGCAGGTGGAAGACGATATCAAGAAGCAGGGCTTCAGCACGTTTTCCATCGTCGATGCGTCTAAGAACGTGACCCGCTTCTTCAAGTTTCTCGATCTCTTCCTGGGGATCTTCGGCAGCATGGCGCTGGCAGTGGCTTCACTCGGCATCGTGAACACGCTGGTCATGGCGATCCTGGAACGACGGCGCGAGATTGGCATCATGAAAGCGCTGGGCGCCAGTGACGGCGACGTAAAGCGCATCTTCTTCTTTGAAGCCGGCTCCATGGGACTGCTGGGCGGCGCGCTGGGAGCTGGTTTGGGCTGGGGGATCGGCCGCGTGATCAACCTGGGCACCAACATCTGGCTGCAACGGCAGGAGCTGCGCCCGGAGAATTTCTGGTATGTGCCGCTGTGGCTGGTGATCGCCGCACTGGGGTTCGCCGTGTTCGTGAGCCTGTTTGCGGGACTGTATCCGGCCTCGCGCGCCGCGCGGCTCGATCCGGTACATGCGCTCAGGCATGATTGAGCTGTCAGCGGGCGGGAATTCACCGCAGAGCGTGCAGAGAGCGCAGAGGGAATGAGAGATGGATTCATCTTTCTTCTCTGCGAACTCTGCGATCTCTGCGGTAAGTTGGTTATACATGCTTCGTTATTGGGCTTCATTTTTCTTATTGCTGTTGACGGCCAGTGCGGTTGCGGAATCGCGCGTGCAGTGCGGCGCCATGAAGAGCCGCTACGTTCCCGGCCGCATCGGCTTCTGCGCCATGCTGCCGCCGGCCTACGATGCGACTCCCGGCAAACGCTTTCCTGTGGTCTATTTCCTGCATGGGTTGGGCGGCGACCAGAGCTTCCTGGCCTCCAGCGGCGCTTCCAGCGCAATTGAGGACGCATGGGAGCAGAAGAGAATTGGCGAGTTCGTGATCATCACGCCGCAGGGGGAGAATTCTTTTTACATCAACTCGCGCGACGGGCATGTGCTCTACGAAGACTTCTTCGTTCGCGAGTTCGTGCCGCAAATGGAGCGGCGTTTTCGGATCTCAAATAGCCGGAGCGGCCGCGCGATCGAAGGCGTTTCCATGGGCGGATACGGCGCGCTGCGCCTGGCCTTCAAGTATCCGCAGATGTTTGTTTCCGTGGGCGCGCACATGCC
>DASTJB010000150.1:0-7801 GCA_035717005.1 Candidatus Angelobacter sp.
CGCTCCAGCATGACTGGTGGCAGGACGAAGTCCAGAGGATCCAATACCCGGACGAACGGCGCAAAAAAGTCGCGGCCATTCTGGAGCGGCAGAACCGCGAATTCGGCGCGGGCGAAAAGACGCTCAAGAACATCGAGCGACTGCGCGCGGGAGCTCCGGCCATGGTCACGGGGCAGCAGGTGGGATTGTTCGGCGGTCCGCTGTTCTCGATCCTGAAGGCGCTCACCGTGGTGAAGCTGGCGGAAGAAGCAGGCTCAGCCACCCCTACAAACGCAAAGAACGCGTTTGCCGGGGACCCCGGCGCAGTGCCGGTCTTCTGGCTGGCCACCGAAGACCACGACTTTGAAGAGATCAGCTCAGTGAATTTTCCCGCCGGCGATCACCTGAAGAAATTCACGGTCAACGTTCCCCATGCCGAAGGCGCACCGGTTGGGACCATTACCTTCACTGAGGAGATTGCCGCCGCCGTAGCGCAGGTGGAAGCGATTCTGGGCCGCTCGGAGATCAGCGAAATGCTGGCCGCGAGCTACAAGAAAGGCGAGACCTTCGGCTCGGCCTTCGCAAAGTTTTACGCGCGCGTCTTCGCTCACGCCGATTCCGGCATCGTCTTTCTGAATGCGCTGGATCCCGAGCTCCACCGCATCGCGCAGCCAGTGTATCGCGCGGCACTGGAAAGGGCCGAAGAGATCAACCAGGCGCTTTTTGAGCGCGATCAGGAGCTGGAATCGTCGGGCTACCACGCGCAGGTCAAGGTCACGCCTTCGCACACGCTTTGTTTCTATCAGCAGGATGGAGCGCGCATGCCGGTGCGTCATCAGGGCGCGGAATTTATGATCGGCGAGCGCAAACTGCCCGTGGCAGAGCTGCTGGCCGAGACGGAGCGATGTCCGGAGCGCTTCAGCGCCAACGTGCTGCTGCGGCCGGTGGTCGAGGACTACCTGCTGCCGACGCTGGCCTACTGCGGAGGCCCGGCCGAGATCGCCTACTTCGCCCAGATTGAAGTTGTCTATCGCAAGCTGGCCGGGCGTGTTACTCCCATTCTTCCCCGCATTTTTGCTACGCTGATTGAACCCCGCCAAGCCAAATTACTCGATCGCTACCAGCTGGAACTTCCGGATCTCTTTGCCGGCCCGGAAAAATTCCGCGAGCTGGTGGCCGCGCGCGCTCTGCCGGAGAGCATCCTCAAAAGCTTCGATTCGGCGGCAGAGCACCTGGAACAGGCGCTGGAGCAGATCCAGCGGCCGCTGGAGAAGCTGGACAAAACGCTGGTGGACGCGGCGGAAAATGCCGCAGCCAAGATGCGTTACCAGCTGCACGGGCTGCGTGACAAGGCGGCCCGCGCCGAGGCGCGCAAAAATAGCGAGGTCGCGCGCCACTCCGACGAACTGATCACAGCGCTTTACCCCAACAAGGAGCTTCAGGAAAGGGAAGTGGGCGCGGCGTATTTCCTGGTGAAGTACGGTACCGCCGTTCTGGAGCAGATCAAGGCGCAGGCGAAGAGCAGCTGCGGCGAGCACCAGGTGATCACTATCGGGAGATCGGGTGATCTGGTGAACGGGTGATCGGAAAAACAGCCGGACTTCTCTGTCCTATCTATCTGCGGGCTTTCAAATTTTAATTTGATCAGGCGGGTGTGTGCTGGGGGGCGTTCGTGCCGCGTGGGATGATGCGCTTGCTCTTTTTGGAGAGGGCGTTCACCTCGCCGGTGCCACCGCAGCGTTTGCAGGGCTTTCCGGCCGAGGTCCTGCCGACACCGTGGCAGACAGGGCACTTCGTCATTTTCTGGACGGGCATTTTTTAGGTTGTTTGCGGTAAAGGCGGAGCAATCATATAACGGATGGGACGAAAGTCAATACAAAATATAATTCTTGATCGCTGCGCGAGCGCCTCAGGAGCGAATTTCGGCAACATTTCCGCACCGGGCGAGTTTGTCACTGAATTTCATGGCGCGCGAGATTATCTTACGGGCAAAAACTACGGGCCGGGAGTAATCCCGGCCCATTGAGTTTTGTCTTAAGCAGCGAGCGACTACTTCTTGGGCGCCGCTGCTCCTTTCTTTTTGGTTCCGGTCTTGGTGGTCCCGGTCTTGCCGCCGGTCTTTTTCTGGGTCCGTTCCACGGCGCGGGTGCGGAGGCCCTTGGGATCGATCAGCCGCAGGGCATCCTGGGCGTTGAACGGATACTGCCGGACCGAGGTCTGTCCCGTCGTGCTGAGTGTCACGTCAACGCGGCGGCTCTGGGCCAGCACCAGGGCGCGAGCGTCGCTGGTCAGCACCTTCTTCTGCGCTGCGGTGAGGCTCGAGTCCTGCTGGATGGCGGACTTGACCTGGTCGGCGGTCATCGGCGGAGTGGTCTCTTCGCCCAGACCCTGGGTGTCGATGTGGCCGGCATCAACGCCCTGCGCGACCAGAACGTCCTTGGTCTTGTTCACGCGACGGTCAGAGAGCTTCTTGTTGTACTCGGCGCCGCCGCGCGGATCGGCATGGCCCTGCAGGATCAGGTGAGCATCGGGCTTGAACGCCAGATACTTCTTGAAGTCCTGGGCCAGAGTGGTCAACGTGCCTTCCTGGCTCGCCAGCAGCCCGCCGCTGGGATTTTTCTCCGTGGGCTGCGCGGTCTGGAAGTAGATGCTGTGCAGTGAGAGCCGCTGCTCCAGCTGGACCTGCTGCTGGTTGGGCTGGACTACCACCTGTGTATTGGCACTGTCTTCGCCACCGCGGCCGTCATTCACGTGGCAGTTCACGGTGTACGTGCCCGGAGCCGCGCCCTTGGAGTCGAACTGCACACTGGCGCCGGAGCCGGTGATGCGCCCGCCGCTGGTGGTGTAGGTATAGGTCAAGGGATCATTGTCAGGGTCGCTGGCCGTGGTCGTGATGGTGGAGGTGGCGCCTACCTGGATGGTTGGCGGATTGGCCGCGCACGAAGTGATCTTGGGCGGCTGGTTCGGTTTGGGAGCGACTTCAATGTTCGCAGTTGCGTTGGCGGTGCCGCCGCGGCCATCGTCGCAGGTAACAGTCACGGTGTACGAGCCTTCCTTCACGCCGCTGGGATTCCAGCGAGTCTCGGCGCCGGTGCCGTCTACCGTGCCGCCGGTGGCCGCCCACTTGTAAGTCAGCGGATCATTGTCGGGATCGCTGCACTGGGCCTGGAGAACTACCGGGTCAGTGGAGCCGGCAATCAGCTTCGTCGGGTTCGCCGTGAGCGCCGCTGTGGGCGGATGGTTCACCGGCGGCGGAGGCGGGTTGCCGCCGAAGTGCAGCACCAGTCCGGCCGCGGCGCGCATATTGTTCTGCTTGTTGTCGCCGCCATCGGTGAATCGGGTCATCAGGTAGTCGATCTGGAAGATGCGCACGCCAATGTGCTTGTTGAAATTAGCGTCCACGCCGGCGCCCAGCGCTGTGGCGAACGAGTTCGCGGAGAACGAGCGGTTGAAGAATGCGGAAGTGGCCGGCGGCGTTACCTGAATATCGGCCAGGCGCGCCGCGCCGAACAGCGCATGCACGAACGGAGTCCAGTGCTCATGGCGCATCGAGAACTGCGGGCCGAACAGGAATGTGTATGCGCTGCCGCTGACGTTGGGCGGCAGATCTTTGATGCGGTACGCGCCAATGTCAGCCACCAGGCTGAACCAGCGGTTTACATTGCCGGCCAGCGATCCTTCAATTCCGTGCCAGTTGAACGTCTCTTTTACGTGCGCCGGTACAGGGACGGCGGCAACGGTTGTGTTGGTGGAGAAGCGCACGAACGAGTATCCGACGAACAGATCGACCGCCGGATGGGTGTCACCGTTCGATGAAGCTGAAGAAGCTTTGGGTTTTGCCTGCGTGGTGAAAAGCGAGCTGGCGGGCGCGAGATAACCTGCGGCGGTTGCGCTCGGCTCGGGCGAATTGGAGTTTGTGGACGCCTTGGCTGCATCTTCCGCCAAGAGCGGCGTCAATAAAAGGGACCCCAGAACCACTGTCGCAACAAAACGCGCAACGAACCTCATTCTCGCCTCCTAGATGACTGCTAATTTATGGCCAACATAATACAGGAAAGGAGGTTATGTGGGGGACGAAACGCGAGTATCGCGGCGATAACCCGGATCGCAGGTGAACGTCTGTGGGCGCGTTGTCTTTTGACGCGGTGGCGAAAATGTTTCCATTATTGCTGCCCGAGGTTCCATAACGAGTGCTGACTGGAAACAGGGCGGATGCGCCTGGCCGCGTCCCATAGCTCGATGTTGCTCGGGTGAGGGCATGGCCCGCGCCGCGAGAGCGGGTGAAGGATGATCGCTCATGATCGGGCACTCGTGATCGGGGAAACGCGCGATGCAGAGAGGCCGCACCGGCGTGCCGGAGATCGGCGATGAGATGTTAGAGTGTTGCTCGATGAAGATGAACATGACTGACCTTCGCCATACCATGTCGAAGATCGTGCCTTACTGGCAGACCCTGGGACTAGAGTTGAAGGAAGCCGAGGCCGGAAAGGCCGTCTTTGAGGCATATGTCCGGCCGGAACTGCTTCAGAATGGAGTGCTCCACGGAGGGGTCCTGGCCTCAATTGCCGATTCGGCGTGTGCCGTGGCGGCGATCTCACATATATTTCCTGACAACTACGCGACCACTATTAATTTGCAGGTCGCATATCTGAAGCCGGTGGCCGCCGGGCGGTTCAGGGCCGTGGGGCGGTGCGTTAGGGCGGGGAAAAGCGTCCTGTTCAGCCAGGCTGAGGTTTTCGATGAAAAGGAAGCGCTGGTGTGCAGCGCGTCGTCGCAGCTGATGGTAATACCCTGGCAAAAACCTTAACCCGTAGCTCGTTGACGTTAAGTGTAATAAGTGGCGACAAATGCCTGTGGAATTGGAAAGATCCTGAGGGAAATCGACCGTTATCTCTGGTCTTTTAGTGCCATTTAGCGTTGTTTGCTTAACGATCTTGAAGTCGAAATCTGTTGATTTCAGCACCAAAAGGCCTTATAATAAGGGGTTTTGGCGAGATGTTTGGTTCCCACTAGCGAGCTAAAGGCCCTTTTTTCAGCGGAATTCCGAGCAAGAATTGAAACCAAAGGCGGCCCTGAGGAATCCAAATCCTGAAAAGTGTAGTACCTCCAGCACTCTTAAATATATTTAAAGGCAGGGCATAACAGACATGGCAAGGAGACGCGGCAATCCGAACTGGGGCAAGCCAGAGCCGATCGGGCCGGTGATTCCGGTTGTGACATCTTTTGAACAGGCGGTAAAGGAGTTCAAGCTGACTCCTGATCAGTACATCCGTTCCACCCGTTTGCGCGAGTGGGCGCGCCGCAACAAAAATAGCAAGTACATTCCTGAGCCTCTGCTTGAGGCCTGGGGCTTCGAAATTGAAAGTACCTTGTAACGCGAACACGGGTTGCAAAAGGCCGCCTGCGTGGCGGCCTTTTTATTTCGGGACCGAATAATGCACGCCGGTCGGATATCACAACCCGCCTGTGAAAGCAGCCCTCAATTCTGTAGTCCCGAGTGTTTGACCAGATCGTCCGGCGCATGCGATAGTTTTCTGTTGCTTTTGACCGTTCTTTAACACTGTCACGCAGGAGAGCTCCACCCGCATGGTTCGCCTCGTTCCCCGGGACACCAAATTCTTTGACATGTTCGCCGAAATGGCCAGCAACCTCGGCGACGGCGCCCGCTTGCTCCAGCAGACCCTGAAAGACTTCCACAATGTCGACGACCGCATCCGCCAGCTCAAGGACATCGAGCACCGCGGCGACGACATGACCCACAACATCCTCACCAAGCTCAATCAGACCTTCATCACTCCCTTCGATCGCGAAGACATCTACCGCCTTGCCTCCTCGCTCGACGACGTGCTCGATTTCGTTTACGCCGCCGGCGTTCGCCTGGTGATGTACAAGATCACCTCCGCGCCGGAAGCCGCCACCATGCTGGCGGAAATCGTCGTCAAACAGTCTGACCAGCTCCTCGACGCGCTGGCCCGCCTGGGCAAGAAACGTGACAACGTGCTGGAAAATTGCGTCGAGATCAATCGCCTGGAAAATGAGGCCGACGGCATCGCCCGCGCCGCCATCGCCGTTTTGTTCGAAAAAGAGAAGGACCCCATCTCGCTGATCAAGCTCAAGGAGCTCTACGAAGTCCTGGAAACGGCCACTGACAAAGCTGAAGATGCCGCCAACGTCCTCGAGGGCGTGGTGCTCAAGAGCGCGTAATTATCGCCGAAATCGCCGTGTTCGCGCGGAATCGCCTTGATCGGAAAAAAAGTTTACCGCGGACTCACGCGGATGAACGCGGATCAGGAAAGCTGCTTCAGCGGTTTTGGAGCGAAGCGACATAACTAAAGGGCGAGGCCGGGCACGCGCCGAGCCCGCTGCAACAGGAGCAGAAATGCATCGCAGGCGAGAACGTTCACAAGCGGTTTTGGAGCGAAGCGACAGGAGATAACGAGTGCATCTCAGCGGACTGCTGGTTCTCATCACCATCTTCATCGCGCTTTCCTTCGACTTCATCAACGGCTTTCATGATGCCGCCAACTCCATCGCCACCGTCGTTTCCACCCGCGTGCTCTCGCCGCGATGGGCCGTCGTCTGGGCCGCTGTCTTCAACTTCGTGGCCGCCTTTGTCTTCGGCACCGCCGTGGCCAAAACCATCAGCG
Source organism: Candidatus Angelobacter sp. (assembly GCA_035717005.1). Classification (GTDB taxonomy): domain Bacteria; phylum Acidobacteriota; class Terriglobia; order Terriglobales; family Acidobacteriaceae; genus Angelobacter. Next base: position 6,627 of record DASTJB010000150.1, read on the forward strand.
GCGGCCTGGTCGACCCTAAACAGGTCACGCAGTACGTCATCCTCGCAGCGCTCGCCGGCGCCATCATCTGGGACCTGCTCACCTGGTGGTGGGGACTTCCAACCTCCTCTTCTCACGCTCTGATCGGCGGCCTTGCCGGCGCAGGCATCGCGCGCGCCGGATGGCAGGTTTTGGTCCGCGAGCCCAAGCTCCACTGGCCTTTCATCGGCGCCATTCCCGGCCTCGGTGAAAAATGGATGTCGACCCTCATCTTCATCGTGCTGGCGCCGCTCATCGGCCTTGTCATCGGCCTCGCCCTGATGGTCGCCGTCTCCTGGATCTTCCATCGCACCGCTCCGCGCACGGTCGATAAGCTCTTCCGAAAATTGCAGCTGCTCTCCGCCGCCGCTTACAGCATTGGCCACGGCGGCAACGACGCGCAAAAGACCATGGGCATCATTGCCGGCGCGCTGCTGGCCGGCGGCTATCTCACCCAGGCGCAGTTCGCCAAAGGCTGGGGCCCTTATAAATGGTGGATCATCATCGGCGCCAACGCGGCCATGGGATTGGGTACCTACTTCGGCGGCTGGCGCATCGTTCAGACCATGGGCTCCAAGATCACCAAGCTCCGGCCCGTCGGCGGATTCTGCGCCGAAAGCGCCGGCGCCGCCACGCTCTTCTTCCTCGCGTCTCGCGGCATCCCCGTCAGCACCACCCATACCATCACCGGCGCGATCGTCGGCGTAGGATCAACCACGCGCCTCTCCGCCGTGCGCTGGGGCGTCGCCAAACGCATCGTCTGGGCCTGGGTGCTGACCATTCCCGCCTCGGCCGCCGTCGCCGCCGTCACCTTCTGGATCATCCGCTGGTTCATCCCCAACGCCTAAGACATTGGTGGACCGCAGCCGCCGGGGTCCTCAGAAACGCGCCTGCGTTGCGCGTTTTGGGGTGGAGGCGCCCTTGCCTGTGCTTTAACCAGTGTCGTGGACCGCAGGCGCCCTCGCCTGCGATCGAGAATCTCAAGTTTCTGTGGCACGGCCTGTGCCCGTGCGCTTACATTTGCGTTCGCCTGAGACCTGAATTCTGCTTCGTGGACCGCAGGCGCCCTCGGCTGCGATCGAGAATCTCAAGTTTCTGTGGCACGGCCTGTGCCCGTGCGCTTACATTTGCGTTCGCCTGAGACCTGAATTCTGCTT